>JADLFO010000001.1 GCA_020845455.1 Caldilineaceae bacterium
CGTGAGCATCACGCGCGAGCTGGCTCCAGGCGGGCCAACTGCCCATGAGCAGACGCAGCCGGCATGAAATGGGCAGTATTGAACAGACAGTAGGAGGAAATCTGATGGGTAAGACAGCAGTAGGCCTTTATGAAACATCGGCGGAAGCCCAGGGTGTCCTGAACGAACTGGTGAGCGCAGGCTTTGGCCGCAGCAAGATCCGCATCATGCTGGGCGACAACACCACGCGCGGGCTGTATGAATGGGACGAGAATCTGCCCGACAACGGTCAGGGCGAGCGCTCGCAGTGGGCCAACGGCGGCGCAACCACAGCCCTGCTCTCGATGGGCGTGCCGCGCGACGACGCCGAGGATTACGAAGAGGCGCTGCATCACGGCCATGCGCTTGTCTCGGTGGAGACCACCGGCCAGCGCATCGACAAGGCCGTCGACATCATGAGCCACCACGACATGGTCGATCTGTATGGCCGCAAACTCGATTGGCAGAAGACGGCATCCACGGGCACGGCAGCTGCGTCCGCTGCAAGTGCGGCAGCCGGCAAGAGCCGCACGCTCAAGGGGGATGAGGAGGCCACTGAATGATGTCTGTCGGCCACCACGCATAGCGAGCACGCTCAAGGGGAATGAGGAGGCCGCCCTGCCTGTCGTCGAGAAGGATTGAGGCCCTTGGGATAAATTCAAGGATGCCGTGCGCCGCGCCTGGATGCGCGTGACCAGCTAAGGCCGGCGCGTTCCGCGCCCGCAACTGAATATCGAACCGGCTGCCGGCGCACCCAGAGGTGCGCCGGCAGCGCATTGGGGGCGCTGACGTTCCGGCTACTTGTTACATACACTCAGCCCGTGCTCGCTGCGGGGAAATCGGGGAGACATGCTATAATTGGCCGACGTTTATGCGAATGTGCGGCCCGCGCTTAGGCGCGCCGGCCAGGGAAGGAAAAAGAATGCTGCAACGCTGGAATCTGCTGACCACCAACCAAAAGATCGCGGTGGCAGTTATAGGGCTGCTGGTCCTCTATGGGCTGGCAGTCGGCATTGGCGGCGGCGGGCTTTTGAGTCCGGCGCGGCTGGTGGCGGTGCTGCTGATCATCTTTGTGGCGCTGCCGGTACATGAGTTCGCCCACGCCGCCACCGCCGTGGCCCTGGGCGATGACACGCCCAAACGCCAGGGCCGCTATACGCTCAACCCGCTGCCCCACATCGACCCCATGGGCGCGATCTTGATCGCGCTGACCGGCTTTGGCTGGGCTAAGCCGGTGCAGTGGAACCCAAGCAACATCGACATCGACCCCCGCTGGGGGTCGATCCTGGTGTCGCTGGCCGGGCCGCTGAGCAACCTCGTCATGGCGGTGATCACGGTGGTGTTGTTGCGCATGGAGCTGCTGTCCGGGTCGTTTGCGGTGCAGTTTGGCTGGTTTTTTGTACAGATCAATGTGCTGCTCTTTGTTTTTAACCTGCTGCCCATTCCGCCACTCGATGGGTCGCATGTGCTGTTTGCGCTGCTGCCCGGCGACACCATGCGGCTGCGCTGGCAGTTGAGCCAATATGGCTTTTTGATCCTGATGGCGGTGATCTTTTTTGTGCCGCAGGTGGTGCGCGTGCCGACCACGGCCATCCTGCGCGCCTTGATCGAATGGGGTGCATGACGGATGACCGGCGTGTCCTACCGGCTGGGGCAATTCTGGCGCGGGCTGCAGGCGCGCCCGGCGTCGGCGGACCTGGCGACGGCGCGGCATCTGCTGGGGCCGCAGGCGTTGCCGCTCTTTACGGCCATGCCCGCCGACGCCCAGCAGCACAGCTTCCATGTGCTGAGCACGCTGCAAGCCACGGGCTATGACCAGCCCGACCTGGCCGTGGCCGCGCTGCTGCACGACGCCGGCAAGGTGGCCGCGGCGCAGGGGGGTGTGGCCTTGGGGCTGTGGCTGCGCGGGCCGCTGGTGTTGATGGAGCGGTTTGCGCCGCGCCTGCTGCGGCGCTGGGCGGCAGACACGGGCGCGGGCTGGCGCTATGCGCTCTATGTCCATTTGGAACACGCCGCGATCGGCGCGCGCTGGGCCGCAGCGCACGGCTGCGGCGAACTGGCCTGCTGGTTGATCGAGCATCACCAGGACGTGCGCCTTGAAGCTACCCAGGTTGAGACAGAGCGCCAAGATACGACCGGCGACGATCGGCTGCGGCTGCTGGCCGCGCTACAATGGGCCGACGGGGCGAATTGAGACAAGGAAAGACGATGGCAAAACCGATCATCACGATCATCGGCTTGGGGTTGACGGGCAGCAGCATGGGGCTGGCGCTGCAGCGCGAAGAAGGCAATTTCGAGATCGTCGGCCACGACAAAAGCCCGGAGGTCGCCCAGACAGCGCGCAAGCTGGGCGCGGTGCAGCGCACCGAATGGAACCTATACAAGGCGATGGAGCGGGCGGAGTTGATCGTGGTCGCGGCGCCGCTCGACGAGCAAGCCGAACTCTTCAAGCTGATCGCCGAGGAGATTCAGCCGAGGACGCTGGTCTTTGCCTTGGGCAGCCTGATGCAGCCGGCGCTGGAGGCCGCGGCGCGCCATCTGCCCGGCCACGCCCATTTTGTAGCAGGTCATCCTGTCGTGACCGGGGTGGGGGCGCGGCCTGAACCGCACGCCGATCTCTTCAAGAAGGCAACCTTTGCGCTGGACGCCGGGCTGCACACCGACCCCGCCGCCATCCAGCTTGCCGGCGATTTTGTCGAGCGCGTGGGCGCAACGCCGCTCTTTATAGACGCGCAGGAGCATGACGGCATCAGCGCCGGGGTGGAGCAGTTGCCGCTGCTGATGGGTGCGGCGTTGATGGCGTTGAGCGCGCGCGGCGCGGGCTGGCGTGAGGCGCGGCGGCTGGCCGGGCGTCCCTTCGCCGGGGCCACGGCCATCGGCGAAAATGCCGGGCCGCTCTATACGGCGCTGCGCGCCAACCGCCAAAACCTGATCTTTCGCCTGCGCCAGATGCAGCAGGAGTTGGCCGCCTGGGCGGCGATGCTGGAGGCCGAGACAGAAGAAAATGGGCCGGGTGAAGCGGCGGAAGGACAGCCCCACCCGCTGTTGGCTGCCTTGGAGGAAGCGGTGGCCGCGCATACGCAGTGGGAAGGGCAGGCGCTGATCAAAAGTTGGAGCGATGCGCCCGCGTCCCAACCCAGCGGCGAGGGGCCGGGCTTCTTGCGCCAGATGTTCCTGGGCAACCTGGGCGGCAAACGGCATGAGCCGCGGCGGTGAGAAGAGAGGGTTTCACCGCAGAGGGCGCAAAGGACGCAAAGGCCAGAGAAGAGAAGCAGAGAAAAAGTCACGAGCTTGGGGTGCGTTGAAGCTGATCATTCAGATTCCCTGTTATAACGAGGCAGCGACGCTGCCGGCGACGTTGGCCGACCTGCCGCGGGCGATCCCCGGCGTGGATGTGATCGAAACGCTGGTGATCGACGACGGCAGCCGCGACGAGACCAGCGCCGTGGCGCGGCGCTTGGGCGTGGATCACATCGTGCGTGTGACGCACAACCGCGGCCTCGCCAACGCCTTTGCCACCGGGATCGAGATGTGTCTGCGCCAGGGGGCCGATCTCATCGTCAACACCGACGCCGACAACCAGTATCGCGGGGCGGACATTGCGCGCCTGGTCGAGCCGATCCTGGCGGGACGGGCCGACCTGGCGGTGGGCGACCGCGGCGTCGGCAGCGTGCAGGTCTTTTCCGCCACCAAACGGCTGCTGCAGCGCCTGGGCAGTTGGGTAGTTTCGCGCGCCGCGGGGATGGACGTGCCCGACGCGGCGAGCGGCTTCCGGGCGATGACGCGCGAGACTGCGCTGCGCATGTTGGTGCTCAGCAGCTATTCCTATACGCTGGAAACCTTGATCCAGTCGGGGGCGCGGCGGCTGGCGATCGAGTTCGTGCCGATCGAGACCAACGCGCCGACGCGGCCCTCGCGCCTCATGCACCATATCCCGCACTTTCTCTCGCACTCAGCGGCGACGATCCTGCGTGCCTATACGCTCTACCGCCCGCTGCGCGTCTTTATGGGGCTGGGGCTGGTTGCGCTGGCGCTCGGCGTGGCGATTGGGCTGCGCTTCCTCTATTTCTATCTGACCGGCACAGGCGCGGGGCATATCCAATCGCTGATCCTGGCGGCCATCCTCGCCATCGTCGGCTTTCAGACCCTGCTGATCGGGCTGGTGGCCGACCTGGTCGGCTTTAACCGCAAGATCATGGAAGAGACGCTCTACCGCATCCGCAAGCTGGAAGCGGAGCGGGAGACGCGGGCGCCGATTGCAGACCCCATCACAGACCCTACCGACCGATGAGTGGGCTACGCATCAGCTTTCTGCTTTCCTCGCTGTGGCTGTCGGGCGGCGTGCGCGCTGTGATCGAATATGCGAACCGACTGGCGGCGCGCGGCCATACCGTCACTCTGATCATCCCCGCCGGAAGCTGCGACGCCGGGATGGCGAGGGAGATCGCACCCGCCGTGACGATGGTCGCGAGCGCGATGCAGAGGCCGGGGCGCAGTCTGGCCCAACATATGCGCTTGGCCTGGTCGCTGGCGCGCGCCGTGCCGCCTTCGGACGTGGTGATCGCCACGCACACCCCGACAACCGTTCCCGGCTACATCAGCACCCATCTGCTGCGCCGCGGGCAGCCTGTCTGGCTGTTTATGGACTATCCCGCCATGTTCGAGGGCCGTCCGCTGGAATTATGGCTGCTGCGCCATGCGCTGCGCTGGCACAAACGGGCGCTGACCCTGTCGCAGAGCGGGACGCGCATCCTGCGGGAGAACGGCCCAGATGATATTCCGGTGCAGACGGTGGGGCTTGGGTTGAGCCATCTGCATCTGCTCCAGCCGCGGCCGCTGGCGCAACGCCCGGCCCAGGCGGCGCAGCGCATCTTGTACGTCGGCGACATGCGCCCGCGCAAGGGGCTGCGTGAATTTCTGGCGGCGGCGGCGCTGCTCCACGCGCAGCGACCCAACCTGTGTCTGTGCATTGCCTCCAAACAGCCCTGCACCTTTGACACGCCTGTGCCGCATGAGTTCTTTCTCCACCCCGACCAGGCCGAACTGGCGCGCCTCTATGCCAGCAGCGATCTCTTTGTCTCAGCTTCGTGGGGCGAAGGGCTGGGCATGCCGCCGCTGGAGGCCATGGCCTGCGCCACACCGGTCGTGATGACCGATTCGGGCGGCGGGATGGAGTATGCCCGCCACGAGGAGAACTGTCTGGTCGTGCCGCCGCGCGACCCCCAAGCATTGGCGCGGGCCATGCGCCGCGTCTTGGACGACCGCGACCTGGCGCTGCGGCTGTCGCAGGCCGGGCCACCGACTGCGGCCCAGTTTAGCTGGGAGCCGGTCATGGACCGCATGGAAAGCGCGCTGTGCGAGGCGGCCCGTGGCTGATCCCCCTGTCGTGGCGGATGCGAATGCGAACGTCTACCCGCTGTGGGTGGTGATCCTTAACTGGAATCTGCCGGAGGAGACGATCGCCTGCGTGCGTTCGCTGCTGGCCTCTGTGCCGCCGCCGGGCGATGTGTATATCCTGGTGGTGGACAACGGCTCGTGCGACGATTCGATCGTCCGGCTGTCAGCGGCCTTCGGCGTGGGGCAGCCGGACGCTGCCATTCACCTGCTGGAGACCGGGACGAACCTAGGCTTTGCGGGCGGGGTGAACGCCGGTGCGCGCTTTGCGCTGGCCCAGGGCGCGGCGTCGGTGCTGCTGCTCAACAATGATACACTCGTCGATCCGGCAATGGTCTCCTACCTGGCCGCGGCGCTGGCCGGCGACCCGGCGGCGGGGTTGGCGGGGCCGGCAATCTACTATCACGCTGCGCCCGCCCGTCTCTGGCGCTTTGGCGACAACGAACAGACCTGGCTGCCGATCCCGCGGCGTATCCCCGATGCGGTGGCGGCAGGCGATGGCGCGCCGCTGGCTGTAGACTATATCACCGCCTGCGCCATGTTGGTGCGCCGCGCGGTGTTTGAGCGCATCGGGTTCCTGGACGAGAGCTTTTTCTTTTACTTCGAGGATGCGGATTTTTGCCGCCGGGCGCGCGACGCCGGGTTTGGCATCCGCGGCGTGCCGCGCGCTAAGATGTGGCACAAAGTGTCACTCAGCGCCCAACGCGCCAGGGCCACGACCTACTATAGTGGGGCTTGGGCGCGCGTGCAGTTCTATCGCCGCCACCCCCACGGCAAGCTGCCTTGGCTGGTGCATCCCTACCTGTGGGGGCGGGCGCTGATCGCCAGTGTGGGGCATCTGGCGCGCGGGGAGCGGGCGCTGCTAGGCCCGCTCTGGCGCGGCATGGTAGACGGGTACACAGATAGTATCACCGCAAAGGGTGCAAAGGGCGCAAAGAAGAGAGAAGAAGGGAAGAAAATGGGTTAGAGTAGGCGCTGAACTTGGGCGAGGAGGTCTGCGCCGAGGCGCTGCCAGGTGAGGCGGCGGCGATAGAGACCGAGAGCGTTTTCGGCCAGGCCGCGGCGCAGGTCGGGCGCATGGTAGAGGGCGAGGATCGTCTGGGCGAGGCGGTCGGGGTCGCCGGGGGGACAGAAGGCGGCGTTCACCCCCTCGTCGAACAGTTCGCGGTTGGCGGCATTGTCCGCCAGGATCACCGGTTTGCCCATGGCGATAAACTGGTAGCTCTTGCCGGCGATGACGCGCCGGCTCTTGGCGGATGTGCCGAAGTGGCCGCCCAGACAGAGGTCAGCGGCGGCGATGGCCTCAGGCAGGACGGCGAAGGGGAGAGACGGCACAAAGCTGACATTGGTCAGCCCCAGGCTCTGGGCGCGGGCGCGTGCCTCCGCCAGCGTTGGGCCGCTGCTGCCGACCAAGCGAAATTCGATGGGATAGCCAAGACAGCGCTGCGCCGCTTCGACGATAGTGGTCATGCCGTGCAGGGGCAGATAGGTGCTGTAGCTGAAGACGACAAAGCGATCGCCGCGCGCGGCGGGCCGGGGGAAGAAGTGTGCCTCATTGCAGCCCAGATAGAGTGTGGCCAGCTTTTCAGGCGGCACGCCGAACGCGGCCGCGTAGTAGGCGGCGTGCGCCTGGGTGTCGCTCAGGTTGAGCGTCGCTTGCTCCAGGGCGCTCCGGTCGAGTGTTTGCAGCGCGCGCGCCGCAAGCGACCCTTCTGCGATCCGCCCGCGGTCACCGACCAGGGTGTCATAGGTCGAGACAAAGGGGTCAAAGAGGATCGGCGCGCGGCTAAAGCGCCGCGCCAGCAGCACCAGCGGATGGCCGTAAAAGCCCACAACGATCAGGTCGTGCGGGCGGCGCAGACGCCGGATCAGCCGCGGGGCCAGGCGCGCCAGCCGCAAGCTGAGCGAGCCGCGGCGGCTGTCGGCGATCAGGTCGGTTGGATAGTGCTGCGCCAGCACGGCCGCGATCATGGCGTTGCGTATATAGTCCGGCTCGCGGCCGCAGACAAAGACAAGTTGGGGCAAAGGCATGGAAACAACGACCTGTAATCTGTGTGGCAGCCCAAGCGCGTCCTACCGCTATACGCTGGCAGATTATTATCTGCAGCGCTTTGATGTAGAAGCAACCCTGGTGCAGTGTAGCCAGTGCGGGCTGGTTTATCAAAATCCTCGCCCCACCCTGGCCGAAATGAGCGAGCATTATCCACCCGAATATCCACTCTATCAAACAGGGAAGGGGCGGCAGCCTGGACGACTGCTTCAGTGGGCCTACGACTATGGAATGCGCAAGCGCGGACGCTTTGTCACGCGCCACAAGCAGACAGGGGCGCTGCTGGATGTGGGATGCGCCACCGGCGTGTTTTTGGACGGGATGCGCCGCCAGGGGACGTGGGAGCTGCACGGCGTGGAACTCACCCCGGAGGTAGCCAAGATCGCACGCCGCGAGCGCTCCCTCGACGTCTTTGCGGGTACCCTGGAGGAGGCGTCCTACCCTGACCAATCGTTTGACGTGGTGACGCTGTGGGATGTACTGGAGCATCTGCATGACCCGACCGCGACGCTGCGCGAGATCCATCGCATCCTCAAGGATGACGGCCTCTTGGTGATCCGTGTGCCGAACTTGGCCAGTTGGGATGCCCAATGGTTTGGGCGTTACTGGGCGGGTCTAGATGCGCCGCGCCATCTGTACGTCTTCACGCCGCAGACACTGGCCCAAATGCTGCAGCGGGCCGGATTCGACGTCATCGACGAAAGCAGCGCCATTGCGGGCTATCTGGTTCTGGTCTTGAGCATCCACTATTGGATGAACGCCGCCGGCGTGGGGGAGACGACCAAGCGTCGTCTGCTGCGCCTGCTGCACCATCCCGTGATGCGGCTGTTGAGCGCGCCGATCTTCTTCTGGCCCAGCCGAATTTTGCGCGGGCCAGTGCTGGTAACAACGGCATCGAAAAATGCTATCGAGAGAGTGAACAAGTAACATCATGCTGGAGATTCGTCATCGCGCAGTGCTGGAACCTGGAACGACGCAAGATGCTTATGACCGCTTTTTTCAAGAGCGCGATATGCTGCTGCGCGATTCGTTCTACTTGTGGCTCATCGATCTGCTCCATCCATTGCCGGACGGTCTACTGGTCGATATCTCCTGTGGGCAGGGCAAACTGGTGGCGCTGGCGACCGCACGCGGGCTGCGCGCCGTGGGAGTGGATTTTGCCTACCAGGGGCTGCTGAAGGCACAAGGGGCCACGCCCTCCGCGGTCTGGGTGGCCGGCGACGGCGAGCAGCTTCCCTTTGCCGATGCCACGGCAGACTATGTGACGCATATCGGCAGCCTAGAACACTATGAGCATATGGCATTGGGCGCACGCGAGATCGGGCGTATCTTGAAACCCACAGGTCGGGCCTGTATCCTGCTGCCCAATGCGTTTGGGCTGCTGGGCAATATCCGCTATGTGCAGCACTACGGCGAGATCTTCGACGACGGGCAGCCGCTGCAGCGCTATGCCACACGCCGGACGTGGAGAGCGCTGTTGGAGCAGAACGGGCTGGAGATCGAGCGGTTGGTGACTTGGGGCGAAGTAGAGCGGCCGCGCACCCGGCGCGACCTCGCGGCGCTGGCGCGACGCCCGCAGCGGATCGTGCGCAGCGCATTGGCCGCCTTAACGCCGGTCAACCTGGCGAACCATTTTGTCTTTTTGTGCCGCCGGGCGCGCGCAACCGTGTCGCCGCGCCATATCCCTACGCTGGCCGGCCAATGAACAAAACGCGGCGGTTGCCGCGCGCGGCAACGCTGGCAGTCATGATCGCGCTAGCAACGCTCACCCTGGGTATTCTGGGCGCGCTGCTCTGGCGCGATCGGTACATGCTGCTGTCCTATGACTGGCAGGTGCGCTGGCGACCGTTGGCAGCCGGCTTTGGCGTCTATCTCGTCGCGCTGCTGATGGCGGGGGCGGTCTGGGCCGACATCATGGCGGCGCTGGGCAGCCGGTTGGGGACGCGCACGCACATCCGCTATTACTGCCTGACGACCTTGACCAAACGGCTGCCGGGTACAGTCTGGTATGTGGCAGGGCGCGGCTATCTCTACAGCCGCCAGGGGGATTCGCTGGGGCTGGTGACCGTGGCGAGCGGGATCGAGTTAGCGGTGTCGGTGGTGGCCGGTGTGCTGGTGAGCTTGGGCTTCTTGGCAGGCTCGGCGCTGGATGCAATCGGCCGCGGCCAGTGGACGGCGTTGATCGTATTGCTGGGCGGCGGGTTGGCGCTGCTGCAGCCGCGCGTGCTGCGCCGGCTGGCGGCCAGGTTTGGCCTAACCATCCCTGTCGAACTGGGCGCGGCGCAGTTGCTGCGCTGGGTTGTGGGCTATTCGCTGATCTGGATGGCAGGCGGAGGCATCGTCTATTTGGCGATCCAAGCGCTGCTGCCTACGGAGACGGGGCATCTGGGCTACATCCTGGGCGTGTGGAGCTTGGTCGGCGTGCTGTCGGTGACGGTCTTTTTCCTGCCCAGCAATTTGGGGTTTACCGAGGTCGGGTTGAGCCTGCTGCTGGCGCGCATCTTGCCCGCGTCGTTTGCAGTTTTTGTTGCAGTCTTTGTGCGGCTGCTGCTGTTGGTCTTTGAGATCGTGGGCGTCGGCGTGGTGCTGTTGATCGGCCAGGGCCGGGCGCGCGCGCCCAAAGACGTGGCGACGCCCGCCTCACGCCCGCAGTGAGCGCGCCGGGCGGGCCGCATGGCACAGGCCGCGAATCCCGGCCTTCTCTCTGGAGTACCCCAAAAGGGGTAGGCGTGATTGGGTGGAAATCGGGCCAAATTTACCAAGCTTGGGGTATTGTGTGGGCGTCTGAGATGGCCTATAGTAGCCGCAGTATCGGCATGTGCATGGCTCGCCACGACGAGGCGCGCGGCGCATCAACGTCCATTTCAAGAGGGAGAAGTAGCATGAAGTCATTTGCAACTCGCATTGCAGTTGCTTCGACGCTGGCGCTGTCGCTGCTGGCGTCCAGCCTGGGGCCGGTCTATGCCCAAGCATTTCCTTCATATGACTCGGGTGTCCAAGTGCAGAACCTGCAGGGTACTGCGGGCAGCGTGACGCTCAAGTCCTATACGGAAGACGGGACTGAGAAGACCGTTGTCGCGGCCGACCCAATTACGGCCAATGGCTCGAACACCTATTTTGCGGCAACGCTGCCGTTGGACCAAGGCTTCAAGGGGTCGATGGTGGTGAGCGCCGATGTCGAAGTGGCGGCGATTGCCAACATTGTCACGCCCGGCTTCACCGCCGCGGCTGCCTATCTGGCAGCTAACGAAGGCGCGACCACAGTACAACTGCCGCTGTTAATGAAGAACAACTCTGGCTATAACACCTGGTTTGCCGTACAGAACACGGCGAGCACGGAAGCCACGGTCGATATTGTCTACAGCGATGGGGTTGTCATCAACGACGTGGTGATCAAGCCGAGTGCGTCTAAGACCTTCTATCAGAGCCAGGAGAACCATCCTGCCGACCCGCAGGGCCGGTCGGTCTTCTCGGCGATCATTACCAGCGACCAACCGATCGTGGCCGCGGTGCTGGAAGAAACTAGCACGCTCATGTTTGCCTATACCGGCTTCACCGGTGGGGCGAAAAAACCGGTGATGCCCTTGATCAACTATCAACCTGCCATCGGTTATCAGACGGGCGTCCAGATCCAGAACGTTGGTAACGCGGCGACAAATGTCACGGTCACCTATACGCCGGCGAAGGACCCGGTCACCAATAACCCTATCGGTACCACCTGCACAGAAACCCTGGCTATTCAGCCTGGGAAATCTGAGACCTTTGCCCTGCGTGCCTTTGCCCCGGGTGACAGCCCTGGTGAGAACTCCACCTGTGCCGACGGCGTGCGCTTCGTGGGCGCGGCAGAAGTCACCGACAACTCGGCTGATCAAGACTTGACGGTGATTGTCAACCAGACCACCGGCGTCGTCGGCGGGGCCTACGGCGGTTTCGACCCCGGCTCTGTGACGGCCAAGGTTGTGCTGCCCTTGATCCAGGACCGCAGAGGCGCCGACTTCCAATTCTGGACCGGCTTTAACATCATGAACGTGGGCAACGGCAATACCACCGTCACCTGCAGCTACACCGGGTCGAGCTTCACGCAGCAGGCCACGCTGACTCCCGGCGGTGTGATGAACGCGCTGCAGAAGGACAACATCGCCGACGGCTATGCCGGCTCCGGCACCTGCACGACCAACCCGGCGATGTCGATCGTCGGCGTGGTCAACCAGCTTAGCCAGACCAATCCGACGATGGACCGGCTGATGGTATCTGAAGGCGCGAATGTCGCAGCCCAGTAAGTTGATCGCCGCAGGCGTGTAGAAGCAGTTGCAAAAGTAAGAGATGGCTGCGCGCAGCCATCTCTTACTTTTGCCGTCACTGTATACAAGTGAGTTGTACACAAGTGGAGTCGAAGTGGGTATGATGATGCGTTTTGGAGATGGTATCGGACGAAAAGCCGCTTTAACGCTAGGGATTGTGCTGCTGGGCCTGGCGCTGGCGGCGTGCGGCGGGCGGAAAGCGGCCCCGGCCCAGGAGCCTACGGCTGCCCCCCCTACGTCAGCTCCGGCAGAGACAGCCCCAGCAGAGACCCCGGCTGAGGCAGCGCCGGCCGCCGAGACCCCAGCCGCAACCCCGAAGGCGCAACCAGAGTCCCCGCTGGCGCGTGCGCCTGAATCGCCGCTGGCGCAGCCGAATGTCTCGCCCTTGGCGACCTCGACCAGCGTGCCGCGCGTCGAGACTGCGCCGGGAACCGGCGCGGTGACCGGCGTGCTGCTGGTGCGCTCCGAACAAGGCGAAGTCCCGGTCGCAGGCATGATCATCGCCGTCGCCGATGCCCTCACCAGCACTGAAAATGCGGGAGCCATCGCCGCCTTCCGCTATCGCGCCCAGGAGTCGCCGCAGACCAACACCGGCGAGAACGGCTTTTTTGTAATCAGCAACGTGCCGCCCGGTCGCTATGGGTTGGTGCTGGACCTGGTCGCAACCAGCTATATCCTGCGCAAACCCGGCGTCAACGAAGACCTGGTAATCACGGTCGAGCCGGATGCGCAGGTGGATCTGGGGCCGCTGGTCTATAACGAACTGCCGCTCCCAACCGACTCCCAATAGCGGGGGCGGTTGGAGCGATGTGGACCGAGTTGCGGCTGCTCCTGACACTGGTCATCGCGATCTGGATCCCAGGCTGGGCGCTGTTAGCGATCAGCGGGATCTGGCGCGAGTGGCCCGGCTTGCAGCGCTGGATCGTGGCGGCGGGGCTGGGGATCGTCAGCTACCCGCTGCTCTTCTATGGGCTGCGGCTGCTGCCGGGCGTCGCGTTGGGGCCCATGACGATGGCGGCGCTGCTGCTGGTCGCGGCAGGCATTGCCGCGTGGCGGCTGCGCCGCGACTGGCGTGAGATCGTTCGCTTTGCGCCGCTCGAATGGGCGGCGCTGGGCGTCTTTGGTCTGACCCTCGGCACGCGGCTGTGGATGGCGCACCGCTATCCTTTCCCGGCCCAGGCCGATTCACTGCACCATGTGCTGCTGACACAGCTAACCGCCGAGCAGGGCAGGCTGCCCAGCACGCTCGAACCCTATTTCCCCATCCCACTCGACATGTATCACATGGGGCTGCACAGCCTGAGCGCAGCCGTGATGTGGCTGGCGCAAGTTCCGGCGCATACGGCGCTGCTGTGGACGGCGCAGTTCCTCAACGGGCTGTGTGGGCTGGGCGTCTATTTGGTGTTGGAGCGCAAGGGCTACCGGCTGGGCGGGCTGGTGGCCGCGGTGGCGGTCGGGCTGTGGTCGCACATGCCTTCCTTCTATGTCAATTGGGGGCGCTTTACCCAGGTCTCCAGCCAAGCGGTGCTGCTGATCGCCTGGTGTGTCACGCATACGGCCATCGCCGAGGGGCCGCGCCTGTGGCAAAGGCGGCGGGGTGCTGCGCTCTGGTCGGGCGCGCTGGCCGCCATGCTGACGGCAGGCGTCTTTCTGCTGCACTTCCGCGTGGCGGCCTTCTATCTGCCGCTGCTGGCGGTGAGCCTGGGCAGTCTACTCTGGCAGCAGCGCCAAAGCCGCGCCGCGCTGGGGCACTCGCTGCTGTGGATGGCCGGGGTCGGGGCGATGTCGCTGCTGCTGGTGCTGCCGGTGCTGCTGCCTGCGCTGTCCGTCTACGCAGCTTCAAACCGCGCCATGGAAACGCAGACCGTGGTCTCGCAGGAGCAATTGGCCGAGGTGATGGCAGGCTATTATGAGTTCCCCTGGTCGAGCATCCCCGTCCTGGCCGCCAGGAGATGGCTGCTGGCGCTCGTCGCCGCGGCGCTCGTCGCCGGCCTGCTGACCGGCAACCGGGTAAGCCGGCTGGCCGCGGGCTGGCTGCTGCTGCTGCTGGCGGTGGGCAACGCCTACCGGCTCGGCATCCCCGTGCTCAACGTGACCAACCTGGGCGCGGTGCTGATCATGCTCTATCTCCCCTTTGGACTGATCATCGGCGCGGGCGCGCAGGAACTTGTGAACTGGCTGCCGCCGGAACGGCGCAAGTGGGGGACAGTGGCGCTGGCCGCGCTCGTCTTGGCGACCGGCGTGGCCGGCGCTAGACAGCGCGTGGGTGAGATGGCGCCCGATAATCTCTTTGTCGCCGAGGCTGATGTGCGGGCGATGGCGTGGATCAGAGACAACCTGCCGCCCGACGCGATCTTTGCGGTGAATACGTACAACTGGCTGGGCACGACACCCGGCGGCACCGACGCCGGCTATTGGCTGCCCTATTTTACCCGGCGCGGCATGACCGCGGCGGTGATGCTGACGAGTTTGGGCGGCCAGGCCTATCACAGCGAGATATTAGAGAGGGCTGCCCTCGTCGCGCAGTTGGAGGGCGACCCGGACCAGATTGCGGGCGTAGTCGACAGCCTGCTGGCCCGCGGCGTGCGCTATGTCTATATCGGCGCCAACGGCCATTTTTCCGAACCCATTCTGCAAGTTGATTCCCTGCTGCAATCCGGCCGCGCCACGCTGCTCTATCAAGACGGCCCCGTCGCGATCCTGGAGTTACACTGAGAGAATTCACCGCAAAGGACGCAAGGAACCCTTACAAGGGCAGGCGCAAAGGCCAGAATATTTATCACCATTTTCAGAATAATTGACGCGTACCCAGCCCTATGGTATAGTTCCGCAAGGGGTAAAACTATCGCTCGACCCCGGCGGATGGGCTGACAGGAAGAGAACGCCGTGCACGCGGTACGCAAGCACATTCTGGAAATTCTGAAAGAACGCAACGGCGCTACCGTGGCCGAACTGGCCGAGACGTTGGAGATGGCGCCGGTTTCGGTGCGCCATCATTTGGACATCCTGCAGGGCGATAATCTGATCTGTGTGGAGCGGCTGGACCGCAGGGGCAATGTGGGGCGTCCGCAGCAGGTCTATGCTTTGACGCCTGGTGCGAATGAGCTTTTTCCCGACAATTTCGCCGCCCTGGCCGCCGGGCTGGTGCGTCAGTTGAAACAGGTCTTGCCGCCGGATCAAGTAGACTGTGCCTTTCGCGCCATGGCGCACGAATTTGCGCGCGACTTACAGGACGATCTGGCCGGTCTGTCGACCGAAGCGCGCCTGGAGCGGGTCACGCACTTTCTCAACGAACGCGGCTATCTGGCCCGCTGGGAAGAGGCGGAGGACAGCGCAGGCGGCTATTTGCTGCACAAGTGCAACTGCCCCTATGCCGCCGTCTCCGGCGAGCATGGGGAACTGTGCGTGATGGATCAGGCGTTGATCAATGAACTGATGGGCCGGCCCTGCCAGCGCATCCGCGTGATCGCCGAAGACGGCGGCAGCTGCACCTATCGGGTGGGCGACCCGCAAGCGGCGGCGATTCCACTGGTCGAAAGAAATGGTGTACAGGCGTGAGTAACAGCATAGCACTCCACACAAGTCCGTTGGGGCGGGTGACGCTGGAGCCGCCGGACGGATACCCGATTGAGAAGGTGTTCGACCGCTACGGACGGCATATTCATTACCTGCGCATCAGCCTGACCGACGCCTGCAACCTGCGCTGCGTCTATTGTATGCCGGAGCATATGACCTTCCGCCCGCGCCATGAACTGATGAGCGATGAGGAACTGCTCTATCTGGTGCGGGTAGGGGCGAGCCTGGGCGTCAACAAAATCCGGCTGACGGGCGGAGAGCCGACGATCCGGCCCAACGTGGTCGAACTGGTGCGCGCCATCGCCGCAGTGCCGGGCATCGAAGACTTGGCAATGACCACCAACGCCATCCTGCTTGACAAGCTGGCCCAGCCGCTGGCCGAGGCCGGGCTGCGCCGCGTCAACATCAGTATCGACACGCTAAACCCGGAGAAGTTCAACCGCATCACGCGCTGGGGCAAATTCGACGACATGTGGCGCGGCATCCGCGCCGCCGAAGCGGCAGGCATGACGCCGCTCAAGCTCAACTGTGTCGTCGTGCGCCACTTCAACGACGACGATATTGTCGACCTGGCGCGCCTGACGCTGGAAAACGATTGGGAAATGCGCTTTATCGAGATGATGCCCTTTGGCGGCGTGAGCGATTTTCAGCAGGAAAACGTCGTCCCATTCCGGGAAATGCGCCGGCGCGTCGAAGCCGCCTTTGGGCCGCTGGAAGAAGTGAGCTATGACTATGTAGACCCCAGCCGTCCCTTCCGCATCCCGGGGGCCATGGGCACGCTGGGCTTTATCAGCAGCGTGACCGAGCCGTTTTGCCAGGGCTGTGGGCGTGTGCGCTTGACCGCCGACGGCAAACTGCGGCTGTGCCTGCTGCGCGACGACGAAGTCGATCTGTTGACGCCGCTGCGCGCCGGGGCAAGCTTTGACGAGATCCGGGCGCTGATGCGCGACGGCGCTTATCACAAACCTTGGGGCCACAGCTTGTCCGAAGGCAAGTTTGCGCATAACCGGGTGATGAATCAGATCGGTGGCTAGGCCGCAGGCAGGGCGTGCAGCGCCGCGCCCGCGGTAGATGGATCGTATTTGAAATAGTTTGATCTGTGCGAACTAGACAAAGGAGATGGTGATCGATGGTGACGATGACCCCGGCGGCAGCCGAAAAGCTGAGTGGGATTCTGACCCAGAAAGGCATGGCCGAAACCCATGCCCTGCGCGTGTTTGTCAAGGGCGGCGGCTGCGGCGGGATGCAGTACGGCATGACCTTTGACGACCAGCGGCGTGAGGATGACATGGTGTGGGAGCAGCACGGGCTGCGTTTGTTCGTCGACCCCACCAGCCTGTTCTACATCGACGGCTCTAATATCGACTACATTGACAATCTGATGGGCGGTGGCTTCCACATCGACAACCCGCAGGCCGTGAGCGGCTGCGGATGCGGCAGCAGCTTCCGCACATCGCAGACCCACGACGGTCAGGCCGCGCCGGAAAGAAGCTGCGGGCACTAAACCCGCGCTGGGCTTGCCCATTTGGAGGGCGAGGGGGAATGCCCCTCGCCCTCTGTTTCAGCGCATGGGCGCATCCCCTCGACAAGTTGGCGGCGACCCGCACGGGCCAATGGAGTGCTCTGGATGAGTGCCCGCACCTATACGCTGGCAGAGGCGCGCGCCGCCTTGCCGCGCGTCAAAGAGCTGATGGCTATGGTGCAGACGGCACGGCGGGCGATCCTGCAACTGCGCTCGGCGGCCTGGCCTGCGCTGCGCGCCGCCGCGGCCAATGGCGGCTCGAAAGAAGCGGGCGAGTTGGCGCTGGAGTTCGGTAAGCTGGAGACGGGGGTCAAGGGCATCTTGGCCCTAGGCGTCCAGATCAAAGATATCGACAGCGGGTTGGTAGATTTCTTAGGCACGCGCGACGGGCGTGAGATCTATCTGTGCTGGCAATATGGCGAGGACGATATCGCCTTCTGGCATGAGATGGACGCCGGATTTGCCGGACGCCGGCCGATTGACCCGCTGGTCCGCTGAACAGAGCGGCAAAACAACAAGGATAGAGGATGGCGGAATCGGACAGTGCGACCTTGGAAGAACGCATTCAGACGGTGTTGGACGGCTACCGGCCCACGCTCTATATGGACGGCGGCGATGTGCAACTGCTGCATGTGGACGAGAAGGGCATCGCGCATGTGAAAATGCTGGGGGCGTGCATCGACTGCCCCATCAGCCTGTTGACGATGAAGTTGGGAATCCAACGGCTCTTAAAAGAGAATTTCAGCGAGATCCGCGGTATACACGCGATCACCGACATCGACATCTCGGCGCTGTACAACCGCAAAGAATAGCAGTCAGTAGTCCGTTCTCGGTTCAGAAGCAGAGACGCCTACTTCTGACCGCCCGCTTCTGACTACTGACTACTAGAGGAACGTAGACCATGCCCAACGCCTATGGGGCGCCGGAAATCAGCGTCAAGGATGTAGCGGCCAAGCAGCAGGCCGAGGAAGACTTTATCTGGCTGGATGTGCGCGAGCCGCACGAGCTCGAGGCGGCGCGCATCGCCGATAGCGCGATCGCCTACGTCCCGCTCAGCGTGCTGGCCGAACAGCGCATTGCCGCGCTGCCCCTGGCGGCGCAGGCCAAAGACGCCGAAATCGTGGTCTTTTGCCACCATGGGGTGCGCAGCGCCCAGGTGGTGGCGTGGCTGCGCCAGCAGGGCTGGACCCAGGCCGTCAGCATGGCCGGCGGCATCGACGCTTGGGCGCGTGAAGTCGATGCGCGCGTGGGGAGCTATTAATTTTTCTAAAGTTCTTCATACAAATTTGGGCGACGGTCGGCCCCGTGGTAGAATCCTGGTCATCTCGAACGGACCGGTCCTCTTGACCGACATGCCCTTGTTTGAGGCGACCCTTGTTCAAGGAGGGAATTCTGTGCGTGTAGCATTGATCAACCCAAGATTTCATCTGCCCATTGACACGCGGACGACAGCGCATTTGGGGCTGGCGTATTTGGGCGCGATGAGCGAACGCCGCGGCGATGACGTGGTCGTCTTCGACTGCGATGTCGAAGATGAACCGGTGGCCGAGTTTGTCCAGCGCGTCCGGCCTCACATCGTCGGGATTACCGCCAACACGCCGCAGGTCAAACAGGCCTGGCGCACGGCGCGCTTGATCAAAGAAGTACACGACTGTCTGATCGTCTTGGGGGGGCCGCATGTCAGTGTGCTGCCTGAAGAAAGCTGCGAAAAGCCCTATGTCGACGTCGTCGTGCGCGGCGAGGGCGAAGAGGCCTGGATCGATATTTGCGAACGGCTGGAGACCTATCTGAAAGACCAGCCCGAATATCATACCGAAGCCTTTATGCACCCCGAGAACGAGATCTTCAAGGATTGCCTCGGCGTCAGCTTCAAGACCAGCGACGGGCAGATCCACAGCAACCCCGACCGCAACCCTATCGCGGACTTGGACAGCCTGCCCTGGCCCGCCTACCATCTCTTCAAGATGGAACGCTATACAAACTTGCAGCCGGCCACCGACCATGTCGACGGGGCGCGCAGCTTTAGCATTATGACCAGCCGCGGCTGTCCCTATCGCTGCACCTTCTGCAGCCAGAGCATCATGCCGATCAAGTGGCGCAGCCGCAGCTCGGAAAACGTAGTGGCCGAATGGCGACATCTGGTCGAAGACTTGGGCGCGCAGGAGATCGGCGTGCTCGACGACAGCGCCAACATCCGCGTCAAACGGCTGGAAGAGCTGGCGACGATGTTGATCGAGAACAAGCTCAACCATGTGCCCTGGATCTTCGTCAACGGCATCCGCGCCAACCTGGCGAGCAAGGAGATGCTGGGGCTGCTGAAGCAGGCCGGCCTCAAGCGCACCGCCTTTGGCGTGGAAAGCGGCGACCCCGAAATCCTCAAGAGCATCGACAAGAAAGTCGACCACGACACCATCCGCCAGGCCTTCAAAAACGCCGAGGCGGTGGGGCTGGAGACGATCGCGTTTCTGATCATTGGGCTGCCCGGCGAAACGCGCGAGACCATGCAGCGCACGATCGACTTTGCGGTTGAACTCGACCCGGTGATCGCCAACTTCTCGATGATGACCCCCTATCCGGGGACCAAGGTCTATGAGATCATCAAACGCCAAGGGCGCTTTTTAATCAATGACTGGGAAGACTATGTCTTCTTTGACCAGAAGGCACGCTATGAGATGGGCGAGATGACCGCCGAACTGGTGGAGGAGATGTACCGCAAGGCCTACCGCCAGTTCTACCTGCGCCCTTCCCCGATCATGCGCCGGCTCAAGACCAAGGACTTTTGGCTGAACCTGCCACGCAACATGCGCATCGCGCTGCGCACCTTTATCCCGCACAAGGAGAAGACGGCGCTACGCAAGGCGGTTGAAGTCGAAGGCGCGATCTAGCCGATGCGTGTCATCTTAGCCAGTCCAGAGGCCAAGGTCTGGAGCGAACGCAAACATATTCCGCTGGGGCTGGGCTATCTGGCGGCAGTGCTGCGCGAGGGCGGGCACGAGGTTATGATCTACGACGCTGCCATCGAGGACGTGGGCGTAGACTATTACATCGACTTGGCCGAGGCGCAGGGCAAGCCCTATGGGCTGATCGGGATCACGGCCACCACGCCGCTGATCCAAGATGCGTGGGAGATGGCGGCGCTGGCCAAACAGCGTGGGCTGTTCACCGTGTTGGGCGGGCCGCATCTGACGATCCTGCCCAACGAGTCGGTGCAGCCGCCGCACAGCGCCTATGTGGACTATATCTTTAAGGGTGAGGCGGAATATACCTTCCTCGAACTGGTTAACCGGCTGGATGCACGCAAACCGGTCGAACTGCTGCCGGGGATGTTGTTCCGCCGCGGGGATGAGGTAATTGCCAGCCCCGAAAGCCCGATGATCCCGGACCTGGACGCGCTGCCCTTCCCGGCGCATGATCTCTTTAAGATCGACCGCTATTCGAATCTCCAGCCGCTGACCGATGGGCTGGACCGGCAGGCGCGCAGCTTTACGATCCTCACCAGCCGCGGCTGTCCCTACAAATGCACCTTCTGCTCTAAACCGGTGACGGGCGACACCTGGCGCGCCCGCTCGGTTGAGAGCGTGGTGCAGGAGTGGAAGTGGCTGGTCAACGGGCTGGGCGCGACCGAGATCGGCGTGACCGACGATATCTGGAATCTCAAGCTGCCGCGCGCCAAGGAACTCTGCCGCCGGCTGGTGGAAGAGGGGCTAAACACCGTGCCCTGGGTCACCGTCCACGGCATGAAGGTCAACCACACCGACCTGGAACTGTTCCAGTTGATGAAGGCCGCGGGCGCCAAGCGCGTCGGCTTCGGTGTGGAAAACGGCGACGAAACGATGCTGCGCAACGTGATCCGCAAGGGGCAGACGCTGGACCAGGTGCGCGCGGCCTTCGCCAATGCCAAGGCCGCGGGCCTGCAAACCATGGGCTTCTTTATCTTCGGCATGCCCGGCGACACCGAAGAGACGATGGAGAAGACCATTCAACTGGCGCTGGAACTGGACCCCAAGCTGGCGAACTTTATGCTGGCTGCGCCTTTCCCCGGCACGGTGATGTATGACATGATCAAGGAAGGCGGGCAGGTCTTCGCCGATACCTGGAGCGACTTCGCCATCCATGAGCAGAAGGCGCGCTTCACCATGAATGAGGGCTATGACCCCGACCTGGTGATCCGCAAGTGGCGCGAGGCTTACCGGCGCTTCTATCTCTACCGCCCGGAGCGGGTGTGGGAAAAGATGATGTTCAAGGAGAACTGGACCAACCTATCACACACGTTTGGGCAGATCCGGCGCTTCTTCATCGGCAACAAGGACCAGCACGCGCCGAAAGTGGCATAGCCGCGCATGATAGGACTGATTCCGCGTCTGCCCCTCTACTGGGCCTTTCGCACCTTTGGCTGGCCCAAGGTAAAACCTTTTTCGGTGGTGGTGAGCGTCAGTTTTCGCTGTAACAGCAAATGCCGCACCTGCGATGTCTGGCGCAAACCCAATGACGACCTGACGGTCGAGGAGTGGGACAAGGTCTTTGCCAGCCTGGGCCGCGCCCCCTTCTATATGACCTTTACGGGCGGCGAGCCGTTCTTACGCAAAGACCTGGACGATCTGGTGATCGCCGCCTACCGTCGCTGCCGGCCCGAAGTGATCACGATCCCCACCAACGGCATGTTGACCGACCGCGTCTTGGCGATGACCGAGCGCATCTGCCGCGAATGCCCCAAATCCAGCATCGGCATCAATCTGAGTCTGGACGGCGTCGGCGGCGAGCATGACGACATCCGCGGGGTGGAAGGCAACTGGGCGCTTTCCATGGAGACATGGCGGCAGCTCAAGGAGTTGCAGGGGCGCTATTCAAACCTGGTCCTGACGGTGCATACGGTGGTGAGCCGCTTCAACGTGCATCGTTTTCGCCAGATTTTTGAAGGGCTGAAGTTCCTCCAGCCGGACAGCTACATCACCGAGGTGGCGGAAGAACGGGTCGAACTGGACACCGTAGGCTGGGGGATTACGCCGCAGCCCGCCGACTATGACCCGATTGCCGATTTCCTCAGCGAGCAGGCGCGGCAGGCCCCGGCGCGCGGCATCGCGCGCTTTACGCAGGCCTTCCGCGCCCACTACTATCAGCTTGCCAAGCGGGTGCTGAACGAGCGTCGCCAGGTGATCCCTTGCTATGCGGGGTGGGCCAGCGTTCATTTGGCCCCCAACGGCGACCTGTGGAGCTGCTGCATCCGCGCCGAATCGGTGGGCAATCTGCGCGCCAACAACTATGACATCACCCCCATCTGGCGCAGCGCGGCCATGGCGCAGTTGCGCGCCAGCATCAAACGCAAAGAATGCGCCTGCCCGATGGCGAATGCCAACTACGCCAATATGCTGCTGCACCCGCCCACCGTGGCAAAGGTGATCACGGATGTGATGCGCTAGAGCGCATCTACAGGCGCGCAAAGGGGGAGAACACCGCTCACGGTGTTCTCCCCCTTGTTTTTTGCGGGTAACAGGGAACGAAGTCTAGGCGAAGATGCTGTCCACGATGATATGGGCGTCGGCAAACGCGCCGATGGCAATCGCATCGCCGCTCATAAAGATGCCGCCCACGCGATAGGAATCGCCCTCCAGCATGTAGATTTCCACCGACTGGTCCTCCGGATCGACGATCCAATATTCGGGGACCTGGTGGTGGGCGTAGAGCGGCAGTTTGATCTTGCGGTCGGCGCGCACCGTGCTTGGCGAGAGGATCTCGATCATGAGGTCGGGCGCGCCGTTGACCGCGGCCTTGCCCAGCACCTTGGCGGCGCGCGCCTTGGCGATAAAGATCAGGTCCGGCTGGACGATCTGCGCCTCGCGCGAGAGGACGACGTCAAGCGGGGCGGCGAGGACCAGTCCGAGGCCGTTTTCTTTGGCAAAGTGACCCAAAAGAATCGAAAGATTGCCCGAAATGATCTGATGATGGGGTGAGCGCGCCGGGGTCATGATGATGTCTCCGTTTAGGTATTCGACACGTAAGGCCGGATACTCCTCCACAGCGGAGACGTACTCCTGGTGGCTCTTGGCGTTGAGCACCAACTGACGATCCGGCGCGGAGGCCGTGTTAGGCACAGAAC
>JADLFO010000002.1 GCA_020845455.1 Caldilineaceae bacterium
GCAACTCCTCGTACATTGCCTCCGCCGCACGCACAAATGCCGCCTTCTCTTGCTCTTGGGTCTGTCCCATCGTCCCACCCCTTTCTCGCCCTATTTTACCCCCTGCCTAAATCTTGGGATAGACCCCAGGAGGATGCGCCCATTCCCCATCCCGGCTAAAGCCGGGAGCACCCTGGGCGCTAACTGTGGGGGGCCGGAGACATCCGTGGGCCTATTGGTGGAGACATCTGCAGTGGACGGCGCGGCGTCGGCCCAGGCCACAGTTGTGAGGATGCCCAGATGGTCGGAGAGGTAATTGATATAGCTGCCGACCAGCGGCAGGCGCTTGTCCAGCGTGAGGTCGCTGTGGATTGCGAGAGCCGGCGTGGACGGGCGGCGCACAAAGACAAAGTCGATGGGCAGCGCATAGCGCGCCGGAACGCCGGGCAGGGGACGGTAGGTGGGGCGCTTGTCACCGCTGAGCGTGTCTTCCATGCCGCTGCGTTCGAGGAACTCGTTGTAAAGCCAGGAGTGGCGCGGAATGTTGAAGTCGCCCATGACCATGACCAGGGCGTCGCACGGCAGATCCTGGACCACACCGGCCAACTGGCGCAGTTGTGCCGTCTGGATGGCCGCCGCCGGGCTGCCCTTGATGTAGTTGGCGGCATAGTTGGCGATCAAGTGGGTGTTGACCACGATCATGCGCAGGCCGGCGTATTCGTGATGCGTGAAGAGCATGCCCTTGCGCAGCATCCGGTCCATGACATTGAGCGACGTCCAGCGGCCTTGTTCTTGGTAGAGGTGAAAGCGGGTGGCGCCGAAGGGCGCTTTGGCAAGCGTGAGCAGCCCTCCTTTGGGGCGATAGAGCATCGGCTCATAGATGGCGGCAGGATAGCGCAGCGCACCGCTGACGATCATGCGCCGGAAGTAGTGCTGGTGGATCTCCTGTAGACAGACGATGTCCGGTGCAAGTTCGTTCAATTCATGCACCAGCGCCCTGAGCCGGAAGGGGGTGTCCCAGTTGAGGATGCCAAAGGCGTTGAAGGTGAGCAGGCTGATCTGAGTCATGGTTCAGGTATAGCCGCCGCGGCGGGACGGACAGGCAGGCGCAGCGTAAAGGTCGATCCTTGTCCTTCGACGCTGGTGACCGAGAGGTCGCCGCCATGACGCAGCGCCAGTTGGCGGGCCAGGGCCAGGCCAATGCCCATCCCCTGGTGGATACGGCGCTGGGCGGGGCTGCGGTAAAAGAAATCAAAGATGTGTGCTTGTTCGTCGGGGGCGATGCCGGGGCCGGTGTCGCCGACTTCGATCCAGATCTGCGGTGGGCCGCCGTCTTGGGACGGGGCCGGCCGGGCTGAGACGGTCACCTGGCCGCCGGACGGGGTGTATTTGAGCGCGTTGTGCAGCAGGTTGTCCATAATCTGGTTGAGGCGTTTGGGCGCGGCCTGGATCAGCGGCAGGAGTGGGCCGGGTTTGCAGCGCAGCGTGATCTGTTTGTCGGCGGCGGCGCTGGCGAACTGGGCGCACTGTGCTTCTAGCAGCGCGGCAATGTCCACCGGTTCATAGACAAAGACTGGGTCTTGCAGTTCCATTTCGCCCAGGAGCGCCAAGTCTTCGACTTGCAGCCGCAGTTGGTTGACTTGGTGATCGATGCCGGCGGCCAGGTCAACCGCCAGGCCATGGTCGGGGCTGTTGCGGATCGTCTGAGCGGCGGCCTTGATCGCGCCCAGCGGGCGGCCCAACTCATGCACAATGCCGGTCAGCAGCAGCATGCGCGAGCGTTCCAACTCGACCAGCCGGGCGCTGAGCCGGTTAAAGGCCGAGGCCAGCGTCCGCACTTCGTTGGGGCCGGTTTCGGGTACGGCTTCATAGGGTGCGGTGGGGGTGAAACCGGCGACGGCGGTCGCCAGCCGCTGCAGCGGCGCGGCCAGCGATTGCGCCAGCACCCATCCCAGGAGCATGGAGAGGGCCGCGCCTGCGCCCAGCGTGACCCAAACGAGCAGGCGCAGCGGCGCGACGCGGCGCTGGATTTCCTCGAGACTGTGGCCGAGACGCACCACGCCGAGGATACGCCCGGTCGAGATGCTGACCGGAACAGCGACATCCAACACCTGGTCCGCCGGCCCGGCGCCGGCATTCACCTCCCAGGTGGCGTCGCCCTGCAGTGCGGCCAGCACCACAGGGGCATCGGCGATCGCGCCGAGCGGCAGTGGGTTGTCGAACCAGGTGGAGGCGATGACCCGCCCGGAGCCGTCGACGAGCATGAGTTGGGCGGTGACGCGCTCTTGAAGTTGCTCCAGCGCATATTGGGCCAGGTCTGGGCTGCGCCAGAGGATCGGGTCTTCGCGCAGGAAGGAGGCCATGATCGCGCCTTGGGCGGCCAGTTCGATGGCGAGGTTGTCGAGAAAGTAGACGCGCTCCAACTGGTAGAGCAAGATCATGCCAAGCAGCGCCACAAAGAGCAGCACGGGGAGAGCGTGGCTGAGGGCGAGGCGAGTCTTGAGGCTGCGAAACATGCGATGGCTCCCAGAAACGGCGTGCAGGCTAGGCGGCAACCAGCTTGTAGCCGGCCCCGCGCACGGTGAGGATGCGCCGCGGGTGGGCCGGGTCCTCTTCGAGCTTTTCGCGCAGCCAGCGGATGTGGACATAGAGCGTTTGGCTCTCGCCGATCCACTCCGGCCCCCAGACCTGCGCCAAGAGGTCGTCGTTGCTGAGCACGCGACCGGCATATTGGGCGAGCAGCAAGAGCAGGTCGAATTCGCGCGGGGCCAGTTCCACCGTGCGCTGGTCAAGACTGACCACGCGGCCTGCCGGGTCGATCCGCAGGCTGCCGACGGTGAGCGGTTCCTGCTGGGCGCCGGTCTCTGGGGGAGCGGCGCGGCGCAGGACGGCGCGCACATGGGCGAGCAGTACGTCCATGTCGAACGGCTTGGTGATGTAGTCGTCGGCGCCTAGTTCCAGCCCGACGATCTCGTCCAGCTCGCGGCGGCGTGCGGTGACAAAGATCACGGGCAGATTGGGGGCTACGGCGCGCAGGCTGCGCAGCGTTTCCAGCCCGTCCATATCGGGCAGGCCGATGTCGAGCAGCACCAGGTCGGGGCGTTCGAGATGCACGGCGTGCAGCGCATCGGCGGCGCTGGCCGCGGTGCGTGTGGCATAGCCCGCCTGGTCCAAGGTGGCCGAGAGGCTGCGGCGCATGAGGCTGTCGTCGTCCACAATGAGAAGTTGTTTAACCATGTGCGAATATTGGCAGACAGGCCCGGCGGCGAGCCAAGGTTGTCGTTTGCGTGTGGCATCCATTGTCGTATCGGTTGTCGTATCGGTTGTCGTATCTGTTCTATCGACCCATTATAGCATTCGTGCTGCGGCCGGTGTCGGGCAGGTTGCTTGCATTTTGAGCGCCGGCGTACGCCAAAGATGCGCCGCCAAGAGGGAAAGATCGCCCCTACTTTGACCGCGGTCGCTCGGCTGTGCTACAATTTCACTGCAATTGCAGAGGTCTATCTGCCGCCGGTCTGCGCCGCGGGCGTGTGGCTATGGAGTTGGTGCATGAACGAACACCGGAGCGAGGTGCTGCCCATCGAACGCCGGTTGGAGACAGAAGGCAATTTGGACCTTGCCATCGTGATCCTGAGTTACAATACGGTCCACCTGTTGCGGGAATGTCTGCGCTCGGTGTATGCGGCTCAGACGGCGCTGCGCTATGCGGTCCATGTGGTGGACAACGCCGGCTCCGACGGCAGCGCCGAGATGGTGCAGGCCGAGTTTCCGGAGGCTCGGCTGATCGTCAACCGGACGAACATCGGCTATAGCGCGGGCAACAATCAGGCGCTGCGCGAGTTGGGGTTCTGCGCCGGCGAGCCAGGCGATGGTGCGCCGGTTTTGCCGCGCTTTGTGCTTTTGCTCAACCCCGATACGCTGCTCCCGCCGGCGGCCTTAGAGGCGATGGTGCGCTTTGTGGAGGGGCGGCCGCGCGTCGGGGTGGCCGGGCCACGCGTGCGCCGGCCCGACGGCTCGCTGGATCGGGCCTGCAGGCGCAGCTTTCCGACGCCGCGGGTCAGCTTCTATCGCATGGCGGGGCTGAGCAGGCTCTTCCCCAAGAGCCGCCGTTTCAACGAGTATAATCTGGAATACCTGCCCGAAGACGCCGTCCATCCGGTCGATGCGGTGGTGGGCGCATTTATGCTGCTGCGCCGCGAGGCAATTGAAGACGCAGGGTTGTTGGACGAGCGTTTCTTTATGTATGGCGAAGACCTGGATTGGGCCAAACGCATCAAAGATGCGGGCTGGGAGATTTGGTATAACGGCCAGGTTGAGATCACCCATGTGAAAGAGGCCGCCAGCCGCCAGAGCAGCAAGAGCCGGATCGATTTTTACGAAGCGATGTGGCTGTTCTACCGCAAGCACTATCGCGCCGAGACGGCTTGGTGGGTGGACCGCGCCATCGCGTTGGGGATCGCGCTCAAGGGGGGCGTCAGCGTCGCCCGCCAGTTGTGGGCTTTCTGCGCCGAGCCGGACGATGACCCCAAGCCGGATACGGCAGACCGCGCAACTCTGCGCGCTGCCACCCCGGCGCGCACAGGGGCAGACAGTCGCTAGGGGATCGCCCCCTAGGAATTTCGCCGCAAAGACAAGATGCAGCAGAGTCTGACCGAGACAACATCGTATCCTGAACACCGGGTGCGGCGCGGCCACAGGCCCGTGCTGATGAAGCGCGCCCAGTTTCTGTTTGTGTTGGCGCTGCTGGCGATTGACGTGGGGGTGACCTGGATTTCGTTTTACCTCTCACACGCCATTCTCGACGCCAACCCCGACGTGGGCATCGGGCCGTTTTGGGAGTTCTGGCCGCTCGCCGGCGTCTATACGCTGGTGTTGATCGGCATCTTCTTTGTACAGCGGATGTATCAGCGGCGGCGACCGGTGAGCCACCTGGATGAGTTCTATAAGATCGTCCTGTTTAACTTTTTTGCCACGCTGCTGACAGTGGCGCTCCTGACCCTGGGGCTGCCGGACTTTGAGTATCGCCGGTCGCTGATCATCTTTGCCGCGGCGATCAATGTCGGGCTGTTGACCGCGGTGCGGACGCTGCACGCGCTGATTCAGTGGCAGGCCCAGGCCAAGGGGGTGGGCGATGACCGCGTGCTGATCGTCGGCGCGGGCGAAGTGGGGCAGATGCTGCTGCAGAAGATCGTGCTCAACCCCAAACTTGGCTATCATATGATCGGCTTTATCGACCACGCCAAGGGCGACCGCACGCAAAAGACGCTGGGCGTGCCGGTCTTGGGCACATTGGCCGATATTCCCGGGGTCATCGAGCAGTACAACATCGACGAGGTGATCATTGGGCTGCCTGAAAGCAGCCACCAAGAACTGGTGGGCATCATCAGCCTGTGCGAGCGTGAGAAGGTAGGCATCCGTGTCTTCCCCGATGTCTTTCAGATCATGGCGAGCGAGGTTGGGATCGGCGACCTGGGAGGGCTGCCGCTGCTCACGATCCGCGATGTGGCGCTGCAAGGTTGGCGACTGACCCTCAAGCGCGGCATGGATGTCGTGTTGAGCGCCATCGCGCTGGTGCTGGCCAGCCCGTTTTTGCTGCTCATGGCGCTGCTGGTCAAGCTGGACAGCCCCGGCCCGGTCTTTTATGTTCAGGAGCGTATGGGGCTGGATGCGATACCGTTCAAGATGATCAAGTTCCGTTCGATGCGCACCGATGCCGAGGTGGAAGGCCCCGGCTGGACGCGGCCCGGCGACCCGCGGCGCACCAAGTTGGGCAGCCTGATGCGGCGCTTTAACGTGGACGAACTGCCGCAGTTGATCAATGTGCTGATCGGCGATATGAGCCTGGTGGGGCCGCGCCCGGAGCGCCCGGTTTATGTCGAACAGTTCCGCCAGAGCATCCCGCGCTATATGGACCGGCATCGTGAAAAGGCCGGCATCACCGGCTGGGCGCAGGTGAACGGTCTGCGCGGCGATACGTCGATCATCGAACGCACGAAATATGATCTCTGGTACATCGAAAACTGGTCACTTGCGTTAGACTTTAAGATCTTGATCCGCACGGTGGTACAGTGGGTATTTGGCACCAACCGCAACGCCTATTAAGTGGGTTGAGCGGGCGCGGGACGGGATAGGACGGTGGATGTGGGAATGAATCGGATGAATCGCGACGAAGCCCATCTGAGCGAACGCCAGGCGCGGCTGCTGCACATTGTAGTGCAGGAGTATGTGCAGACGGCGCAGCCGGTGGGCAGCCATGTCATCGCCCAGCACTATGATCTGGGCGTCAGTTCGGCGACGATCCGCAACGACCTGGCGGCGTTGGAGCGCGCTGGGCTGTTGACCCATCCGCATACGAGCGCAGGCCGCGTGCCCACCGATGCCGGTTATCGCTATTATGTGCAGCATCTCATGCCGGTGGCCGAACTGCCCTCGGCAGAGCGGCGCGATATCCGCGTGCAGTTTGCCATGGCACGGCAGGAGCTTGACCAGTGGCTGCGGCTGAGCACGTCGGTGCTGGCGCGCACGACCCAGGCCGCGGCGTTGGCGACAGCCCCGCGCACGACCATGGGCCACTATAAGCATTTAGAACTGGTGGCGATCCACGGCGTCAAGGTGCTGCTGATCTTGGTAGTGCAAGAGGGAACGGTCAAACAGCAGTTGCTTGACCTCAGCCAGCCGCTGGAACAGATGGAATTGAGCCGGGTGAGCAATGAACTCAACGACCAGTTCAGCGGGCTGACCGCGGCGGCGATGAGCCAGAAGCTCGGCGGGTTGTCGCCCTTTGCGCGCCAAGTGGCGGCGTTGGTCATCGATCTAATGGAACACGCCGACCAGCAGGCGGGCGGGCAGATCTATCGCGATGGCCTGATGCAGATTTTGGATGCGCCCGAATTTGCCGAAGGCGAAAATGTGCGCCGGATCGTCCAGGTCTTTGAAGAGCAGTCGGTCTTGGGGCAGGTGGTAGACCAGTATCCGACTTTGGACGATATCCATGTGGTGATCTCCGGCGATGGGCGCATCGCCGAGTTGCGCGACATCAGCCTGGTGCTGGCGCGCTATGGGATGATCGACCGGGCCACAGGGGTTCTGGGCGTCATCGGGCCGCTGCGCATGTCCTACGGGCGGACGATGGGCGCGGTGCGCTATGTGGCCGGGTTGATGAGTGAGATGGTGGAAGAGATGTACGGGCCGCATGGACAGGAGTAGCGCCGGCGCGACCCTAGGCGAGACGACGAGAGTGAGGTTTTGGGGATGAGTGACGAGAAACAGACAGACCAGACGCCGGTGACCACACCCGCGGCGACCGCAGAGGCGCAGGCCGAGGCCCAGAGCGACGCTGGAGTGAGCGATGTCACGGTAAGCGATGCTGAGGTGATCGAGCAGTTGCGCGCCGAACTGGCCGCGTCCGAACAGAAGGCCGCCGACTATCTTGACCGGCTGCAGCGCACCGCTGCCGAGTTCCAGAACAGCCGGCGTCGCCTGGAGAACCAGCTTGCGGAGGAGACCGAGCGCGCCAACGCCGCGCTGATCGCGCGTCTGCTGCCTGTGCTGGATGATTTTGACTTGGCGTTCCAGAATGTGAGCGCCGGCAATGGTACTGCCGGCGACGCCGCCGAAGGCCAAGAGCAAGCCGCTTGGCTGGATGGTTTCCGCCAGATTCAGAAAAAGCTGCTGGATGTGCTGGCCGAGCAGGGCGTCACCCGGATTTCGACGGAGGGCGCATTTGACCCGACGCTGCATGATGCCGTCTCCAGCGAGCCGTATGAGTCGGTGCCCAGCGGTGATATCATCGCGCCGCTGCGCGCTGGGTATGCGTACAAGGGGCGTGTGCTGCGCCCGGCGCTTGTGCGCGTGGCGCAATAGGGCGGGAAGCTCACCAGGCGATGGCAGCCATCAACGCCGCTACCGGGCGGATTCATCCAGAGATCCATTCGGGGATTCGGCCCTTTGACCTGGGCCGGGACCTGCGTCCTGTGGCCGAGTTGATCGCCGACGCCTTTACCCATGAACTGGACCCGCGCGGGCAGGCGGCGCTGCGTGAGATGCGGATCATGAGCCACCTGAGCGGGTTGATCCGGCTGCTCAGCCGCGGCACGGGCGATTTCGACGATGTCTTCAACGGCTTTGTCTGGCTGGAGGATGGCAAGATCGTCGGCAACATCACCGTGCAGCGCGCCGACAAATATGGCAACCGCTGGCAGATCGCCAATGTAGCCGTGGCCCCGCGCTATCGCGGGCGCGGCATTGCGCGGCGTTTGATGGCGCGTGCCCTGGACTATATCGCCGAGTCGGATGGGCGCTGGGCCGTGCTGCAGGTCTATGACCACAACACCGTGGCGCGCACGCTCTATGCCCACCTGGGCTTTGAGGAGGTCGGGGGGGTGGTAGACCTGCGCCTCGACCGCGTCTTGCCGGTGGAGATGCCCGCCAAGCGCGCCGGGTTCTATAGCTTTGGGGCACACCAATGGCAGGCGCTCTATGAACTGGCGACGGCGCAGCTCAACGCCCAGGCGCAGTGGTGGCGCTCGCTGCGGCGCAGTGATTTTCAGGTTCCGCCGGAGGCGCAGTTTGGCGAGTGGCTCTGGCGCACGCTGGGGCGGCGACGCATCTATCGGCGCTGTATTCAGAACACGCAGCGTTTTGAGGCGGCGCTGGTGCTGACCGCCGAACGCTGGCGCGGTACACACCAACTGGAGATATGGGTGCGCCCTGAACGCTATGGCGATTGTGAGGCCTATCTGATCCAGTGGGCGCTGGCGGCCCTGCAAGAGTACCCGCGCTGGCCGGTGAAGATGACGGTCAGCGCCGACCACACGGCTGCGCTGCAAGCCTGCCAGGAGTTCGGCTTCCGGCGGCAGCAGACGCTGTTGACTTTACGCCGTAAGGTGGGGGAAGACTGAGCCGGGCATCAGTTATCTATCTTACTCATCCGATTATTGACTCACCCTAAAGAGGAGCCTGATGACAAACCTGATCATCCGTATTGTGATCAACGCCGTCGCGCTCTTTGTGGCGGCCTATCTTGTGCCGGGGATCGAGATCACCGAGAATGCGGGTGGGCTGCTGCTGGTCGCCATTGTGTTTGGGCTGGTCAATGCGCTGATTAAACCCGTGGTCTCAATCTTGACCTGCCCGATCAACGTGTTAACCTTGGGGCTGTTTACGCTGGTGATCAATGCGCTGATGTTGATGTTAACGGCTTGGCTAACCGACGGACAGCTCAGTACCACGGGCTTTTGGCCGGCGCTGCTCGGCGGCATCGTCATCAGCATCGTGAGCCTGGTCTTGAGCCTGGTCTTGTCCGACAATCGCTGATAGGTCGGGGCTGCCCGCCTGCGCCGGACGATGTTGGAGAACTCCCTAGTAAAGCTGCCGCATGCGTTTTCGCTTTTTGCACATGGCCGATTGCCATCTAGGCTACCGGCAATATAACCTGCGCGATCGTTTCAACGATTTCGGCCAGGCCTTTTACGATGTCATCGACACGGCCATCGCTGAAAAGGTGAACTTTGTGCTGCTGGCCGGCGACCTGTTTCAGAAGCGCTCGATCGACGCGCTGACGTTGAACCAGGCTATCGTCGGGCTGGAGCGGCTGCGCGCCGCCGACATCCCCTGCATTGCCGTCGAAGGTAACCATGAGCACGCTTATTACGACGACTACATCGGCTGGATGAAGTTCCTGGCGGTGCGCCAGTTGCTTGTGCTGCTGGACCCGGAGCGGTTTGAGGGCGGCATGCCCCAGCTTGCGGCCTATGCGCGCCGCGCCGGCTCCTATATCGATCCACTGTCGGGGGTGCGGATCCATGGGCTGCGCTATTTGGGCGCGTCGACCGGTCGCGTCCTGGAGAGCTATGCCGCGGCGCTGCAGACGCTGCCGCGCGACGGCGTCGAGTACTCGATCTTTTTGACCCACGCCGGGGTGGAGGGCGAACTGGCGGAGCAGGTCGGCGGCTTGACGATGCGCCAGCTTGCGCCGCTGCGCGACCATGCCGACTATGTGGCGCTCGGCCATATCCACAAACCGTTTGAGCGCGATGCCTGGGTCTACAACCCCGGCAGCCTGGAGACCTGCTCGGCGCAGGAGGCGCAGTGGGCCAATCGCGGCTATTATCTGGTGGATGTGGACACCAGCCGCCCTGAAGACCCCAAACATGTGGCGCGGCTGCACGCCAACCGCCGCCGCACCTTCTGTTCGATGTCGCTGAAGGTCGATACGCTGCTGTCGCCCGACCATCTCTATGACGAATGCCGGCGTTTTCTCAAACGTAAGGCGCTCGACCAGGGCGTGGCACGGCTGGGGCCGAAAGAGCGACCGGTAGTGGCGCTCCACCTCAACGGCGTCCTGCCCTTTGACCGCACCGCGCTCGACCTGGCACGCCTGGAGGAGTTGGTGCGCGAGTGCTATGACCCGCTGCATGTGATGGTGCATAACCACACCCATTCCGCCGAATATGCCGTCGAAGCGGGCGAGACGCTCAGCCGGCCTGTGTTGGAACGCCAGGTGCTGGCCGGGATTTTTGAGCGCGACACGCGCTTTCACGAGCACAGCCAGTCCTGGGCACGCGCCGCGCTGAGCCTCAAAGCCCTTGCCCTGGATGGGGCCGAGCCGCAGGCGGTGGTGGATGAACTCGAGGCCAGGATGGCCGCCATCGAACAGGAAGGCAAAGCGGCGGGCGATGTTGATTCAAGCCGTTGAACTGGAGAACGTCAAGAGCTACGAGGAGATCAAGGTCGAGTTTGCGCCGGGGGTCAATGCCATTGTTGGGCACAACGGCGCGGGCAAAAGCACCCTCCTCGAAGCGATCGGGTTTGTCCTCTTCGATTCCCTTCCCTACAAACACGTCGATTTTATACGCAGCGGGGCCAAATCGGCCAGCGCGGTGGTGACCTTTGTCAGCAGTCTGGACGACCGCCCCTATACGGTGCAGCGACGCATCGGCAGCGGCGCGCTGTATGCCGTCTATGACCCTCAGCTTGACATGCGGGTCTGCGAGGGCAAGGCGGATGTCCAGCGCTTTCTGCGCCAGCATCTGTGTGTCGAAGAGGGCGCCGACCTGGCCGCGCTCTTTCGCGATGCGGTGGGCGTGCCTCAAGGTCTGTTGACCGCAGCCTTTTTGCTGACTGACCGTGAGCGCGCCCCGATCTTCGATTCGCTGCTCAAGCTGCGCGACTATGAGCGCGCCTGGGAGCGGCTGCGCGAACCGGTCAGTTGGCTCAAGGAGCGGCGTTCCGATTTGGCCGCCGAAATCGCGGGCATGGAAGGACGGCTGGAGCGGCTGCCTACCCTGAAGGTCACGGTTGTCGAACGCGAGCGGATGCTGGCGACAACACAGCACGACCTGGCGGCGGCAGAGGAGGAACTGGGCCAGGTGCAGCGGCAGCGTGCCGAACTGGAGGGTGTGCGCACGGAACTGGCGGCGCTGGAGGCGCGCGTGGCGCAGGCGGCGCAGCGACAAAGTGAGATAGAGTCGCGGCTGGCGCGTGCCCGGCAGCAAGAGCAGGAGGCGCAGGAGGCGGCACGCATCGTCGCCGAGTGTGGTGCGGGCGCTGAACGCCATGCCGCGGCTCAGGCTGAAAAACAGGAGCTGGACCAAAAACAGCGCCGCCGCAGCGAGGTCGACGCGCAGCGCATGGCCGCCGACAAAGCAGCGGCGCTGGCCGAAACGCAGGTGCAGGCGCTGCGGCAGGAGCTAGATACGGCGATCCAGGCCGAGGCCGCCGAGTCCGCGCTGGCCCCGGCGGTCGCCGAACAGGGCCGGCTGGAGCAAGCCTTGGCCGAGGCGCGCCAGCAGCAGGTCCGGCTGGAAGACGCCCGCCGCGCTGTGGCGCAGAACGAGGCGCAGGTGACGCGCGTGAGCCGTCATCTAGCCGAACTGGAGCAGAGCCAGGCGCGCAGCGCCGCGGTGGCGCGCGAACGCGCCGCGGTCGACGCGGAGATCGACGCTCTGCGTACCCTGATCGCGCGCTGTCGCGACGAGATGAGCGCGCACCGCACCCAGGCCGATGCGCTGAAGGAGCAGACAGCCCGTCTGGAGGATGTGCGGACCGCGGTTTGCCCTGTGTGTGAGCAGCCGCTGACCGATGGGCACCGCACCGAGATGCTGGAGCGCAACGCGCGGCGGCTGGACGCGATGCGTGATGGCTATCGTGCGCTGCAAACGGATGTGAAGCAGCGTGAAGCCACGCTTGTCCAGCGGCAGGAGCAAGAGAAGCAATTGCAGGAGGAACTGCTGCGCCTGCCGCGCGCCCAGGAGATGGAGACAGTGGCCGCCGAACGACAGCGCAGCCAAGAGGCGTTGGCAGCGGCGCAGAAGCAGGTGGAGCAGTTGCGCGCCGCGCCGGAACAGGCCGAGATCTTGGTCAAGCAGCTGGCCGACCTGGGCGACCCGCGCCGCCGCCATGCGGTCGCCGCGGGCCAGGCCCAGCGCCGCGCCGCCTTGGAGCAGCAGCGGGCCGGTTTGACCCGCCAGGCTGCCGGCGCACGCGCCGCCCTAGAGATCGCCCAAAACGCCCTGGTCGAGTTCGCCGGGCTGGAGCAGCAGTTGGACAGCGTCGCCGCGCTGTTGAGCCAGACTGCCGCCGCCTATCAGTCGGTGTTGGCGAACCGGCGCCTGGCCGAGGCGCTGCCCGCGCGTCAGGCCGAGGTGGTGGCCCATGCGTCCGATTTGGATCTGCTGGCGGCGGAGGCGGCCCGGCTGGAAGCCGAGCGGTGCGCCGTGGCCGCCCGTTTTGACGCCGCCCGCTATCAGCAGTTGACGGGCCGCGCCGACGCGCTGCAAGGCCAGATCGGCGGGCTGAAGACGCAGGCGGCGCTCTATCAAGCTGACCAGGCGCGTGACCAGAACGAGATTGCGGCGCTGGAGGAGATCGCCCAGGCGCTGGCCGGCGCGCAACTGCGTCTGGTCAAACTACAGGAGCAGGAGAGCGTGCTGGAGGCGATCCGCGTTGCGCTGCGTGCCGCCGGGCCGTTTATGCGCTCTGCGCTGATCCGGCAGATCAGCGACGGCGCGCACCAGATCTTTGGCGAGATCATGCAGGACTTCAGCCGTCGCTTGGTGTGGAATGACGACTACAGCATCACCCTGGAGGTCGACGGCCATGTCCGCCAGTTTGTCCAGCTTTCAGGCGGCGAGCAGATGAGCGCGGCGCTGGCGGTGCGGCTGGCGCTGCTGCGCGAGATGAGCGGGATCGACGTGGCTTTCTTCGACGAGCCGACTGCCAACCTGGACGAGATGCGCCGCGAGGCATTGGCACGCCAAATCCTCGGCGTGCGCGGTTTCCGCCAGATCTTTGTGATCAGCCACGACGACACCTTTGAGCAGGCGACGCAGAATCTTGTCCGCCTGGAGCGGCACAATGGAATCAGCCGCCGCGTAGAAGATACCAGTATGGCATAAAGCCGTAGTACCAGGCGAGCCAGAGGGCGAGGCGCAGCCCGTGCAGCCCGTCGCGGCGGCCTTGGAGGGTGAAGTAGCGGCGGCGGAATTCGCGCAGCGGCTGCAGCACAAAATTATGCGGCCGTGGGCGGATGCCGCGCTCGGCCAGCAGGCGGGCTTCAAGCCGCGCATAGCCGGGCTGTTTGGCGTGAAAGTGCGCCCAGTCGCGGTAATTGTAGTGCAGCAGCGGGGTTTGCAGATAGCCCGTCTCGCCCGCCACAGACGCGATCTCATGCACGCCGCGCGCATAGCGGGCGGCGGCGCGGCGCAGCAAGCGCAGTTGATAGTCGGGGTAGAAGCCACCCCAGCGCGTCTCCCGCCCGGCGATCCAGTTGCGCCGCGGGATCCAGTAGCCGTCGGCGGCTGTGTCCTCGGCCAAACGCCGGCGGACCTCGGCGGCCAGCTCCGGCGTTGCGCGCTCGTCGGCATCCACAAACAAGACCCACTCGACCGTGAGCGTGTCCAGCGCCGCTTGGCGCTGGGCGGCATAGGTATCAAAGGGGCGCTGCACGACCGCGGCCCCGGCGGCGCGCGCCCGGTCGCAGGTGGCGTCGGTCGAGCCGGAATCCCACACGATCACCGGGTTCACCCAGCCGCGTAGGGCGGCGATACAGTCGCCGATGTGCGCGGCCTCGTTTTTGGTGAGGATGACGGCGGCTAACTGTGCGCGGTTGCTCATAGGCGGCTGACGGCGCGGTAGGCGGCGAGTTCGCGCGCGGTTTCCAGACCGGTCGCCTGGCCGGTCGCAAAGCGGCGGCGCGCCTGGCGGCTGTGCCAGGCCGCACCCAGGCGGAGCAGCCCGCGCACCAGATGGGTATGGCCAACAGGGTAGCGCGTGCTGTGCTTGGCATAGAAGCGCAGACGGCTGCGCCAGAGCCGTTCATAGGCGTCCCAGCGCACTTGGCGGCTGCTCTGGCCTTCGTGGTGGATCACCAGCGCGGCGGGCAGCGTGTAGACGCCCCGACCCGCAGCGTGCAGCCGCAGACAGAGGTCCATCTCCTCACAGTACATAAAGTAGCCGTCGTCCAGCCCGCCTACGGCGTGGATGGCCGCGCCGGGCAGCATCAGCGCCGCGCCGAGCACGAAGTCCACTTCGAACGGCTGCGTGCTTAACCAGCGCCGCGCCGGATAGCGCCCGTTGAGACGGCTGTCATAGAGCCGGTGGATGCCGGGCAGACCCGTCAGCGGGAAGAGGTCGAGGGCGACCTGCGCCAGCGTGGGGAAGCGGAACGCGCCGTGTTGGAAGCGGCCATTGCCATAGCGCAGATGCGCGCCGCAGGCCCCGGCTTGGGGCGTCTGTGCTAGAAAGCGTGCCATGAGGACGATGGCGTCGCCCTGCACCTCGGCGTCGGGGTTGAGCAGCAGCACAAAATCGGGCGGCTCGGCCTGTGGGGTTGGGGCCAGGGGTTGGGCCGCGATAGGCGGCGTCACCGGGAAGCCCAGCGCGTGCAGGGCCAGGTTGTTGCCGCCGGTGAAGCCCAGGTTGATCGGCGACGCCGTCAAGTTCACCGTAGGAAACTCATCCGCCACCATGGCGGCGCTGCCGTCCTGGCCGGCGTTGTCGACGACCAGGGCTTGAAGCGTCATGTCGGGCGGCAAGGGGGTCGCCAGGACGCTGCGCAGACAGCGGCGCAGCAGGTCGCAGGTATTATAGCTGACGACGACGACGGC
>JADLFO010000003.1 GCA_020845455.1 Caldilineaceae bacterium
CGGCGAACTCTACGCCGCCGACACCGCCAACCAGCGCATCGTGCGCGCCACCGTGTTTGACGGCGGCGTCACCGGCACGGGCGCGGGCACGCGCCTGGCGGACAACGCCGCGCCGCAGGCCGTCGCCGGCCCGTGGACGCCGCACGGCGAGCCGGGCCATCTGTTCGAACCGGGCTATGTCACTTTTGCGCCCGACGGCAAGCTCTGGGTCAGCGACACGGGCAACGACCGGGTGGTCGTCTTTGAGCGCAACCCTGCCGGTGAACTGGTTCTTGTAGCGCCGCCGGTCGCCCTGGGCGGGCTGGATGCGCCGGTCGGTATCGCCGTGGACGTGGACGGCAGCATCTATGTGGCCGACTCGGCCAACCACCGCATCCGCCACTACAACGCCGCCTTTGCCCACCAGTCCGACTTTGGCGCAGCCGGCGCGGGGGCTAACCAGTTCGACCGGCCCTTGGGCATGGCCCTGGTGAGCCGGGCCGAAAAGCGGCTCTATGTGGCCGACCGCAACAACAACCGCGTGCAGATCGTCAAGCTCGACGGCACGTTTGTGGGCGCGCTCAACCCCGGTCCAACGCCCTTCGACCACCCCGAAGATGTGGCGGTCGATGCCCAGGGCAACCTCTATGTCGCCGACTCCGGCCATGGCCGCATTGTCCAGTTTGACGCCGCCGACGTCTTTGTGCGCGAGATCAAGCTGCAAGGCCATGCCCTGACCCTGCTCCAGCCCTGCGGCGTCGCGCTCGACGACGACGGCAAGCTGCTTGTCACCGACCGCAGCCTGGACATGGTTTTCCGCATCGAGGCCGACGGCGACATCTTGGGCTTTTGGGATCTGCGCAGCCTGGTGCGGATGAGGACGATCAGCCCGACCCGCGCCCCCAAGAAGGGCAAGGTCACGCTCGCCCCGGCCGTCGTCTCGCAAGCCTACACCGAGATCTATGGGCCGGATGCGCGCCTAGTCACTACCGGCGGCATGCTCACGCTCACACCCAGCGACGGCAGCGCCAATTTTGTCCGTGTCTTGAATGCGGGCGATCTGCTGTTTACCGGCAACAACAGCAGCGTCAAAGAGAACGATCTGCTTTTCGCCCGGCTGGTGCAGCACGAATATTATCCCGAACAGGCGCGCATGCAGCGCTATCACAACCCCAGCCGCGCCGTGATGGACGCCAAGGGACTGCTGATCGTGGCCGACACCGGCCATCACCGGCTGCGCCTGGCGCGCACGCGCACCAACGTCTTGACCAACCTTTTTAACCTGGGCGAAGGGCTGCCCGATATCTCCTTCCGTGCCGTGATGGACACCGACCGCCGCTCCGAGATCGGCCTTAAGGTCGAGATTGCCAACGTGCCCTTTGCGGGCGCGTCCTATGGGCTGCGCCAGGTGCCGGTGTTGTGGCCGCTGCTGGGGCTGATCGCCACGATTGCGCTCTCGTCCAACGACTTTGTGAGCGAGCCGGAAGACGATTTCTCCGACGACCGCTACAGCGCCCGCTTTCAGTTGGGGCCGGCCAAGCTGGTCAACGGCGCGATCAACACGCTCAACGTCGCCTACACCGCGCAGCGCTGGCTCAAACACCTCAGCCGCGAGGACGAGGCCGGGCAGCGTTGGGGCGACCCCGACCACAGCCACAAGCTGCTGATCGATCTGCTGCGCAAACCGGGCAGCGTCCATCCCTGGTTTGCCGATACGCTCAAGGTCGGCAGCGACGAGACGGGCCGCGGGGCCGACGCCTGGGACGATTCGGTCATCGTCCACGAGATGCACCACTGGATTTTCGACAAGTCGGTGCGGCCCTTCCCGCCCTTCGGGTTGACCAGCGGCGACCACAATCACGACCAGATCACCTCCAAGAACGGCGCGATCTCTGAGGGCTACGCCAACTATGCCCAACTCTTTTGGGGCGCGGAATATGGCAGCAGTGACCGCGTGCGCGGCTACAGTATGGCGGGCCTCAACAGCACGGCCAGCCGGCTTGGCAACATCGAGCAAAGGGAGGATGACACAGTCAAGGGGACCTTCTACTTGGTGGGCGGCGCGACGACCACGTTGGTCGGCGGCGTGGCAACCCCCGCCGCGCCCACCTTTGACACGCCCAACAAGGGGCTGGAGGTGGAAGGCTACTTCTCCAACACGCTCTACCAACTGCATCACGCCCTGACCGACCCCGGCACGCTCTTTGCCGACACGCCATCGTATTGGTACGGCTACAACGCCTTTGCCACGACCGAGCAGAGCCGCCGCTTCTCTGCCATTCTGCGCAAGGCGCTGCGCGCCTTTCCGCCCAGCCCCACCTCGGACCAGCGCAAACAGGGGTCGGAACTCTATTTCAAACAGGTATTAGCCGCGGCGCGCGCCGACCCGTCCAACCTGGCGCAGATCGTGCAGTCGATCTTTGAACTCAACAACCAGTTGATGCCCACCGTCACCGTCACCGAGGGCACGTCGGGCACGACGCCGGGCAGCGCGGTCGGCGCGTCGACGACCGTCAAAGAGACAGATACCAAATCGTTTATCGTCCAGGTCAAGGACGTCACCGGGCAGCCGCTGCCCGGCTATAACCTCAACTTTACGGTGACCACGGCTGCCGACTGGCGTTTTGCGCCGGTTGGCGGCGGCCCTGCCGCGGACCACGGGGCCGTGCCGTCCGCCGGGCTGAACCGCGCCACCAATGCCAACGGCATTGTCAACATCTCTTTCGAAGCGCCGCCCGGCTCGGCAGGCCGCACCGAGACGATGACCGTGCGCTATCAACCCGATTTCGACCGTGACGCCGGCTTTGCCCCGCCCGTGCGCGGCGACGACCTGGAGACTACGCTGCGTAAGCTTTATCTCTATGAACTGCGTACTGCCGTCAAAGTTTGGGATGGGGTAGGGAACAATTTCGGGGCCATCGTGCTGCAAAATGTCGTCATCAACGTGCAGGCTCCCTAGGAGAGCGCATGACTTGCTATACCCGCAGCGGCGTGCTGACGCGCAGCACCCTCTGCTTTGCCAAGCGCTTTAACGCCGCCATCAAGATCAGCCTGCCTGATCCGCTGCTGCTTGGCCCTGCGCTGCTCTGGATCGAGGTGCGCTGGACGCCCGCTGCGCCTGACGGCGAGGTCGAACTGATCTTGCGCCGGGTATCGGCCACCTCAGCGGATGTGCGCTTTTTTGCCGCCGACGGCGCAACGACGCACAAGCTCAAAGGTGACATCACCGGCGACCAGGGGCTGCGCCGCCTGATCGGCGTCACGCCCAGCGCGGGCGCACAGCCCGACCTGATGCTGGACATCAAAGTCGACGGCGACCTGGCGGGCGAGCCGATCCCGTTGATCGTGCGCCGCGGCGACGGCGTCACCGGCGACAATGGGCTGGCCGCGCTGCGCGGCGAAGCGGCTGTCGCCGTGCAGACGACCCGGCCCGCCGATGCCGGCGAGCGCGCCATCTGGGACCGCTACAACGACCTCTTTGTCCAGGCACGCGGGCTGGCCGCGGCGCTGGGCGCTGTGCTGCTGCCCGCCGCCTCGATCCCCCAGGTTGGCGGGGCCGACGCGCGGCGCACGCTGACGCGCGATGAGGTTGTCGCCGCGCTGCAGAGCAACGACGACCGGTCGGGCGCGGCGGCGGATCGGGCCAAGGGCAAGACCGGGGCCTTTGACCCCTTCCAGGGCAAGTGGCGCGGGCGGCTGCGCGCCCACAACGGCTGTGCGCCCAGCGCCGTCTGCCAGGACTATGATCGCCGCGCCGTCGCGCCTGTGGCCGAGGGCAGCCCGATCTATCTCCAGCCCGCGCTGCTGGGGGCCGACAGCCGCGCCTATGTGCAGCCGCCCGTCGACTGTCAGACGCTGCCCGCAGGCCGCGACGTGGACACGCCCGCGGTCTTTGCGATCAACACCACGACCGGCGTGATCGCCGGTGCGCTGGGGGCCAATGCGCAGGCCGTCGAGGGCATCCACGCCCGCCGCCCGCAGATCGGCTTTTATCTGGCCGAGGGCCGTTTGCTCTGGCTGCGCGAAGATGCGCGC
>JADLFO010000004.1 GCA_020845455.1 Caldilineaceae bacterium
ACTTTGCGGTTAATCTCCGATTGTCGCGAAGTAGAACGCCTCTAGCTCGGCGGCGAGGCGCGGCCAGTTGTAGCGCGCCGACAGGCGGATGCGTGCAGTTTCGGCCAGGGCGGCGCGGTCGCCAGGCGAAGCCAACACCTCGACCACTGCCGCCGCAAACATCTCCGGCGAGGCATTTTCTGCCACCAGCCGGGCTGCCCCCTCTGCGCCATAGGCCGCCTGCTCCCCCACCGCACTGGCGACAACCGGCACGCCGTGCATAAGCGCGGTCGCCAGCCGCACGCTGCATTTGGCCTGGTGCAGCGGTGCAGGCGCAGCAGGGAAGAGGGCGCAGGTGCTGGACGCGTAGAGATCGCCTACCTGGGCAGGGGGGATATAGCCCAGCCAGGCGACATTGCCGATCGGGTCAATCGCCTTGCGCATCGCCTCCTCCAGATGGGGGGCGAGCGCTTGCCCGGCGACCACCAACTGGGCACTGGGCACGGCTTGGCGCAGCGCGGCCCAGCAGCGCGCCAGCCAAGCCGGCGGCACTTCGACAAAGCGGCTGAAGTAGAGCAGCCGCGGGCCGGGAGCCGAATGCTCTGGGGGCGCGGCGGCGGGATGCGCGGCGGGCGGGGATACGCCGTTGGGCAGATAGAGGCGCGGGGTGGCTGGGGCCGCGGCCTGAACACGCTCCATCAGCCAGCGGCTGGCTGCCGTGATGCCGTCGGCGTGGCGGATGCCCCACTCCTCTTGCCAGGCGAGAAAGCGTGCCACCGGCGGCGCGTAGTGATTGATCGACGCCCAGGCCTGTTCCCAGTCGTCGACATCCAACAGCAGCTTGGGCGCGGCGCGGTTGCGGCGGCGCGTCTGCCACAACCACCACTGGACCAGCCCGGCATGGGCGCGCGGTTTGACGATATGCACGACATCCGGGCGCAGGGCTGCGCTGCGCCGCACCAGGCGCGCCACCACGGCTGGGATGCCGCCGCCCAGGGACATCTGTTCGACGTGGACCCCCTCTTGCACGCTCTGCTGCCCGGCAGAGGCGGGCGAATCCCAAGGCGGGACGAGGATGGTGGCGCGGTGGCCGCGGCATACCAACTCTGCGGCCAGGGGCAGGGTGCGCGCCCAGACGGTGGTCTTTTTCTCCAGGCCAAAGGGCGCAATGTAGACCAGGGTGAGGGGCTGCACGGCGTTACTCGGTGGTGACGGCCTGCGGCCAGCCGGGGAGGGCCTGGGTCAGCGTGTTCCAGGCCTGCTGCTCGGCATGCGCGGGATAGTCCAGCGCATAGCGGGCGACGAGTTGGGGAGCATACCAGCGGTAGATAACGACCAGCGCCACGGCTTGGCCGAGCCAGGCATCGACGCCGGCGCTGGGGGCGATCAAGGTTTTTTCCAGCGCAGCGCGCTGAGACGCGCTGAGATAGCGGTTGAGCCGGCGCGTGGCGGGCGGGCGTTGGATGCCGTTGAGCGCCAGCATCATTTGGATGACGACGGCGCGCACCGCGGCAACTTGTTCGGCGGCCAGCAAGATCTCGCCGTGGGGCAGCAAATCGGCCAGTTCTGCCAAATAGGTCCAGAAGCGGGTGAGCAGTTCGCGGATGTCGCCGGGGCCGGGCGGCTGCAGCGGGTCGGGCCAAGGGTGTGCGCTCATGGGTGGGATTATAGCATAGCATGGCGCACAAATTATGGCTGACGGCAATGGGAGCTATTTCACACGGCCCTGGCCCACTTCTGGTACAATGAAAAGGCGAACCGCCACAACAAGGATGCCGTGATGAGAGACAATGATCCGTTTGCCGAACTGATTCGCTCGTTGGAGGATAAGCTGCAAGGCGAGGGCGATTGGGTTCCGCCCGACGAGCCGCCGCGGCCTCGACCGCAGCCCGGCGCGCCGCGCCGCTATCTCTGGTGGGTGATTCCATTGTTGCTGCTGCTCTTCTTTAACCAGATCATCAGCTTCTACAGCGATTTTGTTTGGTATCAAAGCCTGGGGCTGGAGCAGGTCTTTACGACGCGGTTGTGGGCGCGGCTGGCGCTGTTTGCGCTGGGGGCCGGGCTGTTCTGGCTGTTTGTGGCGTTCAATGTCTGGCTGGTGCGCCGCTTGGAGCCATTTGGGCTGGAGCGGACGCCGCTGCAGGTGACGGCTGCGGCGCTGGGGATTCAGGTCGTGCCGCTGGTGCTGATCGCGGCGGCGGTCATCGCCGTGTTCGTGGGGTTGACCACCGGGGCGACCTGGGAGAGCGTGTTGGTCTATCTGAATCAACATGACTATGGCTTGGCGGATCCGCTGTTTGGCCGCGATGTCAGCTTCTTTTTGTTCACGCTGCCGGTCTGGCAGATTCTCAAGAACTGGTTGCTTTTTCTGCTGGTCGTGACGTTGGTGGCCACGGCGCTGGTCAGCGGGATCGCCTGGCGCGGCTGGCGCACGCGCAGGCCTGTGTTGCTGCATCTCGCCATCTTGGGCGCGCTGATCTTGGTGGTGGTGGCGTGGCAGTATCGGCTGGACGCCTATCAACTGGTCTACAGCCGGCGCGGGGTGGTCTTTGGCGCAGGGTATGCCGCAGCGCGCGCACAGCTGCCGGCCTATAATATCCTGAGCATCGTCACGCTGGCGACGGGGGTGTTGTTGGTCGTGACGGCGGTCGCGCGGCGGGCCTGGCGCGCGATGGTGGCGGTGCTGGTGGTCTGGGTAGCGGTGGCGTTTTTGGCGGGCAATGTCTTTCCGGGGCTGGTGCAGCGTTTCCAGGTCAGCCCGAACGAGTTGAACTTGGAGCGCCCCTATATTGAAAACAACATCACCTTCACGCGGCACGGGTTCGACCTGGGCGAGATTGAGGTACGCACCTATGAGATCACGGACGGGTTGAGCGCGGCCGGCGTGCAGCAGGAAAGCGCAACAGTGGCTAATGTGCGGCTGTGGGATTACCGGCCCTTGTTGCAGACCTATAACCAGGTGCAGGCGCTGCGCCAATACTATGAGTTCAACGATATCGATGTCGACCGCTATGTGATCGACGGCACGCGGCGTCAGGTGATGCTGGCGGCGCGTGAACTGGTGGCCGACCGGCTCAGCGCCGAGGCGCAGACATGGGTCAACCGCCGCCTGGTCTATACGCATGGCTTTGGCGTGGCGGCTTCGCCCGTGGCCCAGGTGACGCGCGATGGGCTGCCGGACTTTTATTTGAAGGATCTGCCGCCCCAAGGCGCGATCACGGTGACGAAACCGCAGATCTATTTTGGCGAGTTGGCCGACAGCTATGTCATCGCACGCACCGACCAGCCCGAGTTTGACTATCCGCGCGGCGATATGAATGTGACGACCCATTTTGCGGCGGACACGGGCATTGATATGCACTGGGGGATGCGGCTGCTCTTTGCGATCCACTTTGCCGACATCAATCTGCTGCTCAACCAGGACATTAACCCTGATAGCCAACTGCTGTGGCGGCGCAATATCGCCGAGCGGGTGCGCGAGGTGGCGCCTTTCCTGCGCTATGATCAGGACCCGTATATTGTGATCGGGGATGACGGCGCGCTCTATTGGACGATTGACGCCTATACGGTGAGCAGCCGTTTCCCCTACAGCGAGCCGTTGAACACGATCAACTACATCCGCAACCCGGTGAAGGTGGTGATCAGCGCCTATGACGGCGGCATGCGCTTCTATCTGATGGACCCAGACGAGCCGATCGCCGCGGCCTATGCGCGCATCTTCCCGACGCTCTTTACGCCGGGCGATGCGATGCCCGCCGACATTCTCGACAACATCCGCTACCCGACGGACATCTTTGCAGCGCAGGCGGAAGTCTTTCGCACTTACCATATGACGGATGTCGACGAGTTCTATAACCGCGAGGATCTGTGGGCCTGGCCGCAAGAGATCTTTGGCAATGAGACCGTCGCTATGGAGCCGTATTATGTGATGATGCAGCTCCCCGGTTCCGATGTGCTGGAGTATGTGCAGATCCTGCCCTTTACACCGGCCAACCGGGAGAATCTGATCGCCTGGCTGGCGGCGCGCAGCGACCCCGAGGTCTATGGCGGCAAGTTAGTCTATGAGTTTGGCAAGGATTCGCTCTTTTTTGGCCCCAAACAGATCGAGGCGCGCATCGACCAGGACCCGATCATCAGCGCACAGTTGAGCCTGTGGAACCAGCAAGGTTCCAGCGTGATCCGCGGCAATCTGCTGGTGATCCCGCTGGCGGGAAGTCTGCTCTATGTGGAGCCGATGTATTTACAGTCGGCCAGCGGCAGGATTCCGGAACTGCAGCGGGTGATCGTCGCCACGGGCGACCGGGTGGAGATGGCCGAGAATCTGGGGCTAGCCCTGGTCGAACTGTTTGGCCGGACGGTGTTGGGCGATGCTGAACTGGCCGATCTGGCAAGCTTTGGTGGACAGGCCGCTGTGCCGATCCTGGCAGGCGAACAGATGGGCGCGGGGGCCGATTCGACAGCCGGGGGAGATGGGTTGCCGCTGGGGATGCTGGTGCAGCAGGCGAACGCGCAGTTTGCCGCAGCCCAGGCCGCGGCGCGAGCGGGTGATTGGGCAGGGTACGGCGCGGCGATCGCCGAGCTACAGACAACGCTGGAGGCCTTGGCGCAGGCAACCGGCGCGGTCTTGCCCACGCCGCAGCCGCCTGCAGCGGCGCCGTCGCCGGAGGCGACCGCCATACCAGGTTCGTAGTATCCGGTTCATAGCGCCGAGATTGATCGGGCCGGTCTGGATGTTGGATGCGGATTGCTTAACGGCTCTTAAGACGCGCTTAAGATGTGTCTCATCTTGCGCCCTGAGCATGGCTGCAACCGGCGTCTGAGGGAGTCGGCTCCCTGCGATGGCGATTGTTACCTGGTTGCTTGGCGCAGCGCGCGGTAGGCGGTTTGCTACACGGCATATCATCACACAGAGGAGTAGGAGATTACCCATGACTCAACCTCAGTATCGGCTGGTTCCGGTGGAAGAACGCCGGGGGCGCAACGCACACGGGTGGGCCGGTCGCGCTTTGTGGAGCGCAGCTTTGGCCGCGGCGTTGATCCTGGCCGCGATCTATGGCCCTGCGCTTTGGAACAACACGGTCGTGACCGCGTCGCCTCCGGCGGCTGCGCCTGCTCGCCTGGGCGATCTGGCTGTGGAGACGCAGTCCACCTCCTCGCTGATTGACGACCAGGAGGCGCTGGCCGAGCTGTATGCCCAGGTCGCCTCTTCTGTGGTCAATATTCAGGTGACGACGCACGCTACGGGCATGTCGATCCCAGGGTTTGGCCTGCCCGAAGAGGGCCCGCTGGAACAGGCCCAAGGCTCGGGCTTTATCTATGATGACCAAGGGCATATTGTCACCAACAACCATGTGGTGGAAGAAGCGGAGAACGTGCTGGTCGTGTTTAGCAACGGCTATTGGGCGGGCGCAGAAGTAGTCGCTGCCGACCCGCAGGCCGACCTGGCCGTGATCAAGGTGACGCCGCCTGAAGGGATGGAGTGGCGGCCCTTGCCCCTGGCCGACGCCGACGCGCTGCGCGTCGGCTATTCGGTGATCGCCATCGGCAACCCGTTTGGGCTGGACGGCACGATGACCGCGGGGATCGTGAGCGCGCTGGGCCGCGGCGTGCCGGTGGGCGATGGTTTTGTCAACCGCTATACGCTGCCCGATGTGATCCAGACCGATGCGGCGATCAACCCCGGCAATTCGGGCGGGCCGTTGATCGACCTGGCCGGCCGCGTGGTAGGGGTGAATTTCGCCATCCGGTCGGAGGTGCGGGCCAACGCCGGGGTGGGCTTCGCTATCCCAGTCTCGATCCTGCATCGGGTTGTGCCTGCCTTGATCGAGGAGGGGCGCTACGACTATGCCTATTTGGGAATGTCCGGCTCGACGATCAGCGCGGGCATGGCGGATGTGCTGGGGCTGCCCAGCAACCGGCTGGGCGTCTATGTGGCCGAGATCATCCCCGGCGGGCCGGCTTCGCAGTCGGAACTGGTCGGCGGGAGCGAGGTTGTAACCGATGAGAACGGGGCCCAGTTTGAGCGGGGCGGCGATGTGATCACGGCGATCGATGAGCAGCCTGTGCTGCGGTTTGAGGACTTGGTCAGCTACTTGGTGACCAAGGCATCGCCCGGCCAAACGGTGACGCTGACCGTGATCCGCGGCGAGGAGACGCTGCAGATCCCGGTGGTGCTGGGTGAGCGGCCTGCGACGCCGCCGGATGTGACGGCGCAGCCCGATAGGGGGCAGCCGGAGGGGGTCAACGCACGGCGGGCGATCGAGATCGCGACGGCGGCGGTTGAAGAGAGCGGTTTGCTGACCGGGGAGATTGACGAGAAGGTGGCTACGCCGGACGAAATCGACGGCATGGCGGTGTGGGTGGTGGAGTTGTTCACGGCGGAAGCGACGGCGAAGGTCACGGTCGACGCCACGACGGGCGAGGTGTTGGACCTGACCGTGGAGTAGGAGATTCGCCGCGAGATTCACCGCAAAGCTTGCAAAGAATCCTTACCCTTATGGGGGCAGGCGAGGGCAGACGCAAAGCGGCGGAAGAGCAGAGAATCGAGCGCACAAAGCCCCCTGTCGGGCGCGCAGCCCGACAGGGGGCTTTGTATGTACAGGTTGATGGATTATCGAGTAGGCGGCGCGTCGGCGGCCAGATCGCCGGCCTGTGAGAGCACGGTGTCCGGTTTGCCGGGCACTTGGTGACAGCGGCGGCAGCGCGCCTCATAGCGTTCGCTGCCGCCGACTAGGATGATGGGGTCATCGTAGCGGGCGGGCCGCCCGTCGATCAGCCGTTGGGTACGGCTGGCCGAGGAGCCGCAGACAACACAGATGGCGTGTAGTTTATCCACGCGTTCGGCCAGGGCCAGGAGCAGCGGCATGGGGCCGAACGGTTCGCCGCGAAAGTCTTGGTCCAACCCGGCGGCGATCACACATTTTCCCTGATTGGCGAGCGAATTGCAGACGTCGGCGATGGTCCAGTCGAAGAACTGGACCTCGTCGATGGCGACGACTTCGACCTCCGGCCCTAT
>JADLFO010000005.1 GCA_020845455.1 Caldilineaceae bacterium
CCGCCAGGACCAACGCCACGCCATCTTCGTCATTGGAAAGCGTTATACGCTTGGCAACGGCCTTGACCGCGGGGATGGCGTTGTCCACAGCTACGCCGAGACCGGCGCAGCGCACCATCTCGACATCGTTGACATCATCGCCAAAGGCGACAACCTGGCTCATATCCAAGTGCCAGCGTTCGACCAGGAAGCGCAGCGCTTCGGCCTTGTCGGCTGAGGCGGCCAAAATCTGGACGAGGCTGTATTTATCCGAGAGCAGGGCGCGCGCACCGGCGGGCAGCCCCGTCAGTACAGGGTCGAGGCTGGGAAAGTCGGCGTGCCAGAAAAGCACCTTGGCCGACGGCGCGGTCGCGATCTCCAGGAGATCGGCCACTTGATAGGTTGTCGGGCGTTTGGTGGGCTGGTTGAGATAGAGGATATCGTCAATTTCCAGCCCAAGGACGCAGGTGGGCAGCGCCTCCTGCACGAGCGTGACAATGTGGCGTGTGGCTTCGATGGGGAGCAGGTTTTCGTAGACCTTTTCTCCGTCTTCGAAAACGACCGCACCGTTATAGGTAATCCACGGCACTTGATGAAAATCGTCGGGCAGCGCTTCGGCAATGCTGCGCGGGGGACGGCCGGTGGCAATGACCACATAATTACCGGCCGCGCGCCAGTGACGCAGCAGATCGACGGTGCGCGGTGAGATGGTTCCGTCGCTGCGTAGAAGCGTGTCGTCCAGGTCGAGCGCGACCACGCGCCGCGATGCAGATTGGGTCATGGGGTATGCGCCTATTCTAGTTCTGCCCAGAAGCGCTCGATGGCTTGGGCGGTTTCGCCCAGCCGTTCGAAGTGCGGCAATCCCAAAGTTGGGGTGATACGCTCTGCGCGCCAGGTCGGATTCTGGCGCAGCAGTTCGGGCAGAAGATCGAAGCTGACAAATGCATCCTGGTCATAGACGACCAGCGTAGGTGTCGTGACAAGGCGATAGAGGGTTTGCATGGCGTCGGGCGTAAAGAGCTTGCCGCTGACAAAAGTCAATGGCGCATGTTCGGCGCCGGGTTGATGGGCCGTGGCATAGGCATGGTCCACCAGGTCGGGCGGAACCGCGCCGGTGAAGCTCTTTTGCAGAAAGTACTGGATACTGCGCCGCGTGGTCAGCAGGTCATAGAAGGGGCGCGCCCAAAGGCGGATGCGCAGCCAGTTGTGGGCGCGGTCGGACATAGCGCGCTGCTGTATGGCCTGGGGCGTGCCGCTCTGCGGTTGCCGGCTGAGGCTGCTGGGCGAAATAAGGGTCAAACTGTGGAGCAGGTCGGGGCGCCGGCGCGCGGCTTGGGCGGCAAACTCGCTGCCCAACGACAGCGCGATCACATCCGCGGGCGTGCCGTCGAACTGCTGCAGCGCGGCGATGACCGCCTGGGCAAAGAGGTCCGGCGTGTAGTCTATGTCGGGACGAGTGGAAAAGCCAAAGCCGGGCAGATCGAGGGCCAGCACCGGACGGCTGCTCCGGTAGCGCTGGAAGAGCGGCCGCATCTCATAGGCGTCGGCCGCGGCGTTGACGCTGTGAATCAAGACCAATGGACGGCCCGCGCCTGTGCGTTCCACATAGGCATTGAGCGTGCCGGATGGAGGGAAGGGGATCCACATCTGCTCGGCAGGCAGCGCCTTGGGCAGCGGCAGTTGATGGTCAATCTTCAGGTGGCTGTATGCGATCCAGCCGCCCGCGGCCATGAAGGCCATGCGGATGGCGCCGCCGATCAGGCTGCCCAGGCAGCAGCCACCGCGTCGGCGTGCATGTTTGGGGGAGTTGGCGTGGGAATCAGAGTGCTTGCTCATTGGGTTGCTCTACTTCGCTCGGCAGAGAGCGCCGGAAGGTCGCGGTTCCAGTTCCAGTTTTTACGCAGCAGCACAACCATCGGAATATGCTGCTCGCGCCATTCGGCTACGGCGGATTGCAGAATAGCCCGCGCCGTTTTCCAGTGGTCGGGCTGCGCGGACGCAAAGGGATAGACCCCGTCATAGAGGATGGCATAGCCGGGCGCGGGCGCCCAACTCAGGTCGGTGATCAGTTCCTCAAAGGCATCCCAGTTGTGCCCGGCGTAGACAGGGAAGGCCATGGCTTGCCCCACAGCCCGCAAAAAGGCAGCCTTATCCTCGATCATCTTACCGTCAATCTCGAACACGCGCCAGCCTTGGGCGCTGAGCGCCGCGGCCAGGGGCGCAAACGCCACGTCGCTGTCAACGCGATAGACGCCTGGCGCGATATGGCCCCGCAAGATCAGGTTGGCAATGGGGTGGCCGGCCATCAGCGCTTCTCCTCAAAGCTGATCTCGCGGAAGCTGTCATAGTGGTCGTCGGTGTAATACATCTCGCCGTCCTCTCCGGTCACGATGCGGCGCGCCCCGCGGTCGTTTTCGCCTGGGGTGATCACCGTATATTCGTGGTAATAGCCATCGGCCTTGCGAGGCAGAATGCGTTCGCGGTTTTGGAAGGTCACGCCGTCGCGACTGAAGGGGAATGGCCCGCCCCGGTCGATCAGCGCAATAGTGTCATGGGCCTCGGGCGGCAGGTCGTCATAGGCGATGATGGGGAGGCTGCCGGCGCGAGTCACGGCTGGTTTGGGCGTGGACGTTGGTTTCGCAGTGGGCTTGGCGGTCGCGGTGGGTGGTGCGTTGGCATCAGCCGCCGGGGTGGAGGTCGCACGCGCTTTGCGTGTGGCCGTGGGCGTCGCCTTGGGTTTGGCGGTAGGCTTGACGGTGGGCGTGGCAGTCGCGTCGGCCGCCACCGGCCCGCCGGCGATGATGCCGGTGGCGGCCGGGGCCGGGGGAGGCGCGCCGTTGAAGACGCCCAGGCCGCCCCATTGGGCCAGGAAGTAGACCGCCAGGGCGACCAGGAGCAATCCTACGGAGACCGTTGATTTGGAGTTGGCAGGTTTTGGCGTGCGGTCGCCCGGCATGGAATCACCTCCTCCGGCTAGTGGGTGCTATTCGGCGTAGTAGTCCTGGACCAGCAGGGAGAAGAGGCGCATGTCATGGAACTGGCCTTTGAAAAAGTCATGCTGGCGCAGGATGCCTTCTTCGTGGAAGCCCAGGCGGGTCAGCAGCCGCGCCGAGGCTGCGTTCTCGACCATGACCAGCGCTTCAACGCGGTTTAGGCCGAACTCGCTGAATCCGAAATCTATGATGGCGTCGAGCGCTTCCTGCATATAGCCCTGCCCCCAATAGTCCGGATGCAGATCGTAGCTGATCTCACCGCGATAGGTACGCAGCCAGCCATAGCCACAGGTGCCAATGAGCGCGCCATCCTCTTGGCGGGTGATGCCCCAGCGGACGGCGCGCTCCAGCTCAAAGCTCTCGTCAAAGAAGTCAATCAACTCCTCGGCCTGGCTCGGGTCGGTATAGGTGACCAGGTCATAAAAGCGCGTGACCTGTTCGCTGGAAAAGATGCGGTAGATCGCGTCCGTATCTTCGGGCATGATCTCGCGTAGGATCAGCCGGTCCGTTTCAATTTCGGGAAAAGTGGCGAAGACGTTGTCCATGGCGATATAGAGCTACAGCGGCAGAGTAAAGGTATGGCCTTCGGACGCGCTACGCAGCGCGGCTTCGGTGAATTCCATATACTTGACCCCATCTTCGAACGAGGTATGGGTGATCTGCTCCACGCCGCGGATGGCATTGACGAATTCCTGCTCGACACGCCAGCCGCCTTTTTCCTGCGCTGGGATGCTGATTTCGGCCAACTGGGTATCGCCGCGCCGTCCGCCGGTCAGCTTGCCGTCGCAAAAGCGCAGTGTGCCCTGGCTGCCGAATAGATAGGCTTCCGGTGCGCCTGCTAACCCGGCGACCGTCGAGACCTGGAGATGCAGCTGCGCGCCGCAAGCCATGTCGGCGATGACGTCAATGTGCTCCGGGATACGCACGGCCTTGAGCATGCCCGTTTCGTTACGCCGGGTTTTGACATAGGTCTTGCCCATCGCCGTGACCGCGACGGCCTCACCGGCCCAGCGCAAAATCGCCTCATACCAGATGCCCATGGTCATGGTGTTGAAGCCGCTCAGGTCGAAGTCGTTACGCCAGTGCAGCGGCGCGTCTTTGTCTAAAAAGCTGCCCCCGGCGCGCACCTCGATGGCTAGGAGATCACCCAGGAAGCCTTCGGCCAGCAGCCGTTTGATGGTGATGTCCACACCCAGGGTAAAGGGGGAGGGCACAATCTGCGCGACGAGGTGGGGATGGGCCTGGGCCACGCCCAGCATGGCATGGGCCTCGGACGCGTCGCGCGCCATGCGCGCCTCACACATGACATGCTTGCCCGCCTCCAGAGCCGCGATGCTCAGGCGCGCATGCATATAGGGCCAGGTCCCGATGACAATGGCGTCAATCTCCGGGTCGGCGATGATCTCGCTCCAGTGCTCCGCCACCGTCGGGATACTGAACGCTTGGGCCACGCGCCGGCCGGAGGCAGGCGTGCGGTTGGCGACGCTGACCACTTCGACGCCGTCAATGGCCTGGAGACCGGGAATATGTTTACTGGTGGTGTTGGCGCCGGCGCCGATCACGCCCACGCGAATGGGATCATTGCTCATAGGAAGTCTCCTGTTTTGGGTCGTAGCCGAGTGGCGGTCTGGCGATAGACCGAAGCGCCGGGCATTGCGAACCATGTGCTATCTGCTCACTTGGTGGTTCAAGACTCCTATTGTACGATCTGAGAACCATTTCCGCCAAGGCAGGGCGGGCTGTCCCACGTTTGGCCGTCTTGCCGCATAAGAGGAGGATGCATGGCCCCGACTCGTTTTGCGCTAATTGGCGCGGGCAACATTGCCAAGATTTATGTCCAAGCGTTTGCCGCGATTCCGGATGCCCAAGTGACCGTGGTCTGCAGCCGCACCCAAGCCACGGGCGCGGCGCTTGCCGCAAGCTGCGGGGCAATCTGGCTTCCCGATTATCGGGAGGCTGTGACGCGTTCGGACGTGGATGCCGTGGTGGTGGCGACGCCCAGCGGCAGCCATGGTGAAATTGCCGTGGCCGCGGCACGGGCCGGTAAGCATCTGTTGGTCGAAAAGCCGCTGGAGATCACCCTGGCGCGGGCCGATGCGATCATCGAAGCCGCGGAGCAGGCCGGTGTGGTGCTGGCTTGCGTTTTCCCGCTGCGCTTTGCCGCCGGGGTGGGCCATGCAAAAACCGCTGTGGATGCAGGGCGATTGGGCCGGCTGACGTTGGCCGATGTCTATGTGAAGTGGTACCGGCCCCAGAGCTATTATGATCGCGCCTGGCGCGGCGCCTGGGAGAGTGACGGCGGCGGCGCGCTGATGAACCAGGCCATCCACAATATCGATCTGGTGCGCTGGCTGGCTGGGCCTGTGGCAAGCGTTTTTGGACGGACTGCAACCCTGGTCCATCGCATGCAGACCGAGGACACGGCGTGCGCGTTACTGACTTTTGAAAGCGGCGCGCTGGGGGTGATCCAAGGCGCGACCAGCGCCTGGCCGGGTGACCCGGCACGCGTGGAGCTGCATGGCGACCGCGGCACGATTGTGCTGGAGGAAGGGCGCATCGCGGTCTGGAAGTTAGCCGCCGGCACGCCGCAAGAGGAAGCCGCCATGTTGGGGCTGGAGCCGGTGTCGGGCAGCGGCGCGTCCGACCCGCTGGCCATCGGCTTTGAGAAGCACCGCCGCCAGATTGTCGATCTGATCGAGGCCATCCGCAGCGGACGCGCACCCGCCATCCAGGGCGCAGAGGCGCGGGCCGCGGTGGAGATTGTGCGGGCCGTCTACCGCTCGGCCCAGTCGGGTGAAGTGGTCAAGCTACCCCTGACCGGCGATGCCACGCTTGGCGGGTGACCCGGTC
>JADLFO010000006.1 GCA_020845455.1 Caldilineaceae bacterium
AAGCGTATGCCGCGGTGGCCCTCCAGCGTGGGCTGGCCGGCCTCATCGTAACCTGTCACAACCCGCCAATTGACGGCTGGTCGCCCGGCGTGCGCATGGCCGACCATGAGTTTGGCCGCTACGTCGCCATGGTCGAAGCCGCGCGCCAGGCCATGGCGGGCCGCCTGGATGTCCGCTTGGGTCTAGAGTGCGACTATGCGCCGGGGATGGAAGCGGGGCTGGAGAAGCAGTTGGGCCGCGCCGAATTTCATCACGTCTTGGGGTCGGTTCATCCCCAGATCGCCCAGTATAAAGAGCGCTACTTCACAGGGGATGTATTGGCCTTCCAGCGCACCTACTTTGAGCATCTGGCGCTGGCGGCGGAGACAGGTCTGTTCGACACCCTCTCGCACCCGGATTTGGTCAAGAATGAGTTCCCCCAGCAATGGGAACCGGCGCGCCTGACCGATACGCTGGCCGTCTGCTTGGACCGCATCGCGGCCACCGGGGTAGCCATGGAACTCAACACCTCGGGTCTGCAGAAGAAGCTGCCGGAGATGAACCCAGGGCCGACCATCTTGGCCGCCATGTACGAACGCGGGATTCCAGTAGTGCTTGGGGCCGACGCGCATACGCCTGAACGCGTGGCCGCCGATTACATCCCCGCCCTGCGCATGCTGCAGGCCACCGGCTATACGCATGTGAGCGTCTTTCTCAACCGGCAGCGCCACGCGGTCGCCATTGATGCGGCGCTGCACAGTCTAGACAGCGCTGTCGTCGCAGAGGCACGCGCATGACACAACCGACCCTTCGGCGTGTGGAATGGGCGCGCCTGGAAGGCCAACGCCCACGCCATGCCGGACGCAATGCCCGGCTGGATAACCACGGCACAACCGTGCGCCCCGGCATCGCACGCCTGACGACCAGTGACGGACATATCGGCATCGGCTTTTCGCGCGCGCCACGCACCGCGGCCGAACAAATTCTGGGGCAGCCGCTCGCTGCGCTCTTTGACCCCGACGCGGGCGCGACGGCGTTGGGCCAACCGTTCGACTGCGCCCTGTGGGATTTAGCGGCAAAGCAGGCCGGAAAGCCGGTCTATGCCCTGGCGGCTGAGATGATGAGCAAAGCTGTTCCCGCCGCCCTGCGCGTGCCCTGCTATGACACATCGTTGTATATAGACGATCTGCACCTGGCCGAGGAACAGGCCGCCGCCGCGCTGATCGCGCAAGAAGCGCAGACCGGTTGGGAACAGGGTCACCGGGCGTTCAAGGTAAAGGTAGGACGCGGCAGCCGCCACATGGAGTTGGAGGCAGGCACACGCCGCGATATCGCCGTGATCCGCGCCGTGCGCGCCGCTGTAGGGCCGGACGCGACGCTGATGATTGACGCCAACAACGGTTACAACTTGAATCTGACCAAACGCGTTCTGGCCGAGACGGCCGAATGCAGACTGCATTGGGTCGAGGAACCCTTTCACGAAGACCGGGTGCTCTATGACGACCTGCGCGCCTGGATGCAGGTCGCGGGAATACAGACGTTGATTGCCGACGGCGAGGGCGATGCTTCGCCCAGCCTGCTCGCCTGGGCGGAGGCCGGGGTGATCGACGTGGTGCAGTACGATATCTTCAGCTATGGCTTCACGCCCTGGCTGCATTTGGGACAACGGCTGGATGGCCTGCACGCGCAGAGCGCGCCGCATCATTACGGTGCGCATGTCGGCAACTATGTGGCGCCCCATCTCGCCGCGGCGATTGGTCGCTTTGGCTTTGTGGAATGGGATGAGGCCGCCACGCCTGGGTTGATCCCGAGCGGCTACCGTATAGACGAAGGCCAGGTTGTCGTTCCGGATCGTCCAGGCTTTGGGTTTGATCTGGATGAAGTTGTGTTTGAGCGGGCTGTAGATGAAAACGGCTACCGGCTGCCCTAAGCTGAGATACCCGTGATTGCGTTCTTAAGATAGGGCCAGGCGGCAACCCCAGGGGCTTTTCCCTCTCAACCGCCCACTGCCGCCCGCGACTCAGTGGGCAGTTCCGCAAAGATGCGGCGCAGGACGGCATAGACCTCGGGGTGGTTGAGCAAATGCAAGTGGTGCAGCCGGCCCAAGGTGTGGACACGACCGGCGGGGGGCGCGCCCGCACTGGCGGGGCGAACTAAGAGGTCGCCTAGCAGGCGACCGCGCCAGTGGGCCGGGTCGCGGGCCACGGTGGCAGCCACCGCGATATGCTCCATCCCCGCTACCGGCCGCGCATGCCGCCGGTTCTGCGCCCACGCGCCGGCAGCCTGCCCCTGCCACTCCTCGTCCAGCGTATAGCCATAGCGCAGGTCTTGGAGCCCGGCGCTGCGGCCCTTGAGCACCGCCGCGGGGGCCAGCGTGCCCGGCGCCGGGATGGCGCCCAGTAGGCAGGCCAGACCGTGGGCGACCTGTTCCAGCGGCGCGCCGCGCTGCGGGGTGCCGAGATAGACGATGCGGCGCAGATGGCGCAGCCACGCTGCCTCTTGCTCCTGGGCATAGTGGGCGGCGCTGCGTGCCACCAACCCCCCCATGCTGTGACCGACCAGCACGATCTCCGTCACCGGCCGCGGGTAGGCGGCAACCAACTCCTCCAGCACCCGCGCCAGATCCCGGCCATTCTCGGAGATGTGGCGTCCGGAGTTGTAGCGCAGATAGAAGGGCGTCAGCCCCAACTCGGCGCAGAGGCGTGCGCTCATCGGCAGCTCGCCCGGCCCCGTATACAGCCGCCACGCCTGCTCCGTACAACAGACGCCATGCACAAAGAGGCAGAGGCGGTTGGTCAAGTGGGGCGCGTGCTGCGCCAACGCCGCGGGCGTGACAGGGTCGCAGTCGTCGGCGTAATGCAGCGTCATGCCCAGGTCGAGCCGCGCATGCCGCCGGCGGACGGTGTCGCCGTAGAGACCGTTGAGGATCCCCACCCCGTGCAGCAGCCGGCGCTCGGCCGCGCCTTGCGGCGTGAACAGGCCCGCGGCGGCCGCGGCCGCCAGCCCCGCGCTCCCGGCCTCTCCCACGCCGCGCGCTGTGGCGCGGATGGCGGCGTAGACCGTGGCGGCCACGGCGTGATGCGCGCGGCGCACGTGCGCGGCCCCCGGCACAAGCGTCGCCAGTGGGCTAAAGGCACGCTCCGCGGCCAGGGCGTGCAGCCGCTCGACCAGGGTCGTCGTGGCCGCCACGGCGTCGCCGAGCAGGACGGGCAGCCCCACCAGAAAGCGGCTGGGGTTATACTTGGAGCGATCTTCGTTCATGCGGTCTAGCCTCGCGCACGCTGCATTCCTTCGCGGCATGCGCTGTAGCATACCGTCTGCGGACCGATTGCGCCAACCGTCAGCATACTACCACAGGGCGAGGCGCAAACGAAGGATGTCATCAAAATTATCAAAAAAGGAATTACCAAGGGAGGTGAACATAGGAGTTCTTCAGTTCTCTGGGTTCAGTACAAGGGTCGTGATCTCACCTTGAACCTCTCGAAATGCGTAAGTTCTATGTATCCAGCAGCTCTTGCAGCCGTTGGCGCGCGGCGTTGGGGTCGGCCTTGCCTTTGGTGGCGCGCATGACTTGGCCCATAA
>JADLFO010000007.1 GCA_020845455.1 Caldilineaceae bacterium
ATAGTGCGTTCCACGGCGATTAGCATGTCTCACTCCTGTTGGTATTGGCTTACCTCATTGTGGACTGCTAATCGCCGTTTGTCATCTCTCAACTTGCCTTGTGCAACTTTTACCGGAAACTAAAGAAAGAACGCGAAGCTCAGAAGGGAGAGGCAGAATGCTGCGTCACGGCGCAAGGGCGCAGTGCAAGTTGCGTACTGCTGTCGTTCCTGTTCAAAGGAGAGACTGTTATGTCGTTTCGTCTTCACCCCGGCGCCCAGATCGGCGTCGTGGCGCTGGTGGTGGCGGATTTGCGCCGCTCGCTGGATTATTACACCCAGCGTATCGGGCTAGAGGCGTTGGGGCAGGAGGGGGACACGGCGAGCCTGGGCGTCGGCGGGCGCGAACTGCTGTGGCTGCAAGAACAGCCGGGGGCCAAGCCTGCGCCGCGGCGCAACTCCGGCCTGTATCATTTTGCGCTGTTGACTCCATCGCGGCCCGCACTGGGCGAAACGCTGCGCCATTTAGTCGAGACGCGCACGCCGCTGGACGGGGCCAGCGATCACGGCGTGAGCGAGGCGCTCTATCTCTCCGACCCTGACGGGCATGGGATTGAAATCTATCACGACCGCCCGCGCGCCGAATGGCCCATTGTGCAGGGCAAGCTGGGCATGACGCTTGACCCGCTGGACGCCGAGGGCATCCTGGCCGCGGCGGAGAACGACGCATGGCACGGCCTGGCGGCAGGTACCTTTGTCGGCCATATCCATCTGCACGTGGCGCAGTTGGCCGCGGCGGAAGCTTTCTATACGGGGGCCTTGGGCATGGACTTGATGCAGCGGTTTGCGGGGCAGGCCAGTTTCCTGTCGGCAGGCGGCTATCATCACCATGTCGGCGTCAACGTCTGGGCGGGGGTTGGCGCGCCGCCGCCGCCGGAAGATGCGGCCCGGCTGCTTTGGGTTGAACTGCGGCTGCCCGACGAGGCGTCGCCGGCCGCGCTGCTCGCCAATCTGGAGGCGCAAGGGATCGCGACCGAAGCGCACGCGCGCGGGGTGCTGGTGCGCGACCCTGCCCAGAACGCCATTGTGCTGCGCAGTTAAAGACGCGGCCGTGGCTTTGCCGGTCTCGCCGGCAGCCGCGATCAGAAAATCTTATGCAGTTGATCTTATACAGTTGGATGAAGGTTGAGAAATTCGTTGGATTATGTCATTTCGAGACTCGGTTCCCCCTGCGCCGCTGCGTACGCAAGGGCGCAGCGGCCGAGGCGAGGAATGACATTGCCTCGATATTCTCTTTGCACGAAAACCGCACCTACACACTGTCCTCTGAATCTATCACCATCAATTTGAGGAGGCGGCAATGGCAGAGCCAATTCGGGTGGGCGTCTTGGGGCTGACCCATGACCATGTATGGGGTAATTTGCGCGACCTGGCGGCGTCGTCGCTGGGCACGCTGGTCGGTGCGGCGGATCCGCATCCCGACCTGCTGGACAAGCTCCGCGGGGAGTACAGCGGCATCCAGGTCTTTGCCGACGCTGCCGCGCTCTTGGATGCTGTAGCGCTGGATGCGGTCTATATTTTTGGCGACAACGCCGGCGGCGTGGAGCTGGCCGAATTGGCGGCGCGGCACGGGCTGCATATCCTGATCGAAAAGCCCATGGCCGCAGACTTGGACGGCGCAGACCGCATTCTGGCCGCAGCACGACAGGCGGGGGTGACGTTGATGGTCAACTGGCCGTTTGCCTGGCTGCCGCAGCTACAGCATGGCCTGGAGATGGCGCAGAGCGGCGCGATTGGCCGCGTGCATGGCACGCGCTACCGTTCGGCGCACGAAGGCCCCAGGGAGATCGGCTGCACGCCCTTTTTCTACGAATGGCTGTATGACGCCGAACGCAACGGCGCGGGCGCGCTGATGGACTACTGCTGTTACGGCGCGGCGCTGGCGCGCACGGTGTTGGGCCAGCCGAGCCGGGTCAGCGCCATGCTGGGGCGGCTGGTGAAGGAGTATGTCACGGTAGACGACAACGCCGTGATCGTGATGCAGTGGCCCAACGCCATGGCCGTGGCCGAGGCATCTTGGACGCAGGTAGGGCATTTGACCTCGTATGTGGCGGCGATCTATGGCAGCGAAGGCACGCTGCTGGTGGAGCCTGGCAAGGGCGGGCGGCTGCTGCTGGCGACGCGTGACCAGCCCGACGGCGCAGCGGTCGACGTGCCGGCGCTGCCGGAGGATCGGCGCAGCGCCACGGCCTATTTCCTTTCCCGCATCACCGGAGGGCTGCCGGTCGAAGGGCTGTGCAGCGCAACGGTGAGCCGCGACGCGCAGGAGATCTTGGAGGCCGGTCTGCTGGCTGCGACGGAGGGCAGCACGGTTTCACTGCCGCTGCCGATTTATGGGTAGCGTGAACAGGCATTCCCAGGCCTCCAGTCAAGGCACGAGCGCCACCAGGCCCGACGAGGGGGCAAAAAGGCTCATCAACCAAGGCGAAGTCTACTGGATAACGTTGGGCAATCTGGGCGAAGCGGGAAGCGCCATCCCCCATCCCTATGTTGTGGTCCAGGACAACGTCTTCAACCACAGCCGAATCCATATGGTGGCTGTGAGAACCACCGATCACTTTATCCAGTCACAAAGGGGGAGAGGGGCATGATCCGCATCGGGATTGTCGGCTGTGGGCGCATCCTCAACGCCCATTTGCAGGGCTATGCCAAACTGCGCGCCGCGGGCGTCGACGATTTTCGCATCACGGCGCTGGTGGCGCGGCGCGCCGAAGATGCCGAAATGTTTCGCGTGCGCGGCCAGGGTCCCACCCCGCGGCCGCCGGTGCTGCCGCCCGAATCGGGCGACCCGCTGGCCGCGCCGCATACCTATCTGAGCGACTTTCAAGACGACGTCGACGTGCGGGTCTACACCGACTATCGCGCCATGCTGGACGATGGCGTAGTGGATGCGGTCAACGATTTCACTACGCTGGCGCTGCATCATCAGGTGGCGGAGGCGGCGTTCCAGGCGGGCGCGCACCTGCTGACGCAAAAGCCGCTGGCGATCTCGGTCAAGGCGGCGCGGCGCATGGTCGACCAAGCGCGCGCTCAGGGGCTGACACTGGGCACGTTTGAGAATGTACGTCAGGGACGCTTTACGCGCGCCGCGGGCTGGGCGGTTCAGCGCGGCGAGATCGGCAGCCCGCAGATGGCGATTGCCGGTTCAATCGGCGGGCTGTGGTCGCCCGACCGCGTGGTGGCGGAGACGCCCTGGCGGCATCGCAAGCTGGAGGGGGGCGGCGGCGGTTCGATCGATATCGGCGTGCATCAGTTCCATCTGCTGCGCTATGTCTTTGGCGAGGTAGCCTGGGTGAGCGCGGTGGCGCGCACCTTTGAGCCGCAGCGCGTGCGCCGTGACACGGCGGGCGCTGTCGTCGAGACCGTGGCCGCTGAGGTGGACGACACCTATCTGGCGACGGTGGGCTTTGACAATGAGGCGGTGGGCCAACTGCTGTGGTCGTGGGCTGGACGCGGCAAGCCGTTGGCGATCCCCGATGCGCCGGCCTTTTATGGCAGCGCCGGCGCGATCGTGGGCGGGATGCTGACCGACGAACGCGGCCGTGCCACGCCGTTGCTCGACTATTTTGAAGCCAACCTCACGCCCGATGAGCGCGAAGAGTTCTTCCCGCTGGGGCTGACCGACGCGTATGCGATCCAGCAGTTGGACTGGCTGCGGGCGATTGCCGCGGGCCGTGACCCGGAGACCAGCGGCGAGGAAGGGCTGCGTGACCTGGGCTGCGCCTTTGCCATGCTCGAATCGTCGCTGGCGCGGCGGCAGGTAACGCTGGCCGAAGTGTTGGAGGGGCGCGCCGCGGCCTATCAAGCGGAGATCGACCAGCACTATGGACTCTGAGGCGGAACACCCGATCACCAAGGCCGAGGTCCTGCGTATTCTGCGCGCCGAGCAGGGGCAGTGGGAGCAGTTGATCGCGCTGGTCCCGACCGAGCATCTTGAGCAGCCGATGACGCCGGGCGGATGGTCGCTGCGCGACCTGCTGGCGCATCTGCTCTGGTATGCAGCCGAGGGGTTGGCGCTCTGCCGCGACGGCGCGGTGCGCTACCCGGAGATGTGGGGGCGGCCCTACGATGCCATCAACGCTGACATCTGGCGCGAGGCCCAGACGGCGGCGGGGGTCGACGTGCTGGACGCCTGGCGCGCGACGATCCAGGAGATTTATGACTGGGTGGCTGTAAGCGATGAGGCTTGGTTAGCGGAGGCCGTGGCCTTTCCCGGCGAGAAACCTGTCTCGCGCCTGCGGCAGGTGGAGATCAACACCTTTGGGCATTACCGCGAGCATGTGGACGATCTGCGCGCCTGGCTGGAGGGGGAGGGGAAACAGTAAAGATCGTCAGGGACGTGATGGAATCCCAAAGCCTGCGACATGGTTGGCCCTCGCCTTTAAGTAAACAGCGCGCCGACGCTTTCGCCGGTGTGAATGCGCCGCACGGCTTCGGCCAGGAGCGGTGCGACCGAGAGCACGGTCAGCTTGTCAAAGCGCTTTTCGGGGCCGACCGCACAGGTGTTGGTGACAATCAACTCCTGCAAGGGCGAACTGCTCAAGTTTTGTACAGCATCGCCGACCAGGATGGGGTGCGTAGCCCCGGCGATGATCGTTTCTACCCCTGCGTCGCGCAGCGTGTGGATCGTCGTCACCATGGTGCTGCCGGTGGCGATCTCGTCTTCAAAGACGATGGCGTTTTTGCCCTTGACCTCGCCTACCACAAACCCCTGATGCACGTTCTGATCGCCCACACGCCGTTTGTCGATGATCGCCATCGGCAGCTTGAGCCGCGCCGCCACGCGGCCCACGCGCTTGGCCCCGCCGGCGTCGGCGGCGACCACCGCCGTGTTCGATAGGTCGTAGGATTGGCCGATGTAGTCGGTCATGAGCGGCACCGCCGTTAGGTGATCCACGGGCACGCTGAAAAAGCCGTGGACTTGGGGTGCATGTAGGTCCATGGTCAAGACGCGGTTGGCCCCGGCGGTCTGGAGCAGGTCGGCGATCAGCCGCCCGGTGATCGAGATGCGCGGGGCGTCTTTTTTGTCCGAGCGCGCATAGGAGTAATAGGGGATCACGGCGGTGATGCGCCGGGCCGAGGCGCTGCGCAGCGCATCCATGGTGATCATCAGTTCCATCAGGTTGTCGCTGACCGGCTGGGTGCAGGATTGCACGACAAAGACGTCGCGCTCGCGCACGTTTTCCAGCACCTGGACAAAGAGGTTGTCGTTGGAGAAGCGGGTGATGGTCAACTTGCTCAGGCTGATGCCTAGGCAGGCGCACATCTCCTCCGCCAGTGCAGGGTTTGAGCTGCAGGCGAAGATTCTGAGTTTCTCGTTCATACCGAAGCGGCTCCTTGGCGTGTGTGGCAAGCGGGAACACCGCGATTATAGCACGCCGGGCGGGGAGGGCTTGTTCTATCCGTGTGCTGGATCGTGTTGTGGCAGGCGCGTCGAAGGGGGGAATCGTCGAAAGCCAACGGTCATAGGGAAGGCTGACGGCCCTGTGTGGAGGTTGTTCTGCTAAGGTATCGGGGTGCGTATCGGTCAGGTTGAAAGTTGCCGATAGGCGGTCTGTACGGCGTCAGCGCCGTACTTTTTCTCCAGCCGCTTGACCACAAAATGGCCGCGTGCCATTTCCTGAAAGTGATTCATAAAGAGCACATTGATCCCCGCGCCCGTGAGCGCCGAGACGACGGGGATCGCCTTGGCCGCGGCCTGGGCGGAGATGTCCGCGCTCAGGCGCGAGGCGATGGTGGCGGCCAGCCGCACAAGCGGCGGCGCGCCTTCGCGCACCAGCCCCTTTTCGGCAATATAGGCAGCGGCGTCGGAGACCGCTTTGGTCAGCGAGGCGCGCACCAACCAATAGCCGCTCTCGGCGGCGTTGTCCTGCGGGGTGCGGCCCCCCAATGCAAAGACTTCCAGACAGGCCAGACGCACCGAAAGCTGCTCCAGGTCATGGCCCTCGCTGCGCGCGATGTCGGCGATCGAGCGTAGGATCAGCGTCGTAGAGATGGGCAGTTCCACCGACAAGGCCCACAGCCCCAAGGCCCCTCCGACTGCGCCGGAGCCGGCGCTGAGCCATTTATGCATGGCGTCGCGCGACGGGGCGCTGCTGTTGTTCTGCAGCGATTTGGTGGCTACATCGGCGGCGCGCAGCAGCGCCGTCTGGGTGATGGCCTGGATGCGCCCGCCGAAGTTCTTGGGCAGCATCTTGAACCCGACCTCGAGCGGCTGGCCCAGCAGCGAGGAGATTTCGGCGGTCAGGCTGGGCGATTCCAGCCGGCGTTTGGCGCGGCGCAGCGCCTCCAGGTCGGCAAGGTCCCACTGGGTCATGCCCGTCTTCATATTGGTCATAGTCGGTTGAACGCTCAAGGTTTGGTCTTGCAGGTTATTCTCTGTCATCGTGCAGCATAGCTCCTGCGCATACTCTAGCATGGCTGCGGCTGGTCGCAACCGATAGCGATAGTGTGCGCCGGTAGAGGGCAGGCTACAGGCGAAGATATAGTTGGTTCAACAGATGCGCGGCAGTTGTTCGCCGATCTGGAGATCGACCAGGCGCGTGCTGCCCAACGGCGTGCGTGCCACCACGCGGCCCGGATGGTCGGCGGTCACCGTGCCGATGCGCGCCGCCATTTTGCCCAACGGGTGGCGGCGCACCACGTCGAGCAGCGCATCGGCGGCGTGAGCGGGCACGATGGCAACCAGCTTGCCCTCGTTGGCGACATAGAGCGGGTCCAGCCCCAGCAGTTCGCAGGCGGCGCGCACCGGGCCGGAGACCGGGATGGCGGCCTCTTCCAGCGCCATGCCGACCTGTGAGGCGTGGGCGATCTCGTTGAGGCTGGAGGCCAGCCCGCCGCGCGTCGGATCGCGCAGGACGTGGATGTCGGGCGCGACGGCGAGCATCGCGGCGACCAGACCGGCCAGCGGCGCGCAGTCACTTTTGATCACGGTCTCAAAGGTCAACCCCTCGCGCACGCTCATGATGGCGATGCCATGCACGCCGATCTCGCCGCTGACCAGGACGGCATCGCCGGGCCGCGCCTGCGCCGGGCCGATCTGCACGCCGGGAGGGATGAGGCCAATGCCCGCGGTGTTGATGTAGACGCCGTCGCCATGGCCGCGATCCACCACCTTGGTGTCGCCTGCCACCACCGAGACCCCGGCGCGCCGTGCGGCCGCGCCCATGTGCGCCACGATCTCGCCCAAGGTGGTCAACGGCAAGCCTTCTTCGAGGATAAACCCGGCGCTGAGATAGAGCGGGCGCGCGCCGCTCATTGCCAGGTCGTTGACCGTGCCGTTGACCGCCAAGTCGCCGATCGAGCCGCCGGGGAAAAAGAGCGGGCGCACGACAAACGAATCGGTGGTGAAGGCCAGCCGCCCGTCTGCCAAGTCCAGCACGGCGGCATCACCCAAGTTGGCAAGCGTGGCGTTGGCGAAGGCAGGCATAAAGAGATGCTGCACCAGGTCGCCGGAGAGCTTGCCGCCGCCGCCATGCCCCATGACGATGTTCGGATGGTTGCGCAGAGGCAGCGGGCAACTCCAGTTGGCGAAGTCGACGGATTCAGGCATGGGCGCGTCAGGCATGATCAAGCGCGATCTCGGCGAAGCGGCCATAGCGGTAGTAGGCGGCGCAGGCCCCTTCGGAGGAGACCATGGTCGCTCCCAACGGCGATTGCGGGGTACACTGCTTGCCAAAGGCGGGGCATTCGTTGGGTTTGAGATGGCCCTGCAGCACATCCCCGCTGCGGCAGAGGACAGATTCGGCGGTGTGGATGTCGCCCACGTCGAAGCGCTCTTCGGCGTCGAAGGCGCGATAGGCCGGGCGCAGCCGCCAGCCGCTGGCGGGGATCGTGCCGATACCACGCCAGGTGCGGTCGGTCACCTCAAAGACCTCGGCCAGGATGGCCTGGGCGGGCCGGTTTCCCTCCAGCGTGACGGCGCGCGGATAGGCGTTGTCCACGCCCACCTCGCCCGCCTCCAGCCGGCGCACCGCCGTGCGGATGCCTTCAAGGATGTCGAGCGGCTCAAAGCCGGTGACGACGATGGGGGCCCGGAAACGTTCGGCCAAGGGGCCGTACTGCCAATAGCCCATGACGCTGCACACATGGCCCGCAGCCAGAAATGCCTGTACCCGGCTGGAAGGCGAGCTGAGGATCGCCTCAATGGCGGGCGGCACCAGGACATGCGAAACGAGCATCGAAAAGTTAGTCAGCCCTTGGCGGGCGGCCTGCGCGACGGCCATGGCGTTGGCGGGTGCGGTGGTCTCAAAGCCGATGCCGAAGAAGACGACCTGGCGGTCGGGGTGCTGCCGCGCCAGCTTGAGCGCGTCGAGCGGCGAATAGACGATGCGCACATCGCCGCCTTCACTCTTGACGCGGAAGAGGTCTTTGTCGCTTCCAGGCACGCGCAGCATATCGCCAAACGAGCAGAAGATCACCTCCGGGCGGGCGGCGATTGCCAGCGCCTTGTCGATAATTTCCAGCGGCGTGACGCAGACGGGACAGCCGGGGCCATGGATCAGTTCGATCTGGGCGGGCAGCAGTTGGTCGATGCCGTTGCGGATGATGGAATGGGTCTGCCCGCCGCAGACCTCCATGATCGCCCAGGGGCGCGTGGTGATGCGATGGATGTCGTCCAGCAGCCGCCGCGCCACGGCGGGGTCGCGAAATTCCTCCAGATATTTCATGCCGCTTTGTCCGGCTCCAGCTCTTCGTGTAAAACGCCCATCTGCTGAAAGAGCGCCAGCGTCTCTTGGGCGGAGACCTCGTCTAGCTGCGTGATGGCAAAGCCGACATGGATGATCGTATAGTCGCCCACTTGCGCTTCGGGCACATATTCCAGACAGGCTTCCTTGACGATGCCGCCGAAGTCGACGCGGCCCGTGCGGACGCCGTCCTGTTCATAGATTTCGATGATTTTGCCAGGTACGCCAAGACACATGTGCAATTCCCCCATGTAAACACACCTGAACGTGTGCGTATCGCCACTATTCGAATCAAAAGCAGCGGCAGCAAAATCGCAAGGGTCGCAAAGTCCAGAAAAGAGAACCCACACCTACGCTTGCGCCGCAAAGTGGCCCAAGATGGCCTGGCCGAGCGCCAGCCCGCCGTCATTGGGCGGGACTTGGCGGTGAGTCAAGACCGTGAAGCCCTGGGCTTCTAGCCCCTCCGTGACCATCGCCAAGAGGGTCACGTTCTGAAAAACGCCGCCGCTCAGCGCCACGGTCGCGATGCCGGATGCGGCGCGCAGGCGAATGCAGGCGGCGCAGACCAGGCCGGCCAGGGCGCGGTGAAAGCGGGTGGCGATGACGCCCGGCCGCACACCGGCTTGTACATCTTGCGCCACAGCCGCGATCACGCTACTTATCTCTACCTCGAATTGTAGCTCAGAATCGGCGGAATGCAAGGGATGCGGTTTCCATAGCCCAAAGGCATACGGCGGAAGATCGGTCGGTTCGGCCAGGGTTTCTAGCTCTAGCGCGGCCTGCGCTTCATAGCTGACGGCCTGGCGCACACCGGCCAGCGCGGCCACGGCGTCGAACAGTCGGCCCATGCTGCTGGTGGGCACGCTGTTGAGACCGGTCTCCAACTGGCGTAGGAGGACGCCGCGCTCGACCGGCGGGCAGGCGGCGACGGGCGGCAGCGTCTCTTCCCAGGGGATGCCCGCGGCCCAGAGATGGGCCAGCGCCACACGGTAGGGGCGTTTGATGGCGGCGTCACCGCCGGGCAGGGGGACGGGGCGCAGCCGGCCGGCGCGACGCAGCCTCTGGTAGCCGCCGACAAAAAATTCGCCGCCCCAGATCGTGCCGTCCAAGCCGTAGCCTGTGCCGTCGAAGCTGACGCCGATCACCTGGGCATCGGCGGGCAGGCCGTGCTCGGCCATGGCTGCGGCGATGTGAGCTTGGTGGTGCTGCACCTGGATCAAGGGCAGGCCGCGGGCCGCGGCCTGTTCCTGCGCCCAGCGTGTCGAGAGATAGCCGGGGTGCAGGTCGCAGACAATCGCCTGCGGCGTCACACGGAAGAGGCGTTGGTAGTGCGCCACGGTGCGCTCAAAGGCAGCCAGAGTTTCCAAGTTCTCCATATCGCCGATGTGCGGGCTAAGAAAGGCGTAGGCGTCTTGGGTGAGGCAGAAGGTATTTTTGAGTTCCCCGCCCGCGGCCAGCAGAGCGCGCAGCGCAAAGGGCAGATGCACGGGCAGGGGCGCATAGCCGCGTGCCCGGCGGATCGGCAGCAAGCGATCCTGGACGACGCGCACGACTGAGTCGTCGCAGTGGTGCAGGATGGCGCGGTTGTGGTGCAGAAAGCCGTCGGCCGGCGCGGCCAGCTTGGCTTCCGCTTCGGCGTTGTCGGCGACGATCGGCTCTTCGGCGAGGTTGCCGGAGGTCATGACCAGCGCGGGCAGGTCAGGCGCAGCCAGGTCATCCAGGTCATCATCTGGCGGGGCCAGCAGCAAATAGTGCAGCGGGGTATAGGGCAGCATGACCCCCAAGACGCCATTGCCGGGCGCAACCTGCGCAGAGGCGGGCGCAGGCTCACGTTTGGGCAGCAGTACGATGGGCCGCTCGCGCCCGCCCAGGATCAACGCCTCGGCGGGGGTAAGCGTGACCAGCGCGGCTGCGGTCTGGAGGTCGCGCACCATCAGGGCGAAGGGTTTGTCCACGCGGCCCTTGCGGCGGCGCAGTTCGAGCACGGCCTGGTCGTCGGCAGCGTTGCAGGCCAGATGGTAGCCGCCCAATCCCTTGACGGCCAGGATGCCGCCCGCGGCCAGCAGAGCGCGCGCCGCGGCGATGGCCTGGCCGCCGCTGAGCGGGGCGGCGGGCAGATCGGCGCGCGATGTGGCAGGCGACGGTACAAAGTCGACCTGCGGCCCGCAAAGGGGACATGCGTTGGGCTGGGCGTGGAAGCGGCGGTTGGCGGGGTCGTCATATTCGGTCTGGCAGGCGGGGCACATGACGAAGGCGCGCATGCTGGTCAAGGGCCGGTCATAGGGAATGTCGGCGATGATCGTGTAGCGCGGGCCGCAGTTGGTGCAGTTGATAAAGGGGTAATGATAGCGCCGGTCGGCAGGGTCAAACAGCTCGGCCAAGCAGCCGTCGCAGATGGCGACATCGGGCGAGACGGGGACAAACGCCCCCGGCTCGGCCACGGAGTGGCGGATGCGAAAAAGGGGCGCGGCGTCGGATGAGACCAGCGACGGCGGCGGGCTGCCGGGCAGCGGGATCGTCTCCACGACGACGCGGTCGAGCATGGCGAGCGGCGGGGCGGCTGCGGGCAGGTCGGCCAGAAAGGCATCCAACGCCGTCTGCGTCCCGACGGCCACGATCTCGACCCCGGCAGAGTTGTTGAGCACCCAACCGCCGAGCGTATGGCGCTGCGCCAGGGTATAGACAAAGGGGCGAAAGCCAACGCCCTGGACGACGCCGGTGATGCGGATGCGGCGCGCTTGAAGCGCTGATGCTGACATGCAGCCTACCGATGCAGCAGATCAGGCGGCGCGGCGCTGGGCGGCCACACGCTGCGCCAGCCACTCGGTCCACGCGTCCAGCCCGTCACCCTTGAGCGCCGAAAGCTGGAAGACGGTCAAGTCGGGGTTGAGGATGCGCACGCCGTGCAGAAAGCGATCCAGGTCGAAGGGGATGTAGGGCAGCAGGTCAATCTTGTTGAGCACGATCACGTCGACGCCGCGGTACATGCCGGGGTATTTATAGGGTTTGTCGTCGCCTTCGGGCACGCTGGCGATCAGCACATTGAGATGAGTCCCCAGGCGGAAGTTGGCGGGGCAGACCAGGTTGCCCACGTTTTCGACCAGCAGCAGGTCAAGCCGGCCGAGGGGGAGTTGATCGAGCGCGGGGGCGAGCATGGCGGCGTCGAGATGGCAGTCGCCGCCGGTATTGACCTGTACCACAGGCAGGTCATAGACGGCAACGCGTTCGGCGTCGAGGCTGGTGGCGATGTCGCCGTTGACATAACCGATACGCAGCCGGTCGCGCAGCCGCCGGACGGTCTCCTGGATGAGCAGGGTTTTGCCCGCGCCGGGCGAGGCCATCAGATTGAGGGCGAGCAGCCCGGCGCTGTCCAAGCGGGCGCGTACCTGATCGGCCAGGTCGTCATTGGCTTGGAGAATGCGTTCGACTACGGGAATTCGGATTGGCATAATGGGTTTACTCCATCTCCGGCGCTCCGACCGCGGGCAGCGCAGGCGGATCGGCGGGTGCGCCGGTTTCTATTTCCATCGAATCGAGCAGCAGTTCATCGCCGCCGATGACTATAATGTCGGGGCTGCCGCAAGCAGGGCAGGTAAAGTCGCGCTGGTCGGCCAGCGTAAAGTGTGCGGCGCAGGCCAGACAGCGCATCTGCGCCGGGCGGCGCTCGAAGCTCAACACGGCCTCTTCGGCGATGGTGCCGGCGGCGATCAGATGCCAGTAGAACTGCACCGAATCGTCGACAATGCTCGAAAGCCGGCCGACGACTAGGTGGATATGGGTGATCTTGGTGGCCTGGGCTGCGGCGGCATGGCGCAGGGCGATGGTGAGCACCTGTTCGGTGACGGCAAGCTCATGCATCAGGGTCAACCGCCCAGCCGGTAGGTGCGGCCGGTCACGCCGCCGTTCGGGTCGTTGCCCAGGTCGTAGATGGCGAAGCAGTGGGGGGCCTCGGCAAAGGCGGATACGGTGGCAAAGTAGACGCCTTTGTCGACAAAGAGCGGCACGCCTGGGTGATAGTGGCCGCTGAGGACAAGGCGCACGCTGCCGGAGGCGATGATCGCCTCGCGCATGGCCGCGCCGTCGCCATAGGTGTGCGGGTAGTCGGCGTTGCGTTCAGGCCAGACGACATAATGCTGCACATGTACTTGGGGCAGCGAGCGCTCATCGGCTAGGGCGGCCATAAAGCGCCGGCGTTCGCTGCCGGTGCGCTGCGGCACATGCTGGGGGCCTTCTTGGTCAAGAAAGGCGAGGATGCGGTAGCCTGCGACCGTGAGCTCGCCGTCGCCGGCAGGAAAGAGGTGCTCGACCAAGGCCGGGTGGTCGTGGTTGCCGGGGATGATGACCTGGGGGAAGGGCAGCGGCGCGAGCAGATCGGCGATCAACCGGAGGTCGGCCAGCCCGGCGCTTTGCAGCAGCGGGTCGTCCATCCCTTCGAAGGGGAAGTCCAGCAGGTCGCCCGAGAGGACCAGCAGGTCGGGCGTGTGCGTCTGGATCTCGCCAAGCGCCTGGGCAAAGGCGACGGGCATCTGGCGGCTGAGGCGGGTTGGGATCTCCGCCGTACCGGGCAGGTGATGGCGCAGGTGTAGGTCCGAGATGTGGGCAATACGCATAGCAGATCGTATCGACAATTCTATCGACAATTCGTATAGACAACCCGCATCGGCGGGTGATAGACAGAAGACAGGATAAAATGTCGTTTGACAAGGTGATACGAGACTCGTATAATCGCCCTACCAGTTTAGCACAGTGGTCATGGGGTCACAATTTGCCCCAGGCAGGCACAGACCTGCGTATAGCCACGATCCCGAACCAACATCTACAGTCCAGCCGTGCGTGCCGGTCACGATGGTTTACGCACAGCATTGCAGCCATTGTTCCCAAAGTCAGCGCGTGATTGGCGCGGCGTGTTGCCTAGTCAGCGCGCATCCGGCTCTCCCTGTCAACGCCAGCGGCCCGCCGATCCTACCGGCGACCTGCCTGTGGTGCTGGGCCGGCGCAGGCCGCTGTTCATCCTAGTTTGATCACAGCTACTTCCGTGGAGATTTGCATGACCGATCGTTCTCTGCTCCGCGCCAAGTGCCGGACAGCGTTGGACTTTGCTGGAACGCAGCTCCGGCATCTGGTAGAGACCTATCCCGACTTTTTTCCGATGTACACCGTGCAGGGCAAATGGAAGCACAGCGGCGAGGCCTGGACTAACTGGTGTGAGGGGTTTCTAGGCGGCCAGCTTTGGATGATGTACAAGCACACGGAGGATGCGTATTGGCGGGCAAAGGCCGAGCATTATTCGCGCCTGGTCGAGCATCGCAAGACCGACCGCAACGTGCATGACCTTGGTTTTGTCTTTTGGTCGTCGTGGAAGCGCTGGTATGACCTGACCGGCGATGACCGGCTGAAGGCGGTGATCGTCGAGGCGGGGCAGACGATGGGGCTGCGGTTCAAGGAGAAGGGGCAGTATCTGCGCTCGTTTGTAGCGGATGAAAGCCTGTTTATCGACATCATGATGAACGTGGGCATCATCTACTATGCGGCGCTGCAGACCCAAGACGCCGATCTGCTGCGGATCGCCAACCAGCACTGTTTGACCACGCGCAAGACGTTGGTGCGCGGCGACGGCAGCACGGCGCATGAGGGCAT
>JADLFO010000008.1 GCA_020845455.1 Caldilineaceae bacterium
GACGGAACGCCCCCGCATAGGAGGCGCAGCCGCCCGGTTTGTCGGGCAGATGGCGCAGCAACGCCGCCTGGGGGGCCGCATAGCCCCCCAGTTCGGTGGTCACTTCAAAATAGACGCCGCGGCCTTGAACTTCTAGTTGCGTCTCCACTTCCAGCGCCACCACATCGCCCGGCCAGAGTTCGGCCTGCCATGGGCCGGTCGTCTCGACCATGCCGTCGGGCCTTGTGCTCCAGTCGCCGTGGTCGGGCAGACCGCGCAGCCGCGCGCCCGCTGCGCCTATCAGCCGCGCATCCTCCGTCGCCATCACAAAGCGGTAGATAGCGCGCCCGGCGCGGCCCGTCCAGCGCGCCGGCCCGTCCCAGCGGCCCAGCGCAAAGCCATAGACGGGCCCGTGCAGGTCGCCCAGCGCCGCCAGCAGCGCGGCCACGCTCGCCGCGTCGTCGATATGGGCGACGGGGCAGATCACCCCCTTGACTGTAACCTCCATGCGCTGCACCACCCTTATCTACCGGCCCTATCTACCGGCCCTATCTACCGGCCCTATCTACCGGCTATGTCTACTGCGTTACCCGTTCGGGCAGCCGCACTTCGTCGCGCAGCAGCCCGGCTCGCTCCGGCCACTGATAATGCTCGCGCATCCCTTCCATGCCGTCCATCTCCAGCAGCGCATCTAGCACATCCGCGCCCTGGTTATAGGTGCGCGTCTGCGGGCTTGTCAGCGCGTTCCACAGCAGCATCGAGCGGTCGCCGGTCTTATAGGCCAGCAGTTCGCGCTCCATGTCCAGCCATTCGGGCAGGATCTGCTCAAACATGATCTTGGCAGGCAGCGGATGCACACGCAGCGGTTGAATCCCCTTCTTGTTGACGATGGCGGGGACCTCGACCACCACATTATCAGGCACGCCTGCCAGCGCGCCATAGTTGGGCACATTGACCTGGAACTGCCCCTCGTTGTCGTTGACCAGCCCATCGATGATCGGCACCTGCTGTTCGCGCGTCTTCTCCGCACCAAACGCCTCGATCACGCTGGCCTTGGGGTCGTTGGCAATGCGGATCATCTGCGCGATGCGCTTCTCCAGGTTTTCCACAAAATAGGGCCGCGCCAGTTCCGTGTCCGGCCCGCCCCACGGCTCGCCAAACCAGAACTTCTTGGCGGCGATGTCCGTGTGATACCACCAGCCGCCGCGCCGCGGCGAATCGCCGATCGGCATCAGCCCAAACATCTGATACTGGTGGATCGTCCCGCGCGACATCTGGATGTCATGCGTGGTTTGCGCCACATGCGTGCGCCAATACTCCTCGCCCTTCTCGCGAATCCAGGCATCCAGGCGCGGATACATATCCTCGGCCTGATAGTAGAAGTCGGTCAGCCAGATATTGTGGTTCAGCCCCGGCGCCTGCCAGGTCAGGTTGCTGTGACCCTGGATATCCAGCCCCAGCACACTCGCGATCCGATAGACCCCATAGTGGCCATGGCACAGCCCACAGACCTTGATGCTCGTCTCACGCGTCATCAGCGTGCAGCCCTCAAAGACCGGGTTGCCCGACTGGATCAGCCAGGCATCAGGGCAGATGCGCTCCATAGAGCGCGCCACGTTCATCATCAGATCAAAGTTAGCGTAACTGCCCAGCGGCACGCCGCCGTAATAATAGCCGTACTTCTCAGTCAACTCGCGCACTGCGCGCTGGTGGTGATGGCTGCTGGCCGACGCCGTGTTGATCACAAAGTCCGCATCTTGCAGCGCGGTGTCCAGGTCGATCGTGCTCTCGATCCGCAAGTCCTGGCCCAGTTCATCGCAGTAGCGCTGCGCCAGCTTGTGGATCATCGACAGCCGCTCCTCGTCGATGTCCATAAAATGGACTTTGCTCCCCGCCAGGCTCGGCGTTAGCGACAGATCCTTGACCAGCCCCAACGAAAATGTGGCGCTGCCCGCGCCCACCACCGCGATCTTGATCGGAGTAGACATACTCAATCCCTTCTATCGGTGACTGTGAATGATCGAGGGCGCAGACGGCTCAGGCCGTCTCGCCCCAGCGATTCCAGTAAGTGACCTCTTGAGCCGGGACCCGCGCTGCCGGTCGAAAATCATCTCCCGTGTAGTAGGCCACCGGCAGCAGCGCCACCTGCGTGACCGTCTCCGGGATGCCCAGCACCTCGGCCACATCCCGCTCATACACCAGGTGCAGCGTCGTCCACGCCGCGCCCACGCCCCGCGCCCGCAACGCCAGCATCAGCGACCACGCCGCCGGCAAGATCGACCCATAGAGCGCCGCCTGCGACGCGGCCGAAGCCGTGTCCACACGTCCCTCGACGCAGGGGATGATATGCACCGGCACTTCATGCAGGTGGCGCGACAAATAGATGCTCGATTCCGAGACCTTGCGCGCCCGCGCCACGCGCGGGTCGTCGGCGGCAAAACGCTCGCTCGCCGGGGTGCGGCTGCGGATATAGTCTTGAAATGCCCGGCGGTAATAGGCCGCTATCGCCTGCCGTTTCTCCGGGTCGGTTATTACCAGAAAACGCCAATGCTGCGCGTTGGACGCGGTCGGCGCTTGGATGGCAATCTCGATACAGCGCTCGATGACTTCAGTCTCGACCGGGCGTGTCAGGTCCAACCGCTTGCGCACCGAGCGCGTGGTCGTCAACAGCCGGTCAATGGTGGCAAGATCCACCCTTCCTCCTCATTGTTCTATGCTGCCCCAACTCGTCTGCGGGCTAGAAGACCAGCCGCATGAGCGTATCGCCATAGCCGATCTCCATCGCATCGGCGTTCAGTTCCGCCACGCAGTAGGGGTTCTCGACATGTTTGAAATCGGCGATAGGCTGCTCACGCCCGTTGACGGTCAGCGGCCGCTCCCAGCCAAAGGTCAGAATTTCGCTGCGCAGCGTCAGCACCTGCACGTTTGTCCCCTCGAACAGCCGGCCCATCGTCTTGACCTTTAGCTTGAAGTCGGCAAAGCTGCCGTCCAGGTCGGCCCGGCCCATCTGGCAGACCCACACATTGGCGTGCCCGGACGAACGCAGTTCGCGATAGGCCGTGCGCCCCTGCGTGATCAGCTCCAGCCCACCGGCCGCGGTCAGCGCCACATAGCCGCCGCCCTTGCGCGCCAAGGCCCAGCCATCTTCCACCGCCGCCTCGTCAAACGCGGCCATCGGAAAATAGGCGTGGGTAAAGCCCATCCAGTCGTCCTCCGGCAGCCGATGCACCGCCAACAGCACATCCTTCCACTGCGCCACGCGCGGCAGAATGGCGTTGCCGTGCCAGAAGTTAGGCCGGTGTGAATTGTCGTCGCTGGAGCAGGCGGGATGCGTCACAAAGACCACCGCGTCCGGCCCCAACGTGGCCTGCCAGATATGCTGCTGATAGCCCGGCTCGCCCGGTTGATAGGACTGCGCCGAGGCCAGCATATAGTCAGGCGTCTTATAGGTCACCTTGTTGACCTCCCAGGCCCCCGCGGCGCGGTCGGTCTCTTCCTCCATCACGCCCGCATGCCGCTCGCGATTCCACATCTCGGCGGACTGGTCCAGCGCAACCGCAGTGATCACCTCCGGCAGTTCATAGTTGGCGGCGCAGGCCAGGCTGGCACTGCCCAAAATGCGGTCGTTAAAGACGCCCATCCCCCAGGCAATGCGGCTGATGCCCGCGGTCGGCTCAAACCGCGCGCCGCGGATATAGGGCGTATAGGTGCGGCCATGCGTCGAGCCAAAGACGCCCTGATAGGAATTGACTGCCAGCATGAAAAACAGCTTGTCCAGCACCACGGCGGCCATCTCCGCCACCTCGACCGACTCGGCTAAATCCGCCAGGTGCGACAGCGCCAGCACATCCTCTTCAAAATAGGTGTTCGAATCCCATTCGCGGAAGCCGCCGGCGGCGCGCTTGCGTAGCCAGGCCAGCGCCAGCCGTTCGCCCTTGGCGCGATGCCAGCTACCCGGCTGGTTGGCGTTGGCGAAAAAGCGGTCGGGGTAGATCTGCCCTGCCAGCACTTCGCAGGTATGGAACAGAATCTGGTGATTCTCGCTCCAAAAGCACATCGCGTCTTCGCCCGGCTCGTCCATCCAATACTTGAAGTTCATCACGCAGTCGCCCAGCGCAAACTCCAACTCCTTGGGAAAGGCCGGGTCGTCGCCACAGCGCAGCAACATGCCCAACAGCCCCACCAGGTAGAAGTCGCTGCAGTCCGCCCGGCGGTTGATGCCTTCAATCGTCTCTTCGATCACCTCCTGGCGCACCTGCGCCCATTTGCCCAGCGCCATCTTGGCGATCTCGGAAAAGACATTGGTCGAACGTCGCGCCGCGTCCTCCAGCGCCTCTTTGCGCCGCTGCGCCTGCGTGCCATAGGCCTGCTGCGAATAGCGACCGTTGGCGATGCGCAGCGGCAGCCGGCGCTGCACGCGCATATCCTGCACATAATATTCTTCCGGCCTGGGCATCAGCAGGATCTCATAGACGCCTTCCGGGAATTGATAGACCGCGCCCAGGTTGACCACCGTTCCGCCCTGCACCGACGGCTGACCCTCGGCGTAGATGCGCCCTGCCGGCGTCTGCAAGCGCACCGTCAGCGCATCCTTGAGCCGCATCGCCTCCGGCCAGCGCACCTCCAGCTTATCTTCACGGGTATAGACATCGCGCGTCAGATAAGCCTGCGCCATCATCTCGGCCAGCTTTTGTCGCCGCTCCACCGGCTCCAGCGTAGTCGGCAGCGTCACCGCATAGCCGTCCCCGCTCGCGCCGGCGATCTGCAGCGCCATGACATAGGGACATTCCCGCACCGCCACTTCCTCAAAGCGCACCAATATCTCATTAGAACCTTCGCTCAGCTTGGCCGTAAAGCGCACACTGTGCGGGATCTGATGATGAAAATGCGCGCTGCGGTGGACATGCTCGCCGTTGAGCCAGACATCCGCCGGGCCGTTGCTGGTCAACACAAACTCATGCTCGGCAGTGCGCGGTGAGATCACCTGCGCATAAACCCAGCCGCACAGGTAATGGCAGGTGTGGTAGAAACCGGTCAGGTCGACAAAATGGTCCTCAGCGCACTCCACGACCTGCCAAGTCAGGTGCGGGCCATCTTCCTCGCCTGCGCCCAAACGCAGTATCGCCCGCTCGGACGGGGGCTGCGTCACGCCATGTTCCTCGCGATACATGGCGCGCGCGATCTGCATCTTGAAATCGCCCCCGCTGAAGCGCTCCAGGTCATGGACCGGCGTAGCCAGCGGCCCGGCCACCAGCCAGCTGTCCACATAGCCGTTGTCCAGCCGTCCTTCGAGATGAGCAGTTGGGATTTCTAGCGTGTCATTCATAGAGAACACATCGCACCTTGCGTCCAGGCTCCAGTTCCAAAAAAGGCGGGTCCTTTTGGTCGCACACGCCGCGGATCGCCAGACGACAGCGCGGGTGGAACGGGCAGCCCCGGGGGATCGAATAGGGGTCCGGCACAGTCCCCCGGATCGCCGCCAGCCGCCCGCTGACCCCTTCCGCCGACTTGCGCCCCAAGCGCGGGATCGAGCGCAGCAGTGCTTGGGTATAAGGATGCTTGGGGTCATAGAAGATGGTATCGACATCCGCCATCTCCACCACGCGGCCCAAATACATCACGACTACATAATCGACCATCTGCGCGATCACCCCCAAATCGTGGGTGATGAAAATGATCGCCATGCCAAACTCTTCCTGCAGATCACGCATCAGCGTCAGAATCTGCGCCTGCGTCGTCACATCCAACGCCGTAGTCGGCTCGTCGGCGATCAGCAGGCTGGGCCGGCAGGCCAGCGCCATGGCGATCATAGCGCGCTGACGCATACCGCCGCTCAGTTGGTGCGGGTAACGGTCAATCGTGCGCGAGGGCTGCGGCATGTTGACGCGCGTCAGCATATCGATGGCCTGCCGCCGCGCCTCGTCCTTACTCACCTCCTGGTGCAGCAAAATCGCCTCGGTGATCTGGCTGCCGATGGTATGCACCGGGCTGAGCGAGGTCATCGGCTCTTGAAAGATCATCGAGATCTCGGCCCCGCGGATGCTGCGGATGCGGTCGCCGTTGGCGTCCAGCTTCGCCAGGTCAATGACCTCGCCCGCCCCGGCAGGCGCGCCAAAGGAGGACGTCTCCCCGTCCAAGCCCTGATGAAGCAGGATCTGCCCCCCCACCACGCGGCCCGGCGGCGGCACGATACGCAGGAGCGACCGCGCCATGACCGACTTGCCACAGCCGCTCTCGCCCACCAGCCCCACCGTCTGGCCGCGCAGCACCGTCAAATCCACCCCGTCGACGGCGCGCACGATCCCTTGCGCCAGAAAGAAATGCGTCTTGAGGTCCTTTACCTCCAACAGCGGGGGCCGGTGATCCGTCTGCGCAGTCGGCGCAGCCTTCGCCCCGGCCAAAACCGTGTCGGCCATACTCACCCCCTATTTAGCATACGGGTCGGCGGCATCGCGGATGCCGTCACCCAGGAAATTGAATGCCAACACCGTCAGCACCACGGCCAGCCCCGGCGACAACACCCAGGGGGCCAGCGCCACCGAGCGCACATTTTGCGCCTCTTGCAGCAGCACCCCCCAACTGATCGCCGGCGCGCGCAGCCCCAGCCCGATAAAGCTCAGCCCAGTCTCGGCCAGGATGATCGCCGGGATCGAGAGCGTCAGCGAGGCGATGATATGGCTCATAAACGACGGGACCATGTGGCGGAAGATGACGCGCGACTGGCTCGACCCCAACAGGCGGGCCGCCATCACAAAATCCTCTTCGCGCAGGCTCAGAAAACGCCCGCGCACCACACGCGCCAACCCCGTCCAGCCGATCAACGACAACACGAGCGTCACGCCAAAATAAAGCCGGATCACCGGCCAGTTGGCAGGCAGCGCCGCAGCCAACCCCATGATCAGCGGGATCTCCGGGATCGACCGCACCAGTTCAATTGTGCGCTGGATCAGGTTGTCGATCACGCCGCCGTAATAGCCCGATATCCCGCCCAAGGCGATCCCCAGCACCAGACTGATGGTGATGCTGACCAGGCCGATCGTCAGCGAGATGCGCGCGCCATAGGCCATGCGCGAGAAGAGATCGCGGCCCAGACGGTCCGCACCCAGCAAAAAGACGCCCTGCTCCTCGCGGTCGGCGTCGATGCCAAACAGATGGCGCTCCATCGGCCACCGGCCCCACATCTGATACCCCGGCCCCTTTACAAAAAAGCGGATCGGATACATCGTGGTGCGGTCTTCGACATAGGTCGTGCGCAGCGTTTTCGGGTCGCGCTCGCGTTCGGTCAGATAGACAAAGGGCCGCCGCAAGCGACCTTCGTTGTCGATGAAATGAATCCGCGTCGGCGGGGCCAGCTTATAGCGCGCAAACGTCTCCTCTGGCAAATAGGGCGCAACAAACTCCGCAAAAGCCGCCACCCCATAGAGCAGCACGACGACCACCGCGCTGATCACCGCCAGGCGATGGCGCAAAAAGCGCCACCACATCAGCTTGGCATAGGAGGCAACGTAAATCTTTTCTTCTTTGACGCTCTCGACCTCGGCGATATCCTCTTCCGCAACGGCGTCGCGTTGGGGGTCGTCATACCACCGTTGTTCGACAGATTCCATGCTCACTCTCCCTACTGCTTACTCAGCGCAGCCTAGCTCAGCCGGATGCGCGGGTCGACAATCGCCAGCAGAATATCCGAGATCAGCGTGCCCACGACGGTCAGCGTACTCAGCAACAGGATAAAGCTCCCGGCCAGATACATGTCCTGCGATGTGAGCGCGCGCAGCAGCATGGGGCCTTCGGTCTGCAACCCCAACACCACCGCCACCAGCGTCGCGCCCGAAATCAGGCTCGCCAGCGACCAGCCCACGGTGCTGAAGAAGGGGTTCAGCGCCACCCGCACCGGATATTTCCAGATCAGCCTGCGCTCTTTCAACCCTTTGGCGCGCGCCGTCTCCACATAGGGCTTGTTCAACTCGTCCAACAGATTGGCGCGCGTGATGCGGATATTGCCCGCCGTGCTGCCCACGGCCACAATGATCAGCGGGATCCAAATGTGCTTGAGCATATCCACAAATTTGGCCCAACTCCAGGGCGCGAGGATAAACTCCTCCGAGAAAAGGCCCCCGACATTGATGCCCAACCGGGACTGCGCCCAGAACATCACGATCAACGCCAGCAAAAACCCCGGCGTGCCTAGCCCCACAAAGCTAAAAAAGGTCAGCAGATAGTCCAACCAAGAATATTGATGGGTAGCGGAATAGACGCCAATCGGGATGGCGATAAACCAACTGACCAGTAAGGCCGTGCCGGATATCGCCATGGTCAACCCGATCCGCTCCCAGATCAAATCGCTCACCGGTTTGCGCCACTCAAACGACTGTCCCCAGTCGCCCCGCAAGAGGATCCCGGAGATCCATTTGAAATATTGCACATAGACCGGCTGGTTCAACCCATAGCGATCACGCAGCGCGTCCATCTCGGCGGCATCCACCTGGTCGCCCTGGGCGCGCAGCTGTGCGACATAGGAGGTCAAATAGTCCCCCGGCGGCAGTTGGATGATCGTGAACGAGATCAGCGAGATGATAAAGAGCGTGGGGATCATATAGAGCACCCGCCGCACAAGATAGGCAAACATAGAGGGTCACCTCCCACAGGGGAGGTACGGCAGATAGACTGATACCGCCGACAACCAGCGCCGGCAATTGTCATTCCGAGCGGAGCGAGGAATCTCTCTGCCTTAGTACATTGCTCAGAGAGATTCCTCACCCAGGAGGGTTCGGAATGACAGCCGCACCGGCTTCAGGGATTCACCCGTATCAGACCATCCACCGCACCTCCTACACTAATCTCCTACACCCATAACATCGTCGGACGACCGCCTAGACGTGCGCTTCCGGGTCTTCCCAGAAGTAGGTCTCGGTCTGGAGCAGATGCTCGTCGCCGGTCGGGTCGTCGATCGGCATGCCCTCGATATAGTTGCGGAACCCGTTCTTGACGATGATTAGCGCGGGCGATTCACCCAGATAGCCGATCATCGGCAGCTCATCCGCCCAAATATCCAGAATGCCGCGGAACAACTCGTTCTGCTTCTCCGGGTCCGGCTGCACCGACACCTGGTCCCACAGATCCCAAATCTTCCAGATCCAATGATCGGCGGGCGGCTCCTCGGCCACAGGGTGTTCGGGGTCTTCGCGATAGTAGCCCCACGCCACCGCCCACGGACGGTCGGGCTGCGTGCCGATAAAGATGATCGGCGCGGCCAGCGGCACGACGGTGCGGTCGCCGCCCCAGAACGCCGCATCGATCTCGTTGGACTGGTAGTGCTCGGTGTAGAGCGTGCGCTCAAAATACTTATACTCCGCCTTGACGCCCACGTCGGCATAGTAGCGGACAATCTGCTGCACCGCGTCCTCGTCGGGCGTCCCGGCCTCTGCCGTGCCCTCGATGATAAAGCTGATCGTCTCCCCGCTGCCGTCCTTATACAGCCGGAAGCCGTCGGCATCGCGCTCGCTGTAGCCCGCCCCGTCCAACAGCGCATTGGCCTGGTCCGGGTCATACTCGATATAGGCGTTGCTGAGCCTCTCATGATAGAGCGGCGATGCGCTGATCGGGCTGTACTGGCGCGGCGTCTGCATCCCGTCGTAGACCAGTTCGTTCAGGTCCTCGCGGTTGACGGCCAGCGACAGCGCGATACGCACATCGCGCGTCTGGAAGAACTCACGCAGCCGCGGCTCTTTGGTCGTCTGGTTCAACTGCACCGCCACATGCCCGGCAGAGATCCCAACCAACACCGTATAATCGCCGTCGGCCTCGGCCTCCTTATAGAGCGTGAAGTTGGCCGTCGCCACATGCCGGTTCTGGAAGTCGATCTCGCCGTTGATGATCCACAGGTCAAAGACGTCGTTCTTCTCGAAGAAGCGGTGATTCACGGTATCAATGTAGGGCAACTGCTTACCGTCGGCATCCACGGCAAAGAAGTAGGGGTTGCGCTCCATGATAAACAACTCTTCGGAGAGTTGGTTCTTGGAGATCCACGGGCCGATGCTCGGCTTCTCCGGGTTGAGGAACCAGGCATTGCGTGTGGCATAGAACTGGTCCCAACTGTTCTGGCCCGATTCCGCTACCATCTTCTCCAGCCCGGCGGCGTCGTCGGTCAGGTCCTTGTGGAACTGCGCCATATAGTGGCCGGGCGAATAGAGCGAACCGAACTCGCCGTTCGGGCCGCTCTGGCTCAAGCGCGCCAAACCATAGAGCAGCAGCGGCTTGGGGTCTGCATATTTGAGCTTGAAGGTGATATCGTCCACCGCCTCCAGCTCCATCATCGTGTTGTCCGGACCGCTGGCCCAGACCGCGTTGCTCACGCCGCCGCCGGAAGGGTTCAACTCCGCGCTGTTCAACTCGTTGTCATACCACCACTGCACATTGGCCGTAGTGAACGGCTCGCCGTCCGACCACTTCATCCCCTCGCGCAGGTGGAAGGTCCACTCCTTCGCATCCTCGCTGAGTTCCCAGGATTCAACCAGCCGCGGCTTGAGGTTCAGGTCTCGATCATACCAAGCCACCGCACGGTCCTGCAGTTTGGTCGGCCCCCAGCGGTCAGAGACACCCTTAAAGCCGCGGCGCATCGTCCCGCCATAGTTGCCGGTGGACTCCACCACTTCCATCACCAAGGGGTTGCTCGGCAGCCGCTCGTCAACCGCCGGCAGTTGGCCTTGGGCTACCAAATCCGCCAGCATGGGCGCTTCTTGGTACTGGCCTGGCGCAACCGCAGGCGCTTCCGCGGCCGGCGCAGCCGTGGCTGCCGCAGGCGCTTCGGCTGCGGGCGCGGGCGCCTGACCGGCAGGCGCGCCACAGGCCGCCAGCGCCGCCCCGGCCCCGGCAAATGCCGTCAGTTGCATAAACTTGCGACGAGAAATCTCCCTTTTCTGCATGCTTCAGCCTCCTGTTCAGACTCTAGGGGGGTCCAATGAGCATCTAGATAGCATTGATACGAAGTGGCAGTGTTCTGTTCGAAGCGCAGAGACCTCCTCTCGTGATGGGGCCAACCCGCTATGCCGCCGCGGTCTCCACAGCCAGCCACGGCGGGCGCGGCAGACGCTGCTCGCTCAGGTGGCAGGCATAGAGAAAACGGAAGACATCGCTCACATAATATTGTGGATAGGGTTTGTCCGGCAGCGTGTCGAGAAACCGGCTTTCTACCAGTTCCGCCATGCGCTCGTCCATGCCCGTCTCTACCGCGTAATTGAAATAGATCGCCAGATCCTTGGCCGGGTTCTCGATCACCCGCACCCCATATAGCTCCGGAAAGCGGTGCGCGGGCGAATAGCGTTCCATCAAAAACGTGCCAAAGGCCGCCGAATGGATGTAGCCCTTGTGGGCGTAGAGGAAATTCACCGTCTGCTGGGCGTCGGCCAAGGTCTCGCCGGGGAAGCCAAAGAAGAAAAAGGTGTGGTTCCAAATGCCTGCCTCGGCGCTCTGGCGCAGAATCCGGCTCATATGCTCCAACTGCGTGCCCTTGGCCATGCGGTCAATCACAGGCGCGGACGCGCTCTCCAGGCCAAACAGGATCATGCGGCAGCCGCCTGCCACCATGCTCTGCAGCAGTTCCTGGCTCACCACCTTCTCAAAGCGCGCGCAGCCGCCCCAGACCACCGGGCTGCCCAGTTCCGCCAGCCGCGCCGACACGCTCTTCAGGTTGCGCGGCGCGATCGCCTCGTCCGAGAGGAAGATCTTCTTGACGCCATAGCGCGCCTGCAGCGTCAGCATCTGCTCCACCAGGGGATCGGCGTGCAGTTGGCTAAAGCCGTCCGCCTCGCCATAGCCCGTGTTACAAAAGGTGCATTTGCCAAAATAACAGCCGCGCGCCGTCGTCAGCGGCAGCACCAACTCTGGGGCCAAATAGATGTCCAGCTTCAGCCCGTCGAAATCCGGCAGCGGCAGGTTGGCGATCTTCTCACGCCCGTGCCGCGCGTTCATGCGCATCTGGCCGCCGTCGCGCCAGATCAAGTTTGGCACTTGAGCGAAATCACCTCCGGTTGATACCGCCTTGGCCAGCTCCAGCAGCGGCGTCTCCCCGTCGAAGGCCACGGCGCTGTCGATCAGTTCAAAGACCGCGGGCGTCGCCATCAACGCCTCGCGCAGCATCGAGATATGCGGCCCGCCCACCGTCACATGACAGCGCAGCCCTGCCTCCTTCACCAGATAGGCCAGCGTCATCCCCGGCAGCATCTGCGGCATCGACGGGATCGAGATCCCCACCACGTCCGGCTGCTCTCGGCGGATATCCTCCAGCGCCAGGTCGCGGTAGATCTCTAGAAACATATTCGTGTGCGGGTCGCGCACACCGCGCAGCAGCGCCCGGCTCTCGTCCACGGGCACAGCCGCTTGATAGCTTTGCAGATGCAAGTCCGCCGGGTAATAGGGCAGCGACGCCAGTTCGAGGCTTTCCGCCACAGTCTGGAAGGCGCGCCGCCCCTTAGGGCCGTCGAAGAACGCGGGGCTGCGCATCACCCGCACCGCGCCTTCCACCTCGGCGATCAAGCGCGGCCCTTCGTGCAGCGCCCACTGCACACGCTCCGCCGGCGCGGAAGGAGTCTGCAAAGCGCGGGGAGACGTCGCCCGGCGGCGCAGCTTTTCCAGGCTGCCGCGCAGATAGGCGCGCGTCAGCACATGCGTAAAGACCTCCGCATTCAGATCGCGCTGGATGACCTCCACCCCTGTCTGGCGCAAGAACGCAGTCAGCGTCGGCAGCGCCAAATGCGGCATCGTCGGCGTCCAGTTGGGCGGAAAAAACAACATCACCTTCACACCGGCACCTCCCCATCAACCTACAACTCAGCCCGCCTACAGCTTCGTCACGCCCGCCAGGTCCAGTTCCCCTGCATAGTGGCAGCGGGCATAATGGCCGGGGCTGATCTCGCGCAGTTCCGGTGTCTCCTGGCGGCAGCGTGTGCCGTCTTCATAGCGGCAGCGCGGGTGGAAATAGCAGCCGGAGGGCGGGTTGGCCGGGTCGGCGACATCGCCCGGCAGCACGATCGGCGCTTGGCGCTGGCGTGGGTCCGGTTTAGGCACGGCAGAGAGCAGCGCCTCCGTATAGGGGTGCAGCGGCTTGGTATAGAGTTCGCGCGTGCGCGCGCTTTCAACCAACTGCCCCACATACATCACCGCCACCCGGTCGCTGATGTGCTCGACCACGCTCAGATCATGGGCGATGAACAGATAGGTCAGCCCGAATTTGCCCTGTAAGTCTTGGAGCAGGTTCAGGATTTGCGCCTGCACCGAGACATCCAGCGCCGACACCGGCTCATCTAGCACGATCAACTGGGGGTTGAGCGCCAGGGCGCGGGCGATGCCGATGCGCTGGCGCTGCCCGCCGCTAAAGGCATGGGGATAGCGGTTCATATATTCCGGTCGCAGCCCCACCACGCGCAGCAGGTCGGCCACACGGCTTTCCAGTTCCTTGCCCTTGGCGACGCCGTTCACCAGCAGCGGCTCGCCCACATTCTGCAGCAGATTCATGCGCGGGTTGAGCGAGGAATACGGGTCTTGAAAGACCATCTGCATATTGCGCCGCAGCCGTTTCAACTGGGCGTTGTCCAGTTCAGCCACGTTGACCCGGCCCATCTCCTGGTCGCTGAACCAGACCTCGCCGTCGGTCGGGTCAATGGCGCGCATCAAGACGCGGCCCGTGGTGGTCTTGCCGCAGCCGCTCTCGCCCACCAGCCCCAACGTCTCACCCTGGCGCACATAGAAGGTAACGCCGTCCACTGCCTTGACATGGCCGACCGTGCGTTGGATAAACCCGCGCCTGATCGGGAAATACTTGCGCAGACCGTTGACCTCAAGCAGCTTCGGCGCAGGCTCAGGGGGGGCCTCTAGGATCGCCTCGGCCGCAAAACGTTTTTGATCATCGGTCATCGCATACTCTCCTCATCCAGAGTTCCGCTGTGGAGGCATTGTCGCAATACATGCGCTAGCCCAGCGCCTTTTTGACCTCGGCCAACTGTTCCGCTTCGGGCCGCGCCTTATAGAACGGGTCCAGCGGATAGCAGCCGGAGATCAGCCCGTTGCGCGGCCCGGTCGTGCAGTCGCTGAAGGTGCGGCAGACGCGCTTGCGGTCGGCCTTGCGCCCCGCCAATACATCCACGGGGAATTCAGGATAGGAGAGCATCATGCGTCCCAGCCCGACAAGATCCGTCCAGCCCTCGCGCACCGCCGCCTGCGCCACATTAGGCAGCCAGTCCTGCAGATAGGAATAGCCGCTGCCTACCAAGATCATCTCCGGGCGTGCTCGCTTCAGTTCGGCCACGGCCCCCATCTGCCGCGCCACCCCCACCAGCGGGTCTTCGGGCGGCTGATAGCCGTCGGAGGGCGGAAAGAGCGCCGGGCGCTGAATGTGCGGGTTGTAATAGGGGCTGCCCGCCGTGACGCACACCAGCCGGATATCCAGCGCGGCCAATGCATCCAAAAAGGCCAACGGCTCGCTCAGGTCGATCCCCAGCCCTGTGCCGTCGCCGCCAAAGGCATAGCCATATGCGCCATCCGTCCACGACGGTGTACCGGTTCGCTCCTCGCCCCCCGGCTGAAAGGGCATAAAGTCAAACGCGCTCAACCGTACGCCGATATCCAGCCCCGGCGCAGCGCGGCGGATGGCGGCCACGACCTCGCGCAAAAAGCGCGTGCGGTTCTCAAAGCTGCCCCCGTAGCGCCCCTCACGGTCGACGGCGCTGAGAAACTCATGGCCCAGATAACCGTGACAGTGCTTCACATCCACAAAGTCAAACCCGGCGCGCTGCGCCACCGCCGCGGCCCCGGCAAAATCTTCGATCAGCCGGTCGATCTCCTCGTCTTGCAGCAAAGGGTGCTGCGCGTCGAGACCGAATTTCGCATCGAGCAGCGGATGGTGATATAGGATCTGAGGGTCAAGCCGTTTCTTGTCCAATGGGCGGGCAAAACGCCCCGAATGGGTCAGTTGCAGCCCGATCCACAGGTCATCCGTGCGGCCCATCTGCTCGGCGTGGGCCTGCGCAACCAGCCCATGCAGTTCGGCCAAGTCGCCCTCCGATTCCGGCCCCAAGGCAAGCTGGTTGGGGTTCGCCCGCCCATCGAGCCGCACGGCGAAGGCCTCGCCGCCCCAGACGAGCTTCGCCCCACTGCGCCCAAAGTGGGTCCAGCGCCGCCGCACCAGGTCGGTCGGCCTGCCGTCCGTGGTCCCATCCCAGCCTTCCATGGGCAGCACCGCAAAACGGTTGCCGATCGTCCGCCCCCGATAGCGCAAGGGCTGCGCCAGCGGCGCATCCGCCCCATGCATCATCTGTGCATCGAGTGGAAAGCGAATCCCCAGCGCCTCCGCATGCGCCCGCAGATCGTCGGGGGTGCGCAGTGTCGCCACGCGCCGAATCTTCATAACGTCCGGTCCTTCGCTCTAGCGTCCTTCAATCTAAAATGGAGAGACCGGGCAGCGCGCCTAGAGACGGCGCAGGTGAAATCCACCGTCAACATTGATCACCTCGCCGGTCGAAAATGGGAAATAGCCCTCGGCCAACGCCACCACGGCCCGGCCCACGTCGTCGGCCTCGCCCCAACGGCGGATGGGCGTCAGCCCTTCGCCGATGAGCCGGTCATAGCGCTCCTTGACGGCGCTGGTCATGTCGGTGGCAATGATACCGGGACGCACCTCATAGACATGGATGCCGAACTCGGCCAGCCGGTCCGCAAAGAGCGCAGTCATCATGCCGACGCCGGCCTTGCTCAGACAATATTCGCCGCGATTGGTGCTGCTGGTATAGGCGCTCATCGAACCGATGTTGACGATCGACGGGCGCTCCACCTTGCCCGCCACAATCAAATCGATCATGACCTTAGCGGCCCGCTGCGTCAAGAAGAACGGACCCTTTAGGTTGACTGCCATCACCTCGTCATAGCTCTCCTCGGTCGTCTCCAGCAGGTCCATGCGCCGGCGCGGGGCCATACCCGCGTTGTTCACCAGCAGGTCGAGCCGGCCAAATTCTGCCAGCGGCGCAGCCGCCAGCCGGGCGCGATCCTCGGCCTGGGCGATATCCGCCTGCACCACTAGGGCGCGCCCGCCCGCCGCGGCCGCCGCCTGCGCCGTCGCCCGGGCCGCATCGGCCTGGCCGCGATAGTTGATCACCACGGCCCAGCCTTGCGCCGCCAGCGCCAGCGCGATGCCGCGGCCAATCCCGCGGCCGGCGCCGGTGATCAGCGCTACGCGCTCATGCATAGCCCAACACCTTACACAGCGCTTCCATGAAAAAGTGTTCGCCCCACATCACGCTTTCGTCCACGCCCAGCCCTCGGCGCTCGTGATACATCCCGTGCTTGAGGATGCCCTCCCAGCCGGGCGTCTCACTGGCGAGAAATTCCGGTTCCGTCAGCGTGTCCACAATGCGCAGCGCATATCCCTCATAGAGCCGCGCCCGCGCCGGGTCGCCGGTCAGCTTAGCCAGGTTGAGCAGCCCGCCGGCCGCGATCGCCGCCGCCGAGCTTTCATAGGGGTGGGCCGGGTCGGGTTCATCCCAGTCATTAGGCGGCACGCCGTGATCCGGCGTACGCTCCATATAGAAATTGGCGCA
>JADLFO010000009.1 GCA_020845455.1 Caldilineaceae bacterium
GGTCGTCGAGTTTCAACTGCCCAAAGGCGCATTTGCCACCACGGTGATGCGCGAGTTGATGAAGGTCGACCTGGCCGATCTGCCGGCGCTGGCGGATGAAGAGGATATGTAAGCGCAGAGGATGCCTAGGCCTAAAGGAGGTTTGGGCACGGAAGAGGCTTTGAGGATTGACATGCAGCGCGACAAGCGGGTGCTTGCGACGAAGAGCATGCGTAGGAGAGAGATGTATGAATGTAGCGCGTCGACCCTTGCAGGGACAAGGACACTCTGAGGGTCAACGGAATTTGCCTATGGAATTGCCGATATTCCCGTTGAACGTGGTGCTGTTCCCCGGCATGATGTTGCCGCTGCACATCTTCGAACCACGGTACCGGGAGATGATCGACCGCTGTGTCGAAGAGCGGATTCCCTTTGGCGTGACTTTGATCCGCGAGGGCCATGAAGTTGGCGGCCCGGCCAAGCCCCACCCGATCGGAACGGCGGCGCGCGTCACGCGCGTCGAGCACACGCCGGAGGGACATCTGAACATCATGGCGGCGGGCACGCAGCGTTTTCGGATTTTGGAACTGGTGCGCAGCCACAGCTATCTGAGCGCCAAGGTCACCGCGTTTCCGGTGGTCAACGGCAGCACGCACGCCGCGCAAGACATGGTCTATCAGGTGCGGCCCAAGATCATCGAATATGTGGAGCTGTTGAGCAAGGCCAGCCAGACGCATCTCAAGTTGGACCGGCTGCCCGAGGACCCAACTGCGCTGGCCTTTTTGGTGGCGATTGCGCTGCAGGTGAGCAACGCCGAAAAGCAAAAGCTGTTGGAGATGGCCGGGATCCCTGAAATGTTGGACCGCGAGCGCTATCTGCTCTCGTGTGAACTGCTGCTGCTCAAACATATGGTAGATACGCAGCGCGAGGTTGAAGCGATGAGCATGGGCTCCAGCGGCTATATTTTCCCCAACTGAGAAATTTGGCTCTCGCCCCAGAGCTGTGCTATACTCATGGGTGCTGCGGGGGATTAGCTCAGTTGGCTAGAGCGCTACGTTGACATCGTAGAGGTCACTGGTTCAAGTCCAGTATCTCCCACTCTATAATAGCAAAACGCGATGACCAGGCACAGTAGAAGGGGTCATTGCCTCCAGAGAGTTGCGGCCTTGGGCTGAAAGCCGCAGCAGGCAATCCTTTCGAAGACCCCCTGGGAGTGGACAGGCGAACGCATCTGTTAAGTAGCCTGTTCCGGTTGGCGCCGTTACCTGCCGCCTAAGCGATCTCTGGCCCTGTCATAGAAATAGATTGAGGCCGGGGATAATGTGGGTGGAACCGCGAGCGCAAGCTTCGTCCCATAGGGACGGGGCTTTTTTGTTTTTTGGCGCTGGAGCGCCCTGAGGCGAGACCCAAGGAAGTGCCATGGAAAGCATTCGCCGCTATCCGGAAGTCATGGCTGCTGTGCAGCGCTTTCCCCTGCCCATCACGCGCCTGACCGACTTGTGCGTGACGATCCAGCAGATCGCCGCGCCCACCGGCGACGAGGGCGCGCGCGCGGCCTGGGTGGAGATGCAGATGCGCCGCTTGGGGCTGCGCGATGTGCAGCAAGATGCGCTCTGCAATGTCTATGGCCGGCTGCCCGGCGCAGGCAGTGGCCCGGCGCTGCTGGTAAGCGCGCACACGGATACCGTCTTCGCCGCAGGCGCCAACCTGCGTATCACGCTCGACACCGTCCAGGAGCGCATCTATGGGCCGGGCATCGGCGACAACTCGACCGGTGTGGCCGCGCTGCTGGCGCTGGCGGAAGTCCTCCAGACGCTGCCGCTGCCACCCAGCGACATCTGGTTTGTGGCCAACAGCGGTGAAGAGGGGCTGGGCGACCTGCGCGGGATGCGGGCGGCGGTCGACTTGCTCCAGCCGGAGGTCGGCGCATGCATTGTGATCGAGGGCATGGGGTTGGGGCGCATCGTCCACCGTGCGCTTGGCTCGCGCCGTTTCCGCGCCCAGGTCGCCGCGCCGGGCGGGCACAGTTGGAGTGACTTCGGATCGGCCAGCGCCCTGCACGTCTTGGCGCAGATCGCCGCCGACCTCTCGCGGCTGCACCCGCCAGAGACGCCGCGCACGACCTTTAATATCGGGCGCATGGAAGGCGGCACGTCGGTCAACACCATCGCCCAGAGCGCCTGGCTGGAACTGGACCTGCGCAGCGAAGAGACTCAGGCGTTTCAGATGATGGTGGCGCAGAGCTTGGCGATTGTGAGCCGTTATCAGACGCCCAAGTGGGAGCGCCGTGGGGTCACGACGACGGTGCGGACGATCGGCGACCGTCCGCCCGGCGAGATCCCGGCGGGCCATGCGCTGGTGCGGGCGGCGCAGGCGGCGTTGACCGCGGCGGGCTGGAATGGTAAACCCGACCTGCGCATCAGCAGCACCGACGCCAACATCCCGCTCAGCCGGGGCATCCCTGCGGTCTGTGTCGGGGTCACCGAGGGCGGCAACGCCCACCGCTTGGAGGAATGGATCTACACCGCGCCGCTGCCGCAGGGCATGGCCCATCTGCTGATGCTGACTTGGTGGGCTGCGGCCTGGCTGGCAGGCGAGGTCGAGCAGCCCGAATGACCGGTGTAAGCGGTGAACTGTCTGCCGAAGGTAGCGCAAGTCTGGTATGGCTAGCATTCTGGAGGAACCGATGAACGGCGACAAGCAAAACGAGCAAGATTGGCTCTATCGCATCCGCCACAGCGCGGCGCATGTGATGGCCGAGGCGGTATTGGAACTCTACCCCGAAGCGCGCATCGCGATCGGGCCGCCGATTGAGAACGGCTTTTACTATGACTTTGACCTGGGCACGGACGAACAGGGCAAGCCGCGCACCTTCTCGCCGGAGGATTTGGAGCAGATCGAAAAGCGGATGCGCCAGATCATCGCCGGGCGGCACCCGTTTGTCTACCGCGAGGTGAGCGCCGACGAGGCGCGCGCCCTCTTCAAAGACCAGCCCTATAAGCTGGAGCTGATCGACGGGCTGGACCAGGGCGCGACCGACGAGTACGGCAACGAGTTGCAGGCGAAGCCGGTGATCAGCACCTATAAGCAGGATACGTTTGAGGATTTGTGCCGCGGGCCGCATGTGGAGCATACCGGCCAGATCGCGCCCGACGCCTTCAAGCTGTTGAGCGTGGCCGGCGCGTACTGGCGCGGCGACGAACACAACCCCATGCTGCAGCGCATCTATGGCACAGCCTGGCGCAACAAGCAGGAACTGAACCAGCATCTGGCGCTGCTGGAAGAAGCTAAGAAGCGCGACCATCGCAAGCTGGGCCGCGATCTGGAGATCTTTATCTTCGACGAAGAGGTGGGGCCGGGGCTGCCGCTGTGGCTGCCCAATGGCGGCATCATCATCGAGGAGTTGGAGCGGCTCGCCAAGGATGTGGAGCACGAGGCGGGCTATCAGCGCGTGCGCACACCGCATCTGAGCAAGGAGGCGCTCTTCCTGCGCAGCGGCCATCTGCCCTATTATGCCGAATCCATGTATCCACCCATGGAATTGGAAGGGGTGCGCTACTACGTCAAACCGATGAACTGCCCCATGCACCACAAGCTCTTTGGCAGCAAACCGCGCAGCTATCGCGAACTGCCGATGCGTCTGGCGGAGTATGGGACCTGCTACCGCTATGAGAAGAGCGGCGAGTTGTTTGGCCTGTTGCGTGTGCGCTCGATGCAGATGAACGACGCGCATATCTACTGCAGCGAGGAGCAGTTCGAGCCGGAGTTTATGGGGGTGATCGACCTCTACCGGCGCTACTTCGACCTGTTCGGTGTCGACCGCTATGTCATGCGCTTAAGCACCCATCACCCCAAGGGGCTGGGCAAGAAGTACATCGACAACGCGCGGCTCTGGGCCAAGACTGAGGAGATGGTGCGCCGCGCCATGACCAATGGCAACGTGCCCTTTGTAGAAGTACCCGACGAGGCCGCTTTCTATGGGCCGAAGATCGACGTGCAGATCTGGAGCGCCATCGGCCGCGAGTTCACCTTGGCGACCAACCAGGTGGACTTTGCCCAGCCGGAGCGCTTTGACTTGACCTTTGTCAATGCCGAGGGCAAGGAGGAGACGCCGCTCTGCATCCACCGCGCGCCGCTCAGCACGCATGAGCGGATGATCGGCTTTCTGATCGAGCACTATGCGGGCAACTTCCCAGTCTGGCTGGCGCCGCAGCAGGTGGCGGTGATCCCGATCACCAACAGCCACAACGACTATGCGCTGCAGATCGAGCGGCGGCTGGCGGAGGTGGGCGTGCGTGTGCAGACCGACCTGAGCGCCGAGCGCATGAACGCCAAGATTCGCAGCGCACAGTTGATGAAAGTGCCCTATATGCTGGTAGTCGGCGACCAGGAGGTGGCGCAGGAGACGGTGTCACTGCGTAAACGCGACGGCAGCCGTCAAAACGGGCTGCCCGTGGGCGAGTTTGTGGAGATGGTGCGCCGGCGCATCGCCCAGCGCTCGTCAGAGTTGTAAGATCAATGTGGGGTGGGCCGTCAGACAGGCGGCCCACCCCACATACTGTATCGGAGATAAAAGGATCGGCTTCGTTTATTTCGGCTGCATCGCCGTCATTCTGCGTACGGATCTGCCTGCCGGCGTCTGGAGCGCCAAGCCCCAGGCGACCAGCCGTTGACCTAGACGTCCCCGCAAGTGTTGAAGCATCTGTGGGGCTGGATGCGCGTAGAGTTGTCTGGCTTCGCGGGCCAGACGAGCTTCCTCGGCTCTGCGCAGGCGTGACTCATACTCGGCAGTTGCGAGACAGAGGATTTCCCAACTCATAGCCGCTACCTCCTTATGTTGGCTAAGCGTTGACCACAC
>JADLFO010000010.1 GCA_020845455.1 Caldilineaceae bacterium
GCCTGCGCCGCCGCCAAAGCTGCCGTAGGCGGGCGCTTCGGGCGCGACGCCGAAGAGGTCGGCGGCTCCGCCCGTGCCGCCCACGGCCAGCCAGCATCCGCCGCCTTCGACCCAGGTAGCGAGCCGTACCTTGAGGTCGGCGGGTAGATCCGTATCGCCGACGGTTAACAGCAGGCGCAGGCCGGACAGCGCCGCCGCCAGATCCTCCGCTTCGATTTCTGCGTAGCAGAGGCCGGCATGTCGCAGGATTTCATGCATATACTGCGGATAACTCACGGTGCGCGCCGCATTGGGCCGCGGCTCCGGTAGAATGCATATCCCCAGCGGGGCGAGTTGCAGAGTGCCCATAACATTGTGATCTCTTGCGCGCTCACTCATTATGTGGCAGGTCTTTGAGATAGATGCGGCGGTTTTCATCCAGGCTGCGGTCAATCGCCTTGCCCACCTGCACCGCTTCGATCATCTGCGCCACCGGCACGCCGCCGTCGTTCTCCCCGCGCAGACAGGGCAGGATGCGCTTCATCCCTTCGCGGTAACAGTCGGAGATATCTATGGCCGCGCAGTGAAAGCCCTCCTTGCCCAGCGCCAGGGCGCGGAAACCGTAGTGGGCATCTACAGTCAGTTCGAGCGTGGCAGTGGCGCCGTCGGACCAGGCGCAAACCGCGGTCATATTGCCGTTGCCTTGGGTGTCGGCGGCGGGGCCTTCCAGCGCCTGCACCCACTCGATACCCGTTCCCTGCACCATCAGCATCAGTTCAATGCTGTGGATGGCATAGAAGATCACGCCGCCATAGGGGTTGCGGCGGCTGGCCGGGCCGGTATAGACGCCGACGCGCACGCCACCTAGGGTCTGCGATTGCGCCAGAAAAGTCCGGGTGTCGGCGCTAAAGCGCACCGTGGAATAGGAAGTGAAGGGCGTACCGTGCTGCTCGGCCAGCGCCACGATGGCGCGTGCGTCGGCGGGTTCGGTCGCCAGCGGCTTGTCAACGAAGACCGGAATCTGAGCCTCCAGATAGGGACGCACCAGGTCTAGATGTTTGCCGCCGTGGCGTGTGATGCAAAAGACCGCATCAACCTGGCCCATCAGGTCGCCGGGCGCTTCGACGATGGTTTCGATCCGCCCATGCGCTGCGGCCTGGCGGGTACGCTCCGGGTCTTCGCCCCAGATGGCGACCACGCGAGCGTCGGCATCGGCGAGGTAGTTGGGGTGGTCGGGGGTATTGAGCAGTTCGGAAAAACGCTCGGCATGGCTGCTGTCGCTGCCGAGCAAACCGATTCTAAGCATGATATTTTCTCCAATGATGATCTATGTTGATTCCGGCAGGTCCAGCCGGTAGAGTTCGGTGAGATGGGCAAAATAGATCGCGCCGTTGGGTGTGGTAGCCGCGGTCTGTACCGGCCCTGGCAGGTTGCCGAGCCGCGTGCTTGTGGCTTGGCGCGGATTAACACGCCATAGATGCGTGTCACAGAAGGCCAGCGCGTCTCCATCCGTTAGGGCTAACAGCGTCCGGCAGGGCGCAGCGCAAGCGACTGTGGCTTCCCAAGCCATGCGGTCAGGGTCAAAGACCTGGATGGTCTGATCCACGACGACCAGCACGCGCCCGCCCGCGGCGGCCACGCGGCCCAGCTTGACACCCTGGGCAAAGGATTCATCTTGGATCATGCCACGGATCGGGTCCCAGACGACAAAATGAAACGGCTCGCTTTTGGCGGGTAGGCCGTTGCCCGCGCCGCCGGTAGTGAAATAGAGATAGCGGTCGTCGGCGGCCAGGCTCATCAACGCTTGGCCAGGCACGGGGTCTTGCCAGACCGTGACCTCGCCTGTCTCCACGTCGACGCGCGACAGGCCGCCGCCATAGACGCCGTAGCGCGCCATCCAGCCCGTCCAGAACGCGCCATCCGGCCCGATGACGCTGCGCGCTTCAGGACGAATCAGCGCCGGACCGACCGGCTGCAGCGTGCGCGGGTTGCGGTTGTCGATCTGGTCCCACGGCTGGGCGGGGTCATAGACGATGTGGTCGCCGCCCACATAGGCTGAGAGCAAGAGCCGGTCGCGCGCAAAGGCCATGCCATAGACCTCACCGCCCTGGTCGCAGACAACATCGGAATTCCAGAAATCACCCGTCTGCGGGTCACAGGAGAAGATCGTTTGTCCAAAGCCGCACGCGCCCCAGATTGTACCGTCGGGCGCGACGCTGATGGTGTGGATGCGCGTCGGCGGTTTGGGGGTGAGGATGGGGCGCCGCGGCGGGCGCGACTGTGGGGTATCAGCCGTTGGGTCGAGGATATAGTACTCTTGGCCGCGCACGGCGAAGATGCGCCCGTCCTGGAGCGGCAGGATATGGCGGCTGCCGCTGTAGGGCAGGTCAGGCTCGGCGGGCAGCCGTTCAGGCGCAGCGGCGATGGGCTGGAGCGTGGCTGCGTCATAGAAGTCAAGTTCGCCCGCTGTCTCGGTGCAGACTAATTCTGCGGTCACGGTCTTGATCTTGGCACCCGGCCTGCCAAAAGGCTGCGCCGACCGGGTGCGCGTGTCCCACAGTGTGAGATGGTGCGCCGCCGACCAGCACTCGACTAAGATGGCGTCGCCCACGGCGTGGACGTAGCGGCTGTACAGATTGTCGGGGTTTGCTGACATGCGCCCGACGTTGTCCAGCCGGTGGGCCGCGGGGTCATAGCGCAGCAGCACACAGCCGGGATAGGTTCCACCATAGACCAGGCCATCGCGGCCACGGCAGAGATTCCAGATATAGCTCTCGCCGGGGTCAGCCAGCGGTTCGGCCCAAGCGCGGGCGCGCAAGTCCAGCCGGTGCAGATAGCCGGCACGCGGGCAGGTCCCCACCAGGAGCGTCTCATCGTCGAGATTGAGCAGCGCCCAGGCTCCTTCATCGCCGGGCAGGGGGATTGCCTCGCCGTCGCCCGTCTGCGGATCGATCAAGATCAGGTTGCCGGTCGCGCCGGCGGCAAAGTTGGAAAGCACCACCTTTTCGCGCCCGTCGCGCGGGTCGATCAATGTGGTGCTGCCCAAGATATTGAAGTTGCGGCACGGCCGGCCGACCAGATGAACGCTCATGCGGTTTCCTTTAGGTGTGTGATCCACTCGGCGACATCAAAGACAAAGCCAAAGGCCAGGGCGATGCGCCACAGCGCCTCTTCCTTGTGCGCCTCGTCGCGCGCCGACTCGCGATTTTCGACCGCGGTCACGGCCTGGCGTAAGACCGAGCACATGACCCCACGGCGGTTCATATCAACCATGCCGCCGGGCGACATCAATAGACACCAGTTGACGGCAAACCCGGCATAGACCAGGTGATTGATGTCGCGGTCGCTGCAGAGCGCGGCCAATTGATGCGCGTTCTCAGCGATGCCCTCGTCGCCCTGTGGCCGCGCTGCGTCGGGGAAGTCGAGGTCGCGAAAACCGCGGTCTACGTCGTTCTCGTTATGCTCGCCCACAAAGACGGCGCGACGGCGAAAGGCGCGCAGCGCGTCGAGCGCAGGATCGGACGGGAGCCGAGGCAGGGCAGGCTCCGGTCCCGCCAGCGATACAGCATGCTGATAGCCGGGTAGCCGACTGTAGTAGTTGCCGCCGCCCACCACATGTAGCAGTGTCAGCCTGGCGGCGCGCACAGCCGTCAGCAGCGGTGGGAAGACATCGCGCAGGATGGCATTGGAGCGGGGGATATACTCCACGGCATGATACCAACCCGGATATAACTCCCGGTGACCATGATTCCAGGCGTGCATAACCACCACCGCGGTGTGGTCCAAATCGAGCGTGAGCGGCGCTTGCTGCCAGCCGCCATAGCCTTCGCCTGGGACAGGCCGCGTGTAGTCGGCGTCGAACTGTTGATAGTAGCTTGCGGTCAGGGTGATCGGTCGCATCCTGCGCGTCTCTGCGTTAGGGCTGGATGATCTCGACGGTCAGCGACACCGGCCCCGCGGTCAGCGGCACACTGAGCACCGCGGCGGCCTCGTCCAGCGGACCTTCCCCTTGGGCCGCGTAGGGATTAAAGGGCGAGATAGGCCAGGTCAAACGGCTGTCGGGTGGCAGTTGTACGCGCCATGCGCCGTGTGACAGCCATCCACCGGCCGCAGCGGAAGCGACTGCGACCGGCGTCCCATCGGTGGCAAACTCCGCTCCTGCCGCGCTGTACAGCGGCGTGCCGGGATGCAGCTTGAACTGTATCTGGCCCACGGCCGGGAGAGCGCCAGCGCCAGGGCCTTGCATCTCCAGCCGCAGCCGCTGCGGGCCTTCGACAGAGACCTGCAGCCGGCAGGCGTGGTCGCCGTAGTGCAACGTCACCTGGTCTTGGCCGTCTTGCATCTGCAACTGGGCCGCGGTCGGGAGGTAGCGGCGATCTGCGCCCTCACCAATCACAAAGGTGCTAAAAGCGGGCTGATCCTTGGCGTTGCCGCCAC
>JADLFO010000011.1 GCA_020845455.1 Caldilineaceae bacterium
TGAGCAATGTTGAGCGGGTCTACAGTCGGTTTGTGCGTGTGAAAGAGCAACGCAAACACATAAACGCCAGCCTGTCGTCGGATATCCTCCTCGCGCAGGTTGGTATCTGGATCCCATGCTCGGGTACGAGGCACATGAAACGTAATCGACGAGAGAGCAGTCTGCTGCCAACTCTGGACAAACGCCGCAGACTTGACCTCGATCTTGATACCGGATGGTGCGGTCAGATCGAATGCAGCCCAGTCGTCACGGGCACCTTCAGTATTGACCCCCAGGGCATGGGCAACGATGTACTCGGCAAGCCTGCCCCGTGTGATGTTGCTGACCAGATCGGAAGTGCTCCACTGCCAAAATTGCAGGAGAGAAAAGCCGAGATCCTGACCATCAGCGTGAAATGCTTCGTGACCGTTTTTACGCTGAACATCTAAACGACCCAGGTCGTTGTCCATGCTAGGCAGTGTATGCAAACTATAGAGCAAGGACGATGGCAGCGATGTGCCACATAGCAAGATAGTTGAGGGCGCGTTTTTCATAACGGGTGGCGATACGCCGGAAGTGCTTGAAACGGTTGATGGTGCGCTCGATCTGGTTGCGCTGACGATAGATGGCTCGGTCAAAGGGACCCTTGCGACACATGGTACGTTTCTTGGCAATGGTGAACCGAATCCCCCGACGGCGGAGCAAGTCGCGCACGGGCTTGCCGCAGTATCCCTTGTCGCCGACGATGCACCTTGGACGCAGGCGAGGGCGACCCCGTCCAGGTCGTTTGACGGCTCCGGTCGAGAGCAGTGGCTCGACGAACTTGGCTTCGTGGCGCTGGCCCGGCGTCAAGCCCAGCGTCATCAAGCGTCCGTGGCGGTCAGTCCGCAGGTGGACTTTGGTGCTGAACCCACCTTGGCTACGACCGAGTGCTTCGGCCTCAGCGCTCGTTTTTTTGCCCCGGCTGCGTGTTGGTGTGTACGCACCCCCGTGCCATCGAGCCAGTGGACTTCCCAGTCGATCCTGCCCTCCTCATCCGCATTGCTTTGTAACTGTGCCCAGATCCGCTCCCAAATGCCCGCTTCTTGCCAGCGGTAGAAACGGCTGGCGACTGTTGACCATTTGCCGTATCGTTACGGCAGGTCTCGCCACGGCGCACCCGTCCGTAGCACCCGTCCGTAGCACCCACAAGATGCCATTGATGACTTGCCGATGCTCCAGGTTCGGGCGTCCCGTCTGCGGCTTTTGCGCCGGCAGCAGCGGCTCTAGCCGTTTCCATTACAAGAGATAGTACATTACGTGAAGCACAAGCCCGAACGACGGCATGAGGGCAAGTATAACAATCAGTAGGCAACAATTGTTACGTCGCCGTCTAGGAGCACTGCGCATGTGTGCATGGACAGTCACTGTCTTTGGACGTTTCGCTCCCGGCCCAAACAACGAGAAGAGACACCCCCGTTTTTGCCTCTGACTTGCTCGTCGTCTTTTCATTCTAATCATCCTTTGGGGGACCAATTGTAATGGGCCTTGTTCCAGGGGTTATTACACATCTTTATCGTACAGCTTTGTGCGGCGAGAACCGAGGGCAATACTCAGCGTGTTAATAATGAAGCGAAAAGTATTGTTGAGCAGGCAAACAATAGAAACCCAATGAGAAACAGGATAATTACGGCTGGAATGCTAGCCAATGCCCATTTGACCATGAAAACGACCATTGAACCAAAATCCATTCGGATGTCAACAACCATCACCGGGTTGATTTTGTCTTGGTTCGCCACAACCTGATCGAGTTGAGCATTGACCCTGTCTAATCTATCGTCAAGTTGATGGATAACTTGAAGCTGTTGGTCCAGTAAACTCACTGCGTTAGGAGCAGGTGCAGGTCCCATAAGTGATCCTTTCGTTCGAAACGAACTGACTGCATACCAGAGTCATCTGCCCATGCTGACCTTTCAGCACGCCTAGCCGGAGCAGCGGGCCGCGATCAACTTTTCAGCCGGCGAAGGTCAGATCATCGAATGCTATAGACCCAACTCCACCAACGATTCCGCCGACCCAAACAGCTCCAGGTCTCCGACTTTGGCCTTGAGTCCTGTAGCGTCCGCCGCCACCTCGTAGATCTCAGTGCAGACCTTCGGGACGTTTGGATTCAGATTGACAATGAAACTACAATCCTCCGGATCAGGAATCATCCAATAGGCACTCGAACTACTGATATACTCTCGCCCCTGAGAATCGATCAGATCAAACCCGCCATACGTCAGCATGTCATTGCTTCGGTTTTCCACCTCGAAACGAACACGAATGAACTTGCCGGGAGTCGTAAGCGGATCGATGAAGGAGTTGTCGCTGGTCAGCACGTTGCCCAGGTTTTCGGCAGAGAAGATATGCCAGCGAACATTGACCACCATGACATCGCCGCCTATTATCGGGAGCGGTGTCATAGTAGCGTTCGCAATGGGGGCGTCGGATGTTGACGCTCTTGTGATGGTAACGGTCTCTTTGTCCAGGTGAATCGTGATGGAGCCGAGAAAGACCGAGAATAAGTTGGTCTGGCCGATAATGATCACTTCTTGGCCGGGGGAGTAGCTCAATGCTTCCGCTTCCGTCTCTACCTCAAAGTACAGGCTACAGCCATTCGGGAGATCAATATGGACTGGGTATCCGCCAAGAAGCCACTTGCCACTTACCTCCCTAATCGTGCCTGTCCAGCCCTGTATCCATTTACCCTCATGATCGTCCCGATATTGTCTCCACTGTGCAGTTGTCGAGTTTTCGTAAGCACTCAGAATTTCTTGGCAAGTGGGAGACACGTTTAGAGAGCTACCGGCTGGGATCGGTACGGTGGTCGGGGGTGTAGGAGTCTCTACCTCCGCTAAGGTAGTTGTAGGCAATGGTGGATTGGTAGGCACTACAGTCGCTGTTGATTGAGGTGTGCCTATGGCTACTGATGGATTCTCTGGTAAGGCGATAGCCTGGACGGATGGGGCACGGTCTATGTCCTGGGCCGGAACCCACACTTGTAGCATGTTCAGTTGATACCAATCGCCTGCCTCAGTACGTCCGATGATCTCCACACATGTACCGGCTTCCAGAAACCCAACCACCGCCACCTGTTGGCTAGGCAGACCATAGAGATAGGTCGCCTTGTTGGTGATGGCACACACTGCCGGGTCTAGTGTCGGCACGGAAGTCGCTGTGGGAAGCGGTGTCTCCGTAGGGGTGGGGCCGGGCGTGTCCGTCTCCGTGGGCAAAACGGTGGGTGTATCGGTCGGTACAGGCGTATTGGTCGGTACAGATGCATCGGTCGGTACAGGCGTATTGGTCGGTACAGATGCATCGGTCGGTACAGGCGTGTGAGTCGGCGCAAGCGTGTTGGCGGCTACAACGATAGCGCCTTGGCGAGAGGCTACCGGTTCCAGCCGTGTAACCGCCACTGGCACTGTTGGCGTGGACCCTACACCTTGACCTTTGGCCGGTTCAGCCGCCGCTGCCAGTGACGATCCAGAGAGCGCCGTTTGAGTCGGTGGAGTGGGAAGTCTGGCAACCGACACGACCAAAACGACGACCATGATCATGGTCAACACCAGGAGGCCCAGAGAAACCGGCACCATCAGTCTCTCAAAGAGAGACTGTGGCGAAGCCTGTCTATAGGGTCTTCCGGCTACTGTCCTGGCACTGTCCACTAACTCTCGTCCACAATAGCGACAGACTATCGCCTGCGCCTTGATGGTTTCGGCGCAGTAGGGGCACTGTTTGGTGGCATCGGGGGGAATCATCTTCTATCCTCAAAGAGTCGATCATGTGGGTGGATGCGCTGTGGTCAACCGTGCTCCGGGCGTGCGAACCGGATCGTCAAGAACGGGGCAGAATCGCTCCATCCCCCGACCGTAACTGGTAAAAACCTGGCTGTACCTTCATTGTAGGTAGCCCCGTTCTGAATGTCAATAGTCGATGATGACACTTGGGACAGGTAGCGCACACCAGATGGCGTTGCCGTCCTAGCTCAACAGGGGCAAGGGGTAGGCCATCGCTCCAGCCTACCCCTGTGCTTGATCGTCGCCGTTGATTCTCAATACTCGGCAGGCAGCAGCAGAGTAGTTGCGCTGCGGTCAGCCTCGGTGTCAGCCATAGCCGGGTGGCATCGCTCAAGCGGTAGGCGCTGAGGATACGAAAGCCTGCCCGCACCGATAGCTCATTCTCCCTGGCATCCTCAGCGCCTACCTCGCCCCAATCCCGGGCAGCGTGCCGGTAGAGATAGGTCAAGGGGTCATCGCCCCTAGCGGCCAGGGCAGCCAGAGCGCCGGGCGTTGCCACGATGCGCCCCAGGTCAAACCGTTGCTTGCATATCATGCACTTATTCTAATCTCGACTTTGTACAAAAAGTGATAGGCAAGAGAGGGGAGGCAGGTTAAGCTAGAAGACCTAACCGCCAAGAAAGGTCACTCTAATGCTTAACTCAAGTTGCTACCATCAAATAGGTAGGCGATTGAAACTGAGAGCGACGACAAAAAGCACAACTTTGAGTTCAAAGCCTTGGGCAGTCACGGCATGAATATGCTTAGGGAGGAGCCGCTCAAGCAGACTGCCTGCCGTTTCGACTGCCTTGCGATAGTGGGCCTGAAGATAGTGCAACCAGGGCGGAACAGGGCGCTTGGAATTGCGCTTGCGCAGCGGCAGCAGATACAACTCCGCCTCGTGCAGCACATCTTCGAGTTCATAGTCATTGTAGGCTTTGTCGCCGATGATCTGCGCTCCTGTCGGCAGGTCAAAGTCGAAGAAGTCGAGCCCGGCCACATCGCTGCACGAGCCGGGGGTGAGAAAGAACTCGACTGGCTCTGCCTGGACGGTGACGAGCAGGTGCAGTTTGAGTCCATAGAAGTAGCGTTTCTTGCTGGCTTGGCGGCCCCGATACACTTCGCCCCGGTAACGGCGCAAACGACGGATGCGATAGTTGTCGCAGGCGGCAATGGGAAAGGTGTCAATCACATACACCGATGCTTCATTGAGCGGTTTGAACGTCTCACCCAAGTAGGCGAAGAGCGTCAGAAACAGCGGCTTGATGCGATGCAAGCGGCGGTTGAAGCGACTCTTCTCAAGCATGCGAGGCATATAGCCCTGCTTATGCAGCATCTGGCAAGCCAGAGCAAAGTTGCCGCCAAAGTAGAGCGCCGCCACAATCGCCACCGTCATGACTTCAGCGTCACTCATCTGACACTGCACGTCATCTCGCTGATGCATCGCTTTGAGCAAGTCGTCACACAAGCAGTAGACTGCTATAATCTGGCTGTCCATAGGCTCCTCGCTGGGCAGAGTTGGTTTCGTCACCCTCTACCTTACACGAGTCCTATGGACTTCTCCATTTCTGCTACCCCTCATTCACAAGGTAGCAACTTGAGTTACGTAGCCGTTGGGTGGAGAGGTTGTCGTAAAAGATGAGCTTCCCTATCTTGCACCTTGGCGCCCCCACCAGGACTCGAACCTGGGCACATGGTTTAGGACACCACTGCTCTATCCTCTGAGCTATGGGGGCGCGAGCCGCACCGCTCATCTTACTGTATCCGGCCTATCTCGTCAAAGCTAACCGGGCTGTTCCTCCGTTCCGGCACCCCGCGCACAGCCTGTTTGGGCGCGTTTGGGCAGGGGCGCGCTTGCCGCTTCGCTCACTTCTGGCTATGCTTGCCCTATCCGTCGACCA
>JADLFO010000012.1 GCA_020845455.1 Caldilineaceae bacterium
CCGACCTTTACGCCGGTGACGCCCACCCCCACGCCAACGCGCAGCTATGCCATCTCGCTGTTGGAGACGCCCACGCCATCGCAGCCGCAACTGCCGCCCACCCCCTTTCTCGACCCCGCCTTCCTGGCGATGACGTTGACCGCGCAAGCGGCCACCGCCACGGCTGCGGCCGCGCAGTTCGGATCGCCGCTGGAGTCGCCCTTTGGGTCGCCGCTGGAGATGCCCACGTCTGACGCGTTCTTTGTGCCAACCCCGGAGCAGCCCCAACCGATCTTCGAGTCGCCGTTGGAAACGCCCACCCCAACGCCCGGCGAAACGCCTACCCCCGCGCTGGTGGTTGTGGTCGTGACCAACACGCCCGAAGCTGAAACACCAGGGGCTGAAACAACCGGGCCGCTGCCGGGCCAACTGCCCCCCGGTCAGCGCCCCGTCGTGCCGCCCACCGCCACGCCGACGCCGGACTATGTGATGTTCGCCGCCACCATGCTGGACTCCTTCCTACTCACCGCCGGCTGGATCTGGTTTTTCGCCGGGTCGTTGATCTTCTTTGTCGCCGCCGGGGTAGTGGCCGGCCTCTTCTTCCGCCAGCAAGAGCGGCGGCGTTTTGACCTGGTCGCAGGCGATCTGGAGGATGGGGCGCTGGCAGCCCCTCCACCGGCGGAAACGATGCGACCCGCCGAGTTCCCCGACGACTGGCCCGACAGCTTGCCATGACGCGCCGTCGATCACTGCTGTTGGCGCTGCTGACCCTGGCGGCTTTCGCCTGGCGCGTCCAGGGGCTGGCGCGGCAAAGCCTCTGGCGCGACGAAGTGGACGCCATCTACTTTGCCACGCGTCACCTGCCGGAGACGCTGCGCATGTTTCTCAGCCCCGGGCAAAACGGGCCGCTCTATTTTCTGGCGCTGCGCCCGTGGTTTGGGCTGGTGGGCAGCAGCGGGTTTGCCCTGCGCTATCCATCGGCGCTGGCGGGCACGCTGGGCGTGATCCTGGTCTGGCAGGTGGGGCGCAAGCTATTGCCGCTGCACCTGCCAGACACGCTGCTATGGCCTGCCGAGCGCGTGCGGCGGGCGGCGCAGGTCCGCGCCCAGGAGCGCGGCGCACAAGACCGGGTCGCGCTCCTGGGCGCGCTCTTTTTCGCCTTCAACCCCTATCAACTCTGGTACAGCCAAGAGGGCAAGATGTACGCCCTCATCACCACACTGGTCTTGTTGGCGGCCTGGTGCTGGCTGGAGGGGATCACGCGCGGTGGCTGGCGGCCTTGGCTGGCCTACTGGGCGACGGTCACGGCGGGGCTGTATACCCATCTGTTGCTGATCTTGCTCTTTCCCTTGCATCTGCTCTGGTTTGTGCTGGCCTGGCCTGCCGCCCGCCGCCACTGGCGCGGCTATGGGCTGGCGCTGGCCGGGTTGACCCTGCCCTATGTGCCGATGGTCTGGTGGCAGTGGGAACTGCTGACTGACAGCGCCAAACGCACCGGTTTTTCCTTCACGCCGCTGGACGACATGGCGCGCACGCTGCTCTATAACCACAGCCAGGGTTTTATGCCGCCCGGCGATCTCGGCTGGCTGGCGCCGCTTCTATTTTTGGGTGCGGCCGGGCTGCTGCTCGGCGTGGGCGAGATCGCGCCCAGGGCCGCGTGCAGCAGGCTGTCGTTGGCTCCCTGGCGGCGCTACGCCCTGCTGGTGGCGTGGATCGTGACGCCGGTGTTGGGTATCTATGCCCTGAGTTTGCGCCAGCCGATCTTCACCGACCGCTATGTGATCTGGATCGCGCCCGCGCTCATGCTGCTGTTGGCGTTAGGTGTGGAGGTGGTGCGCCGCCATGGCGCGGTATTGGGCCGGCTGCTGGCCGCAGCGCTGGTGATCTATGTGGTGGGCTTCTGGCTCTATGCCGGGTGGCAGCAAAAGACCGCCACAACCAAATATGACCTGCGCGACGGCGTGCGCTATGTAGCGGCGCGGCGCAGCCCTGATACGCTGCTCATCTTGCAGATCCCGCATCTACAATACGCCTACCGCTACTACACCAGCGATTTCGGGCCGCGGCCGTTCGAGGGCAGCGATGCGCGGCTTGGCGTGTGGATAGAAGGGCTGTGGACTAACCACGGCTGGCCCGACGACGTCTCTGCCCAGGAGGTCGACCGGCAGATGCGGGCGCGTACCGCAGGCCATGCCGATATCTGGCTGCTGCGCAGCGAGATCGAGATGTGGGACCAGCGCCATCTGATGGATCGCTGGCTGGAACAGCACGGCGACTTGGTCGAGCAGGCCGATTTCCACGGCGTACAGGTGCGCCGCTACCGGCTTCCAGGAAGCGTTGATAGGTAAGGAGTTGTGGCGCCTCGAACCCTAGCGCCGCGCCACGTCGAAGCCCACCATCATGGGGTAGAGCCTGTCTACCCCCTCGATCCATGGGTCGTAGTATGCGCCATATAGCCCCAACGTCAGCAGATAGCTGCCGCGGCGGTCTTGGGTCAGGGCGTGGATATAGGCCCCACGCGCGTCATAGCTGACAAAGATCGCCCAGGTGCGCTCACCCACGATAACGCGTTCGACGAGCGGCTCCTCTTCCCCGGTGATCTCGCCCGCCACCTTGGCCGCGATCACCCCGCGCGCCATCACTGACACGGTCACGTCCACAAAGCCCGTCGGGTCGATATAGGTCAGCGGCGCATCCGACAAGGGCTGCCAGCCGGGCAGCAGCCGCGTGTGTAAGACGACCTCTTCGTCGGGCGGCTCAAAGCGCACGGCTTGGAAATAGGCCAGGGCTTTGTCGCCCACGCGATGGGCCGCCAGCGCCGGTTTGAAGACCGTCTCCACCACGCCCTGCGGGTCGACGAAGATGCCGTCCAGCGCCACTGTGTAGATGCTCTGGTTGTGGCGGCGCGCGGCAAAGACCTGCAGCCGCGTGCCGGTGTCGGGCACGGTCAACACCTCCCAGGTCAGATCGCCCGTAGTCCACTGTTCGACCTCGCCTGCTTCGCTCTCGGCGAGCAGATGGAGCAGCGCGCTCAACGGGCCGCCTATATCTTCGCCCGCAAAGAAGGCGATGATCTGGCCGGCCTGAAGCGGCCCAAAGAAGACCGGGTCCGCCGGTCGCTGCCGCCAGTTGACAGGCAGCACCGTTCCTATGATCTCGCCCCCTTCCTGCGCCGGGATCAGCACCGGCTTTGTCGGGGCATCCACCATCAACTGCGGCACATAGAAGCGGGGCGCGGCCAAGGTGTCGACGCATGAGGTGTCCAGGGGAGCGGCGGGGTTGACGATAAACTGGGTGGCGATCTGCGCGCCGCACACGGTCGCATAGGTGGTGATATGGCCCGACGTGGGCAGATAGACCAGCTTGCTGTTGGGGAGCGTGGCCTGTACCTGGGTGGCCCAGCCGATCGGCGTCTGGAAATCCAGCCCACCCTGCAAGATCAAGCTGGGGACGGCGCTGGTGATGGGCTGGGCGTAGTCGGGCGGCGCGGGCTGCGCGCCCCAGAGCGTACATTCCGCCAGCAGGTCGGTATATTCGGTGGGGGACGCGCTCCGCTGCGCCGCCTCCAAGTTGGGATAGGCCGCCAGCGCGGCGTTGAATTCCGCCTCGCTCGCCAGCATGATCTCCTCGCTGCAGTGTACCGTGATGTTCATGCCCGTGCCCCACAGCGGGTCTACCCAGTCCCACTCCGCATAGAGTTGAGCCAGATAGGCGGTGTCGCCCTTTTCCAACTGCACGACGCGATAGGGGAATTCGGCCACTGCATACGAACCCTGGATCAAGTGGATGAACAGCGCTGTGACCAGATCGATGCCGCGCACCGTCTCCTCCCGGCTTTCGCCACCCTCGCCCACAGTCAAGACCAGCGGCTCGGCATCCAGCCGGGCGATGAGCGCATAAAAGCGTTCTCCCAGGTTGGGATAATAGGCCGCGCAGGCTTGGTCAGCGGCGCACAGCGCAAAGGCGCGCTCAAAGGCATAGGCCATCTTGGGGAGCTGCTCTACCTCTTGGTTTAGCGCTACCGGCACTGCGCCGTCCAGCACGGCGGCGACCACGCGGTCGGGATAGCGGCGCATGATCACCTGGGCCAGCTTAGTTCCATAGGATTCACCCAACAACAGCACCTGCGGATAGCCCAGGGCGTCGGCGACGTCGATCGCATCGGCGGCATTTTCGGCGGTGGTGTAGGCCGCCACATCATAGCCTTGCCCCTGCCAATAGTCACGACAGCCGGTCAACTCGGCAGCCGATGTCTCCTCCAGAGGGAGTTCGGCGGCGGCGTCGATCCAGTCTGTGCAGTTGAGCGAAGGGATCGAATGGCCCGTGCCGCGTTGGTCGAGCGCGATCACATCGCGCGCGGCGAGCAGCGCATCGACCAGGCCCGCGCTGCTGCCCAGCCCGTTGATGCCCGAATCGCCCGGCCCGCCTGCCAGGAAGATCACCGGCGGGGCCGGCGCTGGGGCCGCGCTCCGCAAGCGCAGATAGGCGATCTGGATGGTCTGCTGCGCTGCGCCGTCGCGGCGTTCGGGCACGCGCACATAGCCGCATTCGGCGTCGTAGGTTTCGTCATAGGCTTGGGGGATCTCCCACAGGGCGCAGTCGACCCCGGCCACGCGGGGGGCGCGGCCGGGTGTGGTGGACGGCGGGGCCGATGGCTGCGGCGGCGTCTGGGCGTGGGCCGGCTCCGCCAGGGCGAGCAGCCAGAGCAGCATGAACAGAAAGGCAGAGCGCATCCGCATGGGGGAGTTCTCCTTGAAAGCCAGACCGGAAATTTGAGCGGGCAACTTGACAAAGCCCTGGCCGTCTCCTATACTCCTGGGGTGCTGGACCGCATGGCTAGACCGGTAACTGGTTCAGACCCGATAGGCTGTACCATCTGAGAGGAACCATGATGTACCCATCTTCGCGCGGGGCTGCGTTGCGTTCGTTACCTGCTTTGTATCATACTTCGCTGTCTGTTCAGCAATCTGAACAATCCGCTGTTCAATTCCTCCCCTTTGGCGGCCCCTGCTGTTGTCCCTCCTGTTGTCCCTGCTTGTGTAGCTAAGCCGGC
>JADLFO010000013.1 GCA_020845455.1 Caldilineaceae bacterium
GCCCTCATAACTGCCCAGGTAGCTCTCCCACGCCATTGCCTCTGCCACGGTTCCTCCTTCCTGCGCCTACCCACAACCTGATCCGCCCTTATTCTACCTCCATCTCTTTATGTCCGGATGTCAAGGGTGTAGGCAAACGACTGGCTGCTCCCGTCGCACGGACCAGCCTCTGAGGCAGCCAGAATCCCCAAGCCTGCGACGTTGGGGCCTCCATCGACAAACAGAAACACCGGAGCGCCGCTGTCGCCAGGGCAGGCAAACTCACCGGGGAATGGTGTGCCTACCAGGACATAGGTAAAGGCATCCCCCCATGTGTCGACAGGTCTATAGTTGATGTTGGTCACGAACCCGCACGTGCTGCCGGAGGACCTGCCATACTTGCAGACGGCAGCGCCCCACGTGGTCGCTTTGCGCGTAGAGCTGACCACACGCCGGTTCTCGGTGGAGTTGATGCGGATCATGTTGGTCAGGTCAAAATCTCGTACCGTTGTAGCGTGGGCCTGAAAGTCGGCCTGACGTCCTCGTGGCCCCACAGGAGGAGTAACAAAAGGATTGTTCTCCGTCACCACCGGACCCAAATAGATGCCGCTCATGGTCGAAGGGGCCGAAGGGTGCTGCACAGTTATGTGGTTTGGGCAGTGTCCTGCCGTGGACATGTAACGCCGGAGATCGGCATGGCGGAAGACTGGAAAGCTGGCTGTACAGCCATCGAGGAAGGTTCCGCCAAGCAGATAGGGGTACCTCAATACGGCTGGTTCCAAGCGCTGGGCTTGGAATACAAATTCCATCTCCTCTAGAGCGACGGGGGCGGCGCGGAATGCTGGCGCTCGCCCTAGCACGTCTCTGAGGACTTCCGGGGTAGGCGAATAGAACTGAACCTTTCCCTCCGGGATGTTGAGACCCATCCCATAGAGCAAGTCCGAGACGCCCTCTACCCGACTCGTGACCTCGCCTACTTGGTTCAGCAGCGCCTCTAGTTCGGCAATGGTTTTGGGTCTCTGCACGACTTCCACCGCATTTGCCCACTCGACTCCTTGCAGATAGGGCGCTACGATTGCCTGACCCTCTGGGGCGGTGAGGGCGATGACGAGACGAAATTCCGGCTCATGTTGCAGCCAAGACCCGGCGTAGGTAGGCTCTGCTTCGGCAATCTTGTTGCCCACTTCGATCATCGGGCCTTGCAGCATTAAGCGTCTCCACGCTTCCTCTTCGGACACGTTAAGCGCTTTGGTATAGAAAACGACGGCTGGATTCGGCTCTTCGGCTACGGTCTCATCTGCTGATTCTGTCTGTGCAATGAGGCTACGAGGGTGGGATGCAGGCAGGAGAAGGATGCCTGCAGCAACAAGGAAAAGAAAAACTGCCCGCCAGACTCGAGGGATCGTCCTGCTGAACATGAAAAGCCTCCTGTTTGAAAGGGTGGGGAAGAAAGGAAGCACACGTTCGATCCGGTGCAGATTGACGGGGGGTGATGTGGCACGATGGGGTCAATCGGGCGCACCAATCACAAATGCCGGAGATGAGCGATACATGTCTCCGGCAAGGGGATCCTATTTGGCATGTTTCACCTCTGAGGGCAAGGATTGCTGGTGGATATGAAGTAGTGACGGCAAGCAGTCTGGCAGAAGGTGCGATGAGGGTGCGATGAGGGTGCGATGAGGGTGCGATGGAGGGTCAAAATAGTACTTACATCTGTTCATCTGCCACTATAGCACACGATGTGAACGTTTTCAAGCCTGGATTTTCAATGTGAGCGATTCGGTTTGGGTGATCTTCATGGTGGGCGCGCTCCAGCTTACAGCATGAAGAATTTGGAAGTGACCGGCACTAGGGCCCCCTGACCCCTTGTGGAACGCAGAAGGTCAGGGAGAAAACAAGTGCCGGTCACATAAGCGTCATAGTTGCGCTTATTAGGCGGTGGGCTGTGACCAGGCCACCTGAAGCTGCGTCGCGTCTCCGGAGAGCAAGGCCCAGGTGGCGTCGTCCACCAGGATACCGCCACTGTGCCGCTCGCTCTGCATGCGTTGTTCCGGTTCGCCGGGCAGCAGCACCTCGTCGAAGCCGGGGGCCGGCGGCACGGCCTTGACCGTCTCGGCCAGCCGCGCCCCGTCGGCCATATATTCTGCCAGGGGCCGGAACGCCGCCACATCCAGCACCAGGAAAAGCACGCCGTTGCCGGGCCGTACATTGCCCAGCGCCGGACAGCCGTTGCCCGTCAGGATGCCGCCCAGGAATTCGACCAAGAGCGAAAGGGCATAGCCCTTGTGGGTGGCCGCGGGCAACAACATGCCCTCGGCATAGAGCGCGTTGGGGTCAGTGCTGGGCCGCCCCTGGCTGTCGAGCACCCAGCCTTCGGGGATCGATTTGCCGCGGTTGCGCGCCACGCGCACTTTGCCTTCGGCCACGGCGCTGGTGGCGAAATCCAGCACAACCGGCGCACGCCCGGCTACAGGGATGGCGGCGGCGATGGGGTTGGTTCCCAGCAGCCGCGCCGCGCCGCCGTAGGGCGTGACGATGCCGCGCACGCCGCCGCCGTTGCAGAAGGCTAGGGCAATGGCTTCCTGTTCGGCGGCGAGCTGCACCCATTCGCCCAGGCGGCCCACATGGCCGCAGTGGATCAGCCCGGCGGCGGCCAACCCATGCTCGCGGGCGCGGGCGATGCCCTGTTCTATCGTATAACGTGCCGCCACCTGGCCGAAGCCGCGCTGCGCGTCGACGGTGAGAACCCCTTTGTCGCTGTGTACGATCTGCGGGCGGGCGGCGGGGTCGAGGTCGCCGCGGCGGATGGCGTCGAGGTACTGGCGCACGCGCACCACGCCGTGCGACTCATGGCCGGCGAGGTCGCTGGCGACGAGTGAGGCGGCGACGGTCTGGGCGGCGTCGGGCGGCGCGCCGGCGGCGATAAAGATGCGGCTCACCAGGTCGATCAGATGATCAGGCTGCAGCAGAGGCATGAGGGTGCTTTCTAGGCGTGCCGGTTAGGCGCGAGTTGGCTCGGCGGCCAGGGCGGCTTGCCCCGCGGCCAAAAGCTCAAGAATACGATCCACATCATAGACGCAGCCGCCCCAGGTGCCGCCGCTGACTCTTTGCAGCGCGGCCCAAAGGCGGGTATCGTCGGGCAGGCGCGGGTCGGCGGCGATCTCCGGGTTGGCCGGGCGCGCCGCCAAGATCGCCGCGCCCTCTTCCGCGCCGACCTGGCGACCATCCACGCCCACCAGGTCGAGCGCGCCGGTCAGGTTGACGGTGTCGATCTCGATCCGGATCAGGTCGCCGTCATGGACGCGGCCAATCGGCCCGCCGGCCAGCGCCTCCGGCCCGATATGGCCGATGCACGCGCCGGTGCTGACGCCGCTGAAGCGTGCGTCGGTGATCAGCGCCACTTCCTTGCCCCAGTGCAGATAGCGCAGCGCCGAGGTGAGTTGATAGGTCTCCTCCATGCCGGTACCCATGGGGCCGCAGCCCGCCACGACGATCACGTCGCCGGGGTGGATGGCCTTGTCGCCCTGGCCTTTGATGGCGGCGATGGCGGCGCGCTCGCTGGTAAAGACGCGCGCCGGGCCGAGCTTGCGGTAGACGCCGTCGGCATCGAGCATCGCCGGGTCAATCGCCGTCGATTTGACGACCGCCCCTTCGGGCGCGAGGTTGCCGTGCGGGAAGGTCACCGTGCTGGTGAGGCCGCGGGCGCGCGCCGTCTTGGGGTCCATGATCACGTTGTCGGGGTCGATGCCGTCGGCCTCAAAGAGACGGTCGCGCAGATGCTTGCGCCGTTCGCTGCCCGCCCATTCGTCGAGCAGGGCGTCGAGCGTGCGGTTGTGCGCCGTGCGTACATGCAGCCGCAGCAGACCCAGTTCGCGCAGGTGCAGCATCACTTCGGGCACGCCGCCCGCCAGATAGGCCTGCACGGTGGGATGGCCGACTGGCCCGTTGGGCAGCACGTCCACCAGCCGCGGCACGCTGCGGTTGATGTGTGCCCAGTCGTCCAGCGTGGGCCGCGGCAGACCGGCGGCAAAGGCGATGGCCGGGATGTGCAGCAGCAGATTGGTGCTGCCGCCAAAGGCCGCATGCACGACCATGGCGTTGTGCAGCGCGTCTTCGGTCAAAATCTGTTGGGTCGTGACCCCGGCGCGGAACAGCTCGATCAACGCCTGCGCCGAGCGCGTGGCGATGTCCAGCCAGATCGGCTGGCCGGAGGGGGCGAGCGCGGCATGCATCAGCGTCATGCCCAACGCCTCAGCGACGACCTGGCTGGTGGCCGCCGTGCCCAGGAACTGGCAGCCGCCGCCCGGCGATGCGCAGGACTTACAGCCTAACTCGGCCGCTTCTTCCAGGCTGATTTCTCCGTGGGCATAGCGTACGCCCACGGTTTGAATCTTACCGGCGTCTTCGCCTTCGGTGGGGGGCAGGGTGACGCCTCCGGGGACGAGCAGCGTGGGATGGTTGTGCTGGGCGGCCAGCGCCAGCATCATGGCGGGCAGCCCCTTGTCACAGGTCGCCACGCCCATGACGCCCTTGCGCGTGGGCAGCGAGCGGATCAGGCGGCGCAGCACAATCGCCGCATCGTTGCGATAGGGCAGGCTGTCCATCATGGCAACCGTGCCCTGGCTGCGACCGTCGCAGGGGTCGGTGACAAAGGCGGCGTAGGGGATCATCCCCAGCCGTTTGATCTCGTCGGCCGCGGCCTGCATCAGCAGCCCGACCTCCCAATGGCCGGTATGATAGCCCAGGGCGATGGGCGATCCGTCCGGGGCGCGGATGCCGCCCTGGGTGCTGAGGATCAGAAACTCGGGATGGCGCAGCGTCTGCGGCTCCCAGCCCATACCTGCGTTCTGGCTCAGGGCAAAGATGTCGCCGCTTGGCGCGTTGCGCAAAAAGTCGGAGTCCAGCGGCAGCGTGCCTTCGGGGCCGTCGGCATGGGTCTGGACGTTGTAGACACTGGGGTCGGCGGCGTCGATGGGCGTCGTGCCCGCGCCATTGCCGGAAATGTGGCTGGTCATGCGCTCCTCACAGGTCAAACGGATGGGTTCGTGTGCGGTTGGCTCTATTCTGCCCCAAGCGCGACTGTTCCGCAAAGGCGGGGCTATGTTACCATGAAGACAAGCATCCCCGTACGCAGCCCAGCCTATGCACAGCCAAGGAGGTCCGCTATGCATGACAGCCGTCCCATTCTCGCCGTCACCCTGGGCGACCCCGCAGGCATCGGCCCGGAGGTGATCATCAAGGCGCTGACTCGGCGCGATGTCCAGCAGCTTTGCCGCGCCCTGGTGGTCGGCGACCGGCGCATCCTGGCGCGGGCCGCGACCTGGGTCGACCAGCCGCACTTGGCTTTTGAGGTGGTGTCGCACCCCGATCAAGGGACCTATGCGCCGGGGACGATCAGCGTGCTTGACCTGCACAATGCCGACCCTGCCGCCATTGTCCCCGGCCGGATCGCAGCGGACGCGGGCCGCGCCGCGGTCGAGTCGGTGCAGCGCGCCTGTGATCTCGCCCTGGCCGGCGAGGTGGAGGCGGTGGTGACCGCGCCGCTCAACAAGGAGGCCATGCACCTGGCCGGGTTTAAGTATCCGGGGCATACCGAACTGCTGGCCGAACGTACCCAGGCCCAGCGCGTAAGCATGCTGCTGGTCGGCCCCAGCTTGCGTGTGGTACACGTCAGCACGCATGTGTCGCTGGCCGAGGCGATCCGTCTCGTCACGCCGGAGCGCGTGCGCGAGGTGATCGACCTGGCGCAGCACGCTTGTCAAGCCTTGGGCATCCGCGGGCCGCGCATCGCCGTGGCCGGGCTGAACCCGCACGCGGGCGAGGCGGGGTTGTTTGGCGACGAGGAGATGCGCGCCGTCATGCCCGCCGTGGACGCTGCGCGGGGCGATGGGCTGGATGTGAGCGACCCAATGCCGCCCGATACGGTCTTTCTGCGCGCCGTCAAGGGCGAGTTTGATATTGTGGTCGCCATGTACCACGATCAAGGGCATATCCCCATGAAGCTGCTGGCCTTTGACAGCGGCGTCAACGTCAGCATTGGTCTGCCCATCATTCGCACCTCGGTGGATCACGGCACGGCGTTTGATATTGCCGGTACGGGCAAGGCCAATGAAAACAGCATGGTGGCGGCCATCGAGGTCGCCGTCCGGATGGCACGGGCACGCGCCCAGATAGGAGCCGCCGCATGAGCCGATCAAGCGCCCAATCTCCAATGCAATCTGCCGTGTCTTATCTTGTGATCATCGCCGACGACCTGACCGGCGCGGCCGACAGCGCGGCGCGCGCCCGCCAGGCCGGGCTGGCCGCCTGGGTGCTGCTGGACGATGCAGACTGGCCGGAGCGCATCCAGCCCCCGGCTGCGGTCGCCCTGAGCACCGATTCGCGCCACTTGTCGCCGGAGGAAGCAGCGGCACGCGTCGCCCACACGCTGCAGCAGGTTTCGCCCTTGCCGAGTGTGCAGTGGTACAAAAAGATCGATTCGACGCTGCGCGGCAACATCGGCGCGGAGGTGGATGCGATGCTGGCCTGGCTGGGCGAAGGCGCGATAGCGGTGATCTGCCCCGCCTTCCCGGCGCAGCGGCGCGGGCTGGAGGATGGCTATCTGGTCCATGCCGATACGCCGCCGCGGAGTGTGCATCTGCCCACGCTGCTGCGCGGCCAGAGCCGCCACGCCGTCGCCGCGGTCGATCTGGCGACAGTTGAGGCCGGGGAGGACAGCCTGAAAACTGCCTTGGCCGCGGCCCAGGATCAAGGCGCACGGCTGGTCGTGGTGGATGCGCTAGAGGAGCGCCATCTAGAAGCGATCGCCGCGGCAGCGCCGGGTGCGCTGGCAGCGCCGCTGTTGTGCGGCAGTGCGGGTCTGGTCGGGGTGCTGTCGAGCCAACTGGCGGGGCCTACGCCCGCCGCGGTCAGCGCGCCTCTGTCCGTTGGCGGGTCGGTTTTGGGCGTAGTGGGCAGCGGCAGCCCGATGGCGCATCGCCAGATCGCCCAGGTGGCACAGCGTGACAATGTGCGCGTGCGCGCCCTGGACCGCACCTGGTCCACGGTGGATGTAATCAGCCCCGGCACGCAGCCCGCGGGGAACTGGCTGCTGCATCTGGATCCGCCTGCTTCGGGGCTGCCTCTCGACGGGCCGTCGGCGCGCGCCGAGGCGGCGCGGCTGGCCGACCTGACCCAAGTCATGGTGCAGCGGATGCACCCGGCGTCGCTGATCGTGGTCGGCGGCGATGCGGCCGCCTATGTGCTGCGTGTGCTGGGGATCCGCCGGCTGGAGGTGGTCGAGGAATTGCTGCCGGGCATCCCGCTTACCGTGGGCGAGGACAGCCGCGGCGAGCAGTGCGCCGTGGTGCTCAAGCCCGGCAACTTCGGCGACGACGGCACGCTGGCCGCGCTCTATGACCGGCTGGCGCAGCCTTCAGAGGTTAGATTGCCAACCACTTAAGCGAACCCAAGTTGCGATTATGCCTCCCACGAGGCGGCAACTTGCGTTGAGCTAGTCAACACCTAGATTCATCGGCAGCATTGCCGTGTATCCATCTATCACCCCCGTATAGCTACGCGCCTCGATGATCGTGCCGGGCAGGGTGTGCGGTTTTGTTGTTTCTGCGCTGCGCCGCGCGGGTGGATATACGCGGCATGGCGGCGCCCAGTCTGTTGCGGAACTTGGCAGTGAGAGATGCTAAGGTAGGGAGGACACTGGCGAAGGTGCAGTGTCTGTGGCCGGTAGACCCCCGCTATCGGTCACATCAATCCAAAAAGGCAAGGAGTAATTGGGAAAATGAGCAGAGCGTTGACGCGTAGCGAACGCCTCGACGAGATGAAGGTGCTTTACTTTGCACGGGCGTATAGCGACATCGAAATGGCGGAGCGTCTAGGTGTGGACCGCACCACAGTCTATCGTGATCGGATGACGCTTGAAAGCGAACATGCCTTTGTTCAGGATGAAGAGGGGCGCTGGCGCTTTGATCGCAGCCGTTATCTATCGAGTATCCGTGTAAATTTGGCTGAGGCGCTGAGTCTCTATTTGGCCGCACGGCGCACTTCGCAGCAAACGCGTGTAGCGCATACGCCGGTCGCCAGCGCGCTGGAGAAATTGGCCGTGACCTTGCGCCAACCATTGACGGCGCGCTTGGTGCGCGCCGCCGACCAGATCCTGGCGCAGCGTCAAGACCCCGCGCGCACGACGGTGTTCGAGCGGGTGGCGGAGGCGTGGATTGAAAATCGCCAATTGCGGCTCCATTATCGGGCATTTGGACGTGACGAGGAGAAGGTTCATCGCTTCTCGCCCTATTTGCTGGAGCCTTCGCCTTGGAATGACGGGATCTATCTGATCGGGCAGAGCGATTTGGCCCGGCAGATCATCACGCTCAAGCTAGACCGGATTACGCAAGCCGCGCTGCTGGGGCCATTTGCGCTGCCGGAGGAGTTTGACGAGGCGCAGTTGTTGCGCCATGCGTGGGGGATTTGGGGCGGCGAAGGCGTGCCGGAGATCGTGCGCCTGAAGTTTGCTTCCGGCCAGGCAACACGGCGACTGAAGGAAAGCATCTGGCATCCACTGGAGCAGGTCACAGACTTGCCGGATGGCGGCTGCCTTTGGGAAGCCCCCATCGCCGAGTGGCAAGAGATGCTGCCCTGGGTTCGCGGCTGGGGCGCCGCTGTCGAAGTGCTGGCGCCGGTTGAACTGCGCGAGACACTGATGGGCGAGGCCCGCGCGCTGGCGCTGATGTATGGGTGGACCGTTGCCTCGGGGCGCGGGGCAATACCGTCCCTTGCCGATACCTTTTCTGAGCTTTTTGGCGGTGAATAGCGAGGCGTACAGATGTGTGCATGGACTCCCTATGATTACCAACTTGGCGTTAGCCAGCGCTTACTTAGTGGGAAGAGTGTTGTGTTGCAAGCGCCCACCGGCGCGGGCAAAACCGCGGCGGCGCTATTGCCGTTTATTCATGCTTGGCGTGAAGAAGTTGTTACGGACTTTCCCAAAAAATGTATTTATGTGGTGCCGATGCGTGTGCTGGCGCATCAATTTGTGCAGGAGTATCGCTCGATAGCGGCATCACTTTCTCGCCGTTATCGCCGTGATTTGACTGTCTCGATTCAAACGGGCGATCAGCCCGACGATCCACGATTTGAGGCGGATATCATCTTTTGCACCATTGACCAGTTTCTGAGCAGCTATCTGACCATGCCCTATAGCCTACCTAGGCGACTTGCCAATCTCAATGCAGGGGCAATGGTGGGGGCATATGTAGTCTTTGATGAATTCCATCTGCTCGATCCGGAATCGAGTCTTCCTTCTGCTCTTTACGCCATTAAGCAGTTACGGCAACTCGCCCCGGTGATGATGATGACGGCAACCTTCAGTTCGGCTATGTTGCAGGCCCTGGCCGATGAGGTAGGAGCCGAACCTGTTTTGGTTTCACCAGAAGAGGCGCGCCGCATCGAAACGCGCAACGGCACATTTATGGGGCGACAACGTCGGTGGGGGATAACGAGCCAGCCATTATTACCCCGCCCGATCCTGGACATGCACCGGACGCGGACTTTAGTTCTTTGTAATACGGTCCGCCATGCACAAGCTCTGTATCGAGCGTTACGAGATACGATCTGTAGCGAAGGCAGAGAGATTGACTTGTTGTTGCTCCATAGTCGCTTTTTGCCGGAAGATCGGCGCGCGATCGAAGCGAAGTTGCGGCAGTACTTTGGCAAGAACAGTGACACAGCCGGCAGCATGATTGCCGTTGCCACTCAAACCATCGAAGTTGGTGTTGACATCAGTTGCGAAATCTTACACACGGAGTTGGCTCCAGCGAGTGCGCTCATCCAACGGGCGGGGCGCTGTGCTCGCTATCCAGGCCAACAAGGGCAAGTCATTGTGTATCCGGTGGAGACATTTGCACCCTATGGGCGTGCTCGAAAGAACGAACAAGAGCGCGAATCCTCATGGGTCACGGAAATGCGGGCTGCGTTGGCCTATCTTAACGAAAACGCCGATCAAGTTTTTGATTTTGGCAAGGAACAGGAATTTGTCGATGCTGTCGCCACGCCACGGGATCGACAAATTGTTGTGGGGATAGCCGCAGGAGCATCTCTCCATCGCGAGGCGATTCACCGCGTGCTGGACGGCAACATTCAGGGGCAGGACCGGCGGCTGCTGGTGCGCGATGCAGACAGCCTATTAGTGCTTGTCCATCCCGATCCTAATCGTCTCCTGGAAAATCCCTATGCGGCAATCGGGTTTAGCATCGCGCGCCCAACGCTGCATGGCATGGTCAAGGAGTGGCTCGAACGTGAGAGCGAGTGTGAATGGCGAGTGAAGGGATTGCTAGAAGATATCTCAGGCGAACAGGCACGCGAAGAGCAAAACCATACTCGGTATGCATGGGGGTACATTAACCATGCGGCCTTGATCGACAAAACGCAGGTACTAGTGGTCAATCCGATGCTGGCGGGTTATCTTCCCGATGCAGGCTTTGTGCCGGATCAAGGAGAAACGGATTTTGTCTCGTCGTTACCGGGGTATACAACTACGCGCGCTTGGGAGACGCGTGTCTATCGGTTGGAAGCCTATGCCACTCATATTCGACTTGTATTACAGGCATTTGAGGATCTAGCACGTCCCGAGATGGAGAGCGCTGCTTGCGCGCTGGAGCGAGCGGCTCGCTGGCAAGAAGGCTCCGTGCTCCAAGCGGCGCGCCTAGTCTGTCTTTTGCACGATACCGGCAAACTGAGCCAGGGATGGCAGGGCTGGGCGCGCCGCTATCAACAGGCTATCGGCAGCCCCGTAGCGGCCAACTATATGATGGCCCACACCGAGTTTGACCGACATAACCCGCTGCATATCGAGGGCGAGAAGGCTGCAAATCGGGCGGGGCGGCGAGCACCTCATGCCGGAGAAAGCGCCTTGGCCGTGAGCTGTATTTTGGTCAAAGCCCTGAACAACGAGGCGTTGAGTCGCGCCGCGCTGACCGCCATCGCGCGCCATCACACACCCTATGCCCGTGAATGTGAAGCATACTCTCTGGAAACGGTAGCACCCCAGGAGATCAAATGCACTCTCGATCTTCTGGATGCGACAAAGAGCCGACTCGTTGATCTTCGGCTGCTGCGTCCATCTGTTACGACGAAGCCTGCCGGCTTTAGCGCCATTCTTTCCACGCCGAATGATACCTACAGTTGGCTGGCCTATCTTCTGCTGGCGCGGGCGCTACGCCGTGCCGATCAAGAAGGCACGCGGCGCGGCATGTTGAACAGTAGCTGAGAGCTATCACACCGATTTCTTGTCCTATCCAGCAGGAAGATGGGAGGGTTCCGTGTATCAATCAGAGTACTACCTTGAAAAGTCGAGAAACACCTTGGCGGACAATTTGGCAGCTTTTGGTCTAGCCTTTGTGTTGCATACCATTGCAGATGGGCGTGCAAGGGTAAGGCTGCAGGATGGCGGGGCATATTACCAAGTCGTCTGCGATCCTGCCATCCAGCCGGAGTGGGTGGAAAACTGTGCATTCTTTATTGGTGCACCATTTCTTGCCACCTATGTTAAAAAGATCGGCGGCAAGGCGATCAGTGGAGCGTCTGTATCGCTCGCAGAATTACCAGTCGAAAGTAGGGTCGTCGTTGATTATGAAGCGGAGCGTGAGTCGAACGGCCAATATTTTGCCTGGATCAAGGCGCTTTCACCTAAGGAACGCGGCCAAGCCATGCGTGGGGAACTATCCGGCCCCACGCCGCCGCATCCTGATTGGGATATATTCCGGGCGATCAACCCAGCTGGATTACAGGCCTACAACGCGTTGGTGGCGCAATGGTGGCAGGCGCAGACTGCCTTTCCGCAGCTCCTGCAGGTTCTCTTGGCGCTTTCGGCGGCGTTCCCAAACCCGATTGACCAGGCCGTTCAGAATTGGGGGCGGCTTTGTAAACAAGAAGGTTGGAAGCACGAGGGCCAGGCTACTGCAACGCAACTCCTGAATCCCACGCAGGGTAAGGGTGCGGCCAGTACCAAAGGGGTATGGCGTGCCCCCGCCAACGTGAGGAATTTCTGGCTCTTGGAGTGGCTCAAGGTGGTCGGATTGTATCAGGGAGGCACCACTCGCGTAATAAAGAATGGCAAAGATCGTAAGAGCTATGTGCTGTCCCCGAAAAACCTTGGCTGGTCCCATCACGTCGCGATCATGAACGACTTCCGGCGCGCGATGACCGGCAGCGACAGTGCGGTCAAGTTGGATATACTGGCGTCGCTTCGCTACACCCAGGCGTTGCTCAAACACTATGAGGGCGCGCGCGAGGAGGATTTCAATGCCCAGCTTTTTGGGCATCCGGCGACCGATTTGGTAAGCGGGCTGGAGACAGCGTTTTATAAGGATATGGGCAATGCCATCGTCACGATGAATATCGCGTCGATCAACCTGCCCAACTGGGTGAATCTCACCAGCCGTACAGACTTGGCGCGCATGTTGGAGGTCTTGGGCGAACATATCAGCATTGTGCGTTCGCTGCGGGAAGATCGGGGCGATCAGTTCGACCTGCTTGTGCATTATCGGAATTTTCTTTCGGGTCATGACATAAAACCGTTTTTTGTCTTTACTACGGCCTACAGCGGATTTCTTGTGCAGCAAGCTGAACGAGGGGAATTTGTACGTCCGTTTACCCTACCTAATCTGGAGGTGCTTCTGATGAACAGCGACGATGAAAACAAGACGTTTCAACGCATTACCTCGACCCCAGGCTTTCGTAACATGGCCTCGGCCATCCGCCACAGCACTGTTATTCCTCAGAGCCGCAAACGCAAGAGCGCCGGCACGGGTCCAACGGTCGATGTGCGCTATGGCTTGGGTCAGCAACTGGCGCGCAAGTCGACCTATCCCGCTGATTTTCTCGCCGAGCTAGGGGAATTTGTCTTTCTGTATAACGCCGAAAATGCCCAGTTGCGCGAAAAGGAGCGCAATCCTTTCCGGCGCGATGTGACAACTGAGGACCTGGATGCGATCACGGCGTTAGTGGACGAGTTCGGTTCCAAGGTCGTCTGCAATCTCCTGGTCGCGTATGGCTATGCCCGCGAGAAAACCACATCCAAGAGTGAAGCGCCTAACGTAAGCGAGGATATGGAGTTTGTCATGGATGAGGAGGATGGAGAGAACGACGACATGGAAGAGTAGCTATCCCGGTGAGGGATGTCCTCAAGCTTTGCTATTTCTTGATACCGCTTCTATCAATTGTATAAACCAAGAGGAGAACTACGATGACCCCCCAAGTTCAGAAGTCGCTGTATTCGGTATCCATCTCTGCCCAGGCTACGCTCAATCTGCACTCTCTCAACAATGAGGGAGGAGAGGGCAACCAAATCCAAACGCGTATGGTCAATATCATCGGTGCGGATGGAGAGTTACATAACGTCAACGCAATTTCCGGCGATATGTTCAAGCATATTCAGGCCGAACACCTGCATCGGCTGGCCGTGGCGGCAGGGCTACCACTTTCGGAAGGGGCGCGCGCCTTCAACGCCAACCGCGTCAATTTCGATATTATCGCCAAGAATGAGCTGTCCATCGCTCTGGATAAAGCCGAAGGGGATGCTGGCGGCCTCGACGTGATTTTGCAGCGCTGTGCGGTGACAGATCTTGAGGGAATTCTCGTCACCGAGGGGAAACGCTCGTTGCCGCGCAAAAGTGTGGTGGAGTTCGGCTGGGCCGTGGGAATCCCGACGCGCGTGGAAACTGACACCTACTTCCATGTGAAGTATGTGAATGATCGCAGTGCTGCGGCGCGCGAACAAGCGGAAGGTGACAGCGGTCGCGAGGCGAACATCGGCCAGGCGATCTTCC
>JADLFO010000014.1 GCA_020845455.1 Caldilineaceae bacterium
ACGGTCGAGACAGCCACCGGGCTGCACATCGGCGGGTCGGATACCGGCATCGAGATCGGCGGCGTGGACAAGACCGTGATCCGCGACCCGCTGACCAACCGCCCCTACATTCCCGGCTCATCGCTCAAGGGCAAGATGCGCAGCCTGCTCGAAAAGTACGAGGGCAAGATCCAGAACCAGCGCATCGGCCAGGGCTACATCCACTCTTGCCAAGAAATCGGCGACTACCAGGACTGCTGGGTCTGCCAGGTTTTCGGCGTGCCGGGGGAGCGCAGCTTCAGCCTGCCGACGCGGCTGGTGGTGCGCGATGTGCATATGGGCGATGTCGAAGCGCAGCGCATCACGCAGCAGGCGCGCACCGACCTGCCCTACACCGAGGTCAAGACCGAAGTGTCGATTGACCGCGTCACCTCGGCCGCCAACCCGCGCCAGATGGAGCGCGTGCCGGCGGGCACGCACTTCGGCCCCGCCGAGCTGGTCTATACCATCTACAGCGGCGATGGCTGCGACCCCCAGGCCGACGTAGATCGGCTGGCAACACTGGTCACGGCGCTGCAACTGGTGGAGGACGACTACTTGGGCGGGCTGGGGTCGCGCGGTTCGGGGCGCGTGCGCTTTACGGGGTTTGCAGTCTCTCTGCGCCCACAGGCCGACTATCTGGCCACGCCGGCTGTATTGGGTGAGTACACCACGCTCGCCGAACTCAGCGCCGGCTTGACGCAGATTCAAGACGCCGTGCGTGCCAAACTGGCGCTGTAGCAGGATGTCACCATGCCAACCTTGACGGTCTACCCCCTATCCTTTGCCGGCGGGCTGCACATCGGCGGCCAGGGCGGCAAGTTGGAGGAGAGCGGCGTCACGCTGCCCGCCGACACGCTGTTTGCGGCCCTGGTCGACGCCCACCGGCGCAGCGGCGGCGACCCGCAGACGCTGGCCGCGCCTTTTGTGGCCGATCCACGCGACCCGCCGTTTCTGCTCACCTCGGCTTTTCCCTATGCCGGGGGCGTGCGCTTCTACCCGATGCCCGCCGATCTGACGCGCCTGCTCTCTCTCACGACCCTGCGCGCCCGCGCCAAGGCGCTGCGCCGTGTGCGCTATCTGTCGGAGGGGCTGCTGCGCCTGGCCCTAACCGGGACACCGCTCGACGGCTGGCTCTTTCCCGAAGACGAATACGCCGAGCCGCAGATGGGCGCTGGTCTCCAGGGTGGACAGTTCTGGCTGAAGGTGGATGAAATTGGCAGCCTGCCCATTGAGATGCAGCGCAAAGAAGGCCGGCGCCACGCCCTGCGCACGCTGCCGGTGGCGACGACCGCGCGCGTGCCGCGCGTGACCGTCGACCGGCTGAGCCACAGCTCGACGATCTACCACGCCGGGCGCACAACCTTTGCCGCCGGCTGCGGGCTGTGGTTCGGCGTGCATTGGCGCGACCGAGCGCGGCGCATCGAGGGTAACCCGCTCACCTATGCCGAGGCCGTAGGCCAGGCTCTCGCTGTGCTGGCCGACGATGGGCTGGGGGGTGAGCGCACGGCGGGCTACGGCGCGTTCCGGCTGGGCGAGACCACTGACGTGACGCTGCCCGACCCGGCTGCTGATGGGGTTGCGCTGCTTCTCAGCCGCTATCACCCGGCCAGCGCCCGTGAACTGGCGGGCGTGCGCGACCCGCAGTCGGCCTACCATTTGGTCAAGGTGGGCGGCTGGCTGCGCTCCTACGACCATGTGGCAGTGCGCCGGCGGCGTTTGACCCTGATCGGCGAAGGCAGCCTGGTGCCGCTGCCTGGGCCGGTGGCGGGCGATGTCGTCGACGTGCGCCCACGCTATCCCCAGGCTGAGAGTCCTTTCCCGCATCCGGTCTATCGCTATGGGCTGGCCTTGGGCGTGGGCCGGCAGGAGGGATCCAATGGCTGAGTATACGCTCTATGACGTGACCGTCTCGACGCTAACGCCGCTGCACATCGGCTCAGGCGTCGAGCTGCTGCACGAGTACGACTACGCTATCCACGGGGGGCGCACCTGGCGCATCGACGAGATGGCTCTACTCGACGCTCAGGAGGTGGACACACAGGCGGACAATGCCTTGGCGTTGGCCGAGCGGCTGGCGCGGACGCCGCCGGCGCAGTTGCTGCGGCCGTCCGACTTCCGCGACGGCAGCCCCTTCTTTCGCTATGTGATCCAGGGCACGCCGCGCTCGAACGCCGAGGGCGCGCAGCTGCGGGCGCAGATCAAGGACGCCTATGACCGGCCCTATCTGCCGGGCAGCAGCCTCAAGGGCGCGCTGCGCACGGTGCTGGCCTGGTCGATCTGGCGTGAACGCAACCTGTCGCCGGACCCAGCCCTGCTGCAGCGGCGGCGCGAATGGGCGGCGTCGAACTATGAGAAGGCGCTCTTTGGCCGCGACCCCAATCATGACCTGCTGCGCGCCTTGCAGGTGGGCGACAGCCGACCGCTTGACGCCGCGGCGATGATGATCGCCAATGTGCGCGTCCAGGGGCGCGGCGATCTCTCCGGCGCGCCCATCGAGGTCGAGGCCGTTCGGCCCGACACGACCTTCCATCTCAGCCTGAAGATCGACCGCGCGCTCTTTACGCAGTGGGCGCGACGCGCCGAACTGCCCGTCGCGGGGGAGAGGTGGCTGGCGCGCCTGCCGCGGCTGGCGCAGGAGCACACGCGCGCCCGGTTACAGCGTGAGCTGGCCTGGTTTCAGCAGAAGAAGACGACAGCTATCGTTCAGTTCTACCAGCAGTTGGCCGGGGCGCGGCTGGGGCCGAACCGCTTTCTGCTGCAACTGGGCTGGGGGACCGGCTGGGAGAGCAAGACCTTTGGCTCCCACCTTCAGGCCAATGGCGACTTTATGGAGCGTATCCTGCGCGACTACCGGCTGGCGCGCGGGCGGCGCGAAGCGGGCGACCCCTTTCCCAAGAGCCGGCGTGTGGCGGTCGGCTTCCGGCGCAGCCCCGATGGGCGTATAAGCGAGCAAGCCGCACCGCCTCTAGGCTGGTGCTTGGTCGAGATGAAGGAGCGAACACCATGAAACTGCTCACCTTTTTGGGCGCGGGCGAGGCGTATGAAACGACGTATGTCCTGCCCGACGGACGCGGCCATACCGCCCCCTCTTGTGGCGTAGCGCTGGCGCGTTTTCATCCTGACAGCGACATGCGCGTGTTTGTGACCGGCAAGGCGCGCGCCAAACACCTTGACGCCTTCACCGCCCAAGTTGAAGATCATGTCGCGTCGCTGCTGCCCGTGGATATTCCCGATGGGCGCGACAAGGCGGAAATGTGGGGCATCTTTCAGGCTGTGGTGGCCCAGGTGGAGCCGGATGACACGGTCATCTTTGATATTACTCACGGCTATCATTCGCTGCCCTTCCTCTCGTTTTTAGCTGCGGCCTATCTGCGCGTGGCGCGCAATATGAAGCTGGAGGCCGTCTATTACGGCAACTTCGAAGCGCGCGACCAGAGCAGCACGCCCCATCGCGCACCAGTGATAGACTTGACTCGCTTTGTCGATCTCTTGGATTGGACGGTAGCCGCCGACCGTTTTGTGCGCCAGGGCGACGCGCGCGACTTGGCCGACCGGCTGCGCGCCTTGCGTCCTGACTATCAAGTCCAGCAGCGCGACCCGGCGGCCAAGCAGACATCGCTCTTGTTATCGAATGCCGCCGGCGAAATGACGCGCGTTTCGCAGGCGCTGCAATTGTTGCGTCCCGCCGAAACGATGGAGGCCATCGCCGCTTTGCCGGGTAAGCTGGATGCTCTGCGCGAGGTAACTTTGCTGGGCACGCTGCCATTCGGGTTGATCTCGGAGCGAGTCAAGACTGAGTATGGGCCCTTGGCTCTGGCTGCCGAAGCCCAACAAGCGACGCCGGTGGAGGCGCTGCGTATTGAACGCGATATGATCCAATGGCATCTGGGTCGCGGCCAATATGTCCAGGCCGTGGGGCTGGGCCGCGAATGGCTCGTGACGTGGATGCTGCTCCATGCCGGCTTTGACGACCCATTGGATGGCGATACGCGCAACGAGGTCGAGCGCACGATCACAACAGCCAACAAAGAGCGCCAAAGCCAACACGGCCCGTTCGGCGATCATACGTTTAGTACAGGGAGAAGACTGCGAAAGATCCCCCAAGCCGCCACCGCGCTTGATCTCTACAACACGCTTGGCGATCTGCGCAACGACATCATGCACGCCGGCAAGCGGCACAACCCTACCCCAGCCAAGAAGCTGGCGGAAGGCGTCAATAAGCATTGCCTCCGTTTGTTCGAGTTGCCTTTGCCGGGGGAAGGAAACGCAGGATGATCTTGCTCAACTTCTCCCATCCGTTGACGCCGGATCAAATCGTTGCGGTCGAGGCGCTGACCCTCAGCGTAGTGGACCGCCTTGTTGATGTTTCGGTGCAGTTCGACGAACAGCAGCCCTTCGGCCCCCAGGTGCGCGCCTTGCTGCGCAAGGTGGATCTGTCGGCGGCCGATTGGCAGACGCAGCCCATCTTGGTGGTGCTGCCCTCGCTCAACTTTATCAGCGCGGCGCTGCTGGCCGAACTGCACGGGCGCATGGGCTATTTCCCGCCCGTGGCGCGCACGCGGCCTGTGGCCGAGCGTATCCCGCGCGTCTATGAGGTGGCCGAGATCCTCGACCTGCAGCAGATGCGTGAGGAGGCGCGCAAACAACGCTGATGCTTCTGGCCTTCAAACTCCTGGTCAAGACTTCTGCGCCGGCGCATGTGCCGCCGCACCTGGGGCGCGCCGTCTATGCGGCGGCGCTGGCGCGGCTGGGTGAGGTGGACCCGGCCACGGCGCGCGCCGTGCATGACGGCGATGGCCCTAAGCCGCTCACCTGCTCCGGGCTGTTGGGCGCGCCGCCGCGCGGTCCGTTGTCGCCCGACCACATGTACGCCGTGCGCTACACGGCCCTGACCGCCGAGGTCACCGCGGCGCTGAGCGCCGGCTTCCTGGATGCGCCGCCCGCCGAACTCGACCTGGACGGAAACCGGCTGCAGGTGGTGGAAACGTTGTGCGACTCGGGCCGCGACGGCTGGACAGGCCGGGCCGAGTATGCCGCGCTGGCGGCGCAGCATTTGGCGCAGGGCGGCGAGCAGGGCCGCAGCGTGACGCTGGAGTTCGCCTCGCCCACGACCTTCAAGTCGGGCGGCGTGCATGTGCCGGCGCCGCTGCCCAACCTGGTCTTTGGGAGCTTAGTCGAGCGCTGGAATGCGTTTAGCCCGGTGGCGCTCAGCCCGGATGTGCGCCGCTTTGGGGCCGAGATGGTGGCGTTGAGCCGCTACCAGTTGCGCAGCGCGGCTGTGGGGTACAAGGGGGAAGGCTTGCGCATCGGCGGGGTGGGCCAGGCGACCTACACGGCGTTGAGCGGCGACCGCTACTGGCTGGGCGTGCTGCATCTGCTGGCGGCCTTTGCCGTCTACAGCGGCGTGGGCAGCCAGACGACCAGCGGCATGGGCCAGGTGCGCCAAGCGCGTTGAGCGTGGCAGGACGGTGTTGGCGAAGACCCCTCGCCGGAGAGGCAAAATCAGGGCGCATCGCAGGGGGGTGTTCGCAGCGGATGCCAAGGTGGGTCATATAACCCTAGAAACAGCGTGGGGAAGCTGCAAAATGCAACAGGATGATCTGAAAGGAGGGGGAAATGCGCGGGCTGGTGGGGCATCTGCCCTAGTGCTGCGCCAGGGTCGGAAAGACGCCAATCCTCGGAAGGGGATTAAGACGCAATCAACGAGGCTGGTGGGTGGATAGCCCAACAAGTCGGAAAGACGCCAATCCTCGGAAGGGGATTAAGACCTCACGGTATCCAAACCATTCTTCAGGGTCACGCACGTCGGAAAGACGCCAATCCTCGGAAGGGGATTAAGACCCGCTTCGTACCGGATTTAAGCCATCATGCGCAGCCCGTTGTATCTGCTCGAACAAGGCAGCAGACTCGCCCGCGAAGGCCGGCGGTTGGTCGTCTCCAAGAATGGAGACGTGCTGGCGCGCGTGCCGCTGATCCAGGTCAGCCAGGTGATCGTCTTTGGCAACAGCCAGATCACGACACCGGCGCTGCATCTGCTCTTGGCCGAGGGCGTCGAGGTGGTGCTTCTCAGCCAGGCGGGCCATTTTTTAGGGCGGCTGGTCGGCCCCGAATCGGGCCAGGGCAGCCGCCGCGTCGCCCAGGCGCTGCGCAGCCGTGACGCCGCCTTTGCCCTGGCCACGGCCCAAGCCATCGTACGCGGCAAGCTGCACAACCTGCGTGTCTTTCTGCTGCGCTATGCGCGGCGGCTGGACGCTCCCGAGGTACGCGCCGCCGCCGACAGCATGACGGCATTGATCGAGCGTGTTCCGCGCACCACGGCCCTCTCCAGCCTTATGGGGGTCGAAGGCCAGGGGACGGCGCTCTACTTCGGCGTGTGGAAGAGCCTGCTCAAGACCCCTTGGCGTTTTGACAAGCGCGTGCGCCGCCCACCCACCGACCCGGTCAACGTGCTGCTCAGCCTGGGCTATACGATCTTGGCGCAAAATGTGCAGGGCGCAGTGCTGGCCGCCGGGCTAGACCCTTACATCGGCTTTCTCCACCAACTGAGCTACAACCGGCCCAGCTTGGCCCTGGATCTGATGGAGGAGTTTCGTCCCCTGATCGTCGATTCGGTCGCGCTGCGCTGTCTCAACAACGGCATCCTCACGCCCGACCATTTTGTGCCGGGCGAGGAGGAACAGCCCATCGTCCTGACGCCGGATGGGCTACGGCTTTTCATCCGCGAACTGGAGACCCGCCTGACCCAACTGTTTCAGCACCCGGGCACGGGCGAACAGGTCAACTATCGCCGGCTCTTTCTGTTGCAGAGCTACGCCTTGGCGGCCTCATTGTCATTGGAGCCGGCAGAATCCGGGCTTGTGTACCGGCCCTTCACCGTGCGCTGAACTGGCGAACCGGGAGCGCTCTTGTGCAGTTCGTAGTGATCAGCTATGACATTCCGGACAACAAACGCCGGCTCAAGGTGGCCAAGCTGCTGCTCGACTACGGTGCGGAGCGCGTGCAGCGCTCGGTCTTTGAACTCTATGTAACGCCGCAACACCTGGAACGGCTGCAGGCGCGGCTGGCGAAGCTGCACAAGGCTGAGGAAGACAGCATCCGCTTCTACTTTCTGTGCGCCGCCTGCCGTCCCAAGGTGGTCTACTGGGGGCTGGCGCAGCCGATTGACGAGCCAGGATTGCTGATCATTTAATATTCCCAGCCCCACAGTAAGCCTCGACACAACAGCGCAGACGCTCTCGCGGTACAGTAGTAGCAACCCTGCATGTACAAACCTGTACAAAGAGGTCGCCTTTTGTTCGACGGGGCCATGTGGCTTGCGTCGCTCTGGGTGGAAAGGAGTATGCTTGATGGCGATCTATGGAAGACGTCTCCATTTTGGCTTTTGTCCAACTCCGCTTGCGGCGGATGCCATGCGACCGCTGCGGCTTGCCACGCTGGCCGAAACATTGGGTCTCGACTATGTCGGCGTGCAGGCTGACCCCTCCAACCCGGCTCATCACGAACCGTGGACCCTGCTGACCGCTATGGGCCTGGTTACTTCACGCATTTCGCTTTTTGCTCATCTGACGGATTGGCCGCTGCGTTCACCGGCGCTGCTGGCCAAAGCGGCTGCCTCGCTGGATCGGCTGACCGGCGGTCGCCTGGAACTCGGCCTCGGCGCCGCGGCAGCCGGGGACGCCGAGGCGCAGGCGCGGCAGGCGGAGACGATCCAGACCCTGTATTTTATGTGGGAGGATGATCGCCTGGCCGGTTCCCCAGGCCGCGCCCCCAGCCCAGCCGGTCTGCGGCCTGGCCCTAGACCCGCCCACCGCATTGGCGTTTGGCTGGCGGGCGATACGCCGCCCGCGCTGGCGCTGGCCGGACGTCTGGCCGATGGCTGGATCGCAGCCGATGGCCCGACCCGCGGGCCGGATCAACTGGCGGAGTGGAGCAGCCGTCTAGACGATGCCGCCGCCGCCGCGGGCCGCCGGCCGTCTGCGATCCGGCGCATCTGCGTGATCACCGGGACGATCGATAACAGGGGAAGCGACGGGCGTTTTCAGGGAAACGCACAGCAGTGGAGCGCGTCGCTCATCGAGCTTGCGGCAGAGGTGGGCATCGATACGTTCCTGTTGATGGAGGGCGAAGACGCCGAGGGGCAAGTACGCAAGTTTGCGCTGGAGGTTGTGCCGCATGTGCGCGAACAGTTGGAAGTCGCGCCCGGCATCGAGGCTGCCTCTGGGTTGTGCCGTGCCTATCAGGGGGCCCGCGCTTCGGGCGCAACGCCGGCGGAAGAGGAGACGGATGAGGTCGATTGGGTCGACGAGACTTCGATGGAGTCTTTTCCGGCCAGCGACCCGCCTGCATCCGCTTCAGTGGCCTAGGAGGCAAATTTGGGGACGGGGCAGCCCGTCCCTAGCCCTTGATCCCGGTGAGTGAAATTCCCTCAATAAAGGTGCGCTGGGTGAAGAAAAAGGCGATCAGGATCGGCAGCGTGATCACGCTGCTCACCGCCATCAAGTACGGGTAGGCCAGGGCCGAGACGCCGATCGAGACGACGGTGCGCCGCAGGTTCTCCAGGCCCAGCGCCAGCACATACTGATCATTTTGGCGCAGATAGATCAGCGGGCCGAGATAGTCGTTCCAGGCGTTGAGAAAGGCAAAGAGCGCCACCACCGTCAGAGCGGGCTTGGTGAGCGGCAGGATCACGCGCCACATGGTCACAAACTCGTTGGCGCCGTCGATGCGCGCCGCCTCTGAAAGCTCCTGAGGCAGCGTCATAAAGAACTGGCGCAGCATAAAGATAAAATAGGGAGCGCCGAAAAAGGCCGGCAGCACGAGCGGGAAGTAGGTATCGACCAGCCCCAGATTTTTCCAGATGATAAAGAGCGGCACCATGGTTACCTGGAACGGCACCATCATGGTCGCCAGACAAAGATAGAAGAAGAAGTCGCGACCCTTCCACGGGATGCGTGAGAAGCCATAGGCTACAATGGCCGAAGAGAACGTCACCCCCAGCGAGACCGGGATCGCATAGCGCACGACCGTATTGAAGGCGTAGAGGTTGAAGTTGTAGGTGTTCCAGGCATTGACGAAATTGATCGGGTAGGCCGGGTTGGGGATCCAGACCGGCGGCACGGTATAGATCTGCGAGTCGTCCTTCATCGCCGATGTGAACATCCAATACAGCGGCAGCACAAACGAGAACGACATCAGCAGCAGGAATCCATACTTGGCGATGCCGGCGACCACCCCTGCGACCGTCAACGGCTGTGCGCGCCTAGCGCGCACGCGCTTGCTTTCTACCGGCTGGACTGAGGGCGATGCTTGGACTGACATGCTGCTTCTCCTCTTGATTCAGATCCCTTGATTCGGGGCATAACTGCCGATCTCGCCGCAATGCGGCTGAACAGGCTGTAGAGGGCGCTCTGCCCTATTCTTCGCCGCTGCCGTAGTAGACCCAGCCCTTTGACGTGCGGAAGAGCAGAACGGTGAACAGCACGATCACGACAAATAGAATCCAGGCGAGCGCCGAGGCTTTGCCCATGCGCAGATAGATAAAAGCGTTGCGGTAGAGGAAGATCGAATAGAACTCGGTGGCGAAGTTCGGCCCGCCGGCGGTGAGCAGCCAAGGCAGCGTGAAGTTCTGAAACCCGTAGATAAAGCCTACCACCAGGTTAAAGAGGATCACCGGCGTACACATCGGGATCGTCACATTCCAGAACTTGTCCCAGGCGTTGGCCCCGTCGACAGTCGCCGCCTCGTAGAGTGAACGCGGCACATCTTGCAGCGTCGCCAGAAAGATGACGATGGCGTTGCCCTGCGCCCACAGATAGATCAGGATCAGGGTCGGCTTGGCGAGCGCCGGGCTGGCGATGAAGGGAATGGCCGGCAGGCCAAGCGACTTGAGCGTGCCGTTGATCGCGCCATATTGGGCGTTGAGCAGGAACTGCCAGACCATCGCCGTCACAAAGGCCGGAATGATGGCCGGGAAGAAGAAGATGGCGCGATAGACGGAGCGCCCGCGGATCTCAGTGTTGAGCAGGGATGCCATGAGGAACGCGGCGGCAGCCCCCAGCGGCACACTCAGACCGACGTAGAAGGCTGTGTTCCACACTACGGTTCGGACGAGCGGGTCGTCGACGAAGATCTCGCGGAAGTTATCCAGCCCGATAAAAACGGGAGGGCGCAGCAGGTCGTAGCGCGTCAAACTGTAGTAGAGCGACGAGAGCAGAGGATAGAACGTAAAGATCGTAAAGCCTAAGAGCCAGGGTGAGATAAAAAGCAGCCCCACCAGGATGTTGCGCCGTTCGAGCTTGGACAGCCCGGACCGCTTCGTCGCTGCAACCGCCATCGTCTACCCCCTTTGCCGTCGGGTTTGCTCCGTGTGCATACTAAATGTACATACCAAATGTACATACCAAAACAGTGTGCGGGCACTGTCATTCCGAGCCGCCAGACTGGGAATGACAGTGCCCGGTCTAGCCCCTAATGTGCATTTCGCCAAGCTACACTAGAGGCTAGGACGCAAAGCCTGCGTTCTTGTATTCTTCGTCGCAGCGCTTCTGGAACTCGGCAGCCGCTTCGGCCGCGGTCATCTCTTCGCGGAACTGAGCCTCACGCAGTTGCTGATACTGCTGGCTGACAAACTGGGTGATGGGACAGCGCGCCGGCGATGTCCACTCGGTCGCCTCGGCAACCGACTTGACGTAGAAGTCCAGCCCCGGATAGACCGACGGGTCGATCGTTTCCAGGAACTTAGTATGGCCTGGCAGCCAGCCTGTGTTCTCGAAGATAATGCTCATGGCCGTGTCGGTATTGAGGAACTCGGCGGCGCGGAACATCTCTTGGGTGCGTTTGGCGTCTTTGAAGAGGATCACATAGTGGCCGCCTGTGCCCTGAATCTTGACCCCTTTGCGCGCATCGGGCACCGGCGCCCAGGTCGCGCGGTTGTATTGCGCCACTTCAGGTTTTTGGATTTGGGTCTCGCCCGGATGCCAGTAGCCTTCAATGAGCATGGCCTGGACCTCGGCGTTGAAGGAACCGCCCCAACCGCCCTGGCCTTCAACCTGACGCATCCCGGCCATATTGTCCGGCCCGGCCAGTTTGATGAACTCGCCCATCACCTCAAAGGCCTGGACCATCATCTCGTTGTCGAGGTCGAAGGTCCCTGCCTCGGCGTCGAACCAAGTCCAGCCCCAGGAGGGCGGCGGGTAGAAGCCGTCCTGAATACCGATTTGACCGCCCATGGCGTCGTAGGGGTCCAAGCCAACTTGGAGCATGTTGCCGGCGTCGTCGAACTTGGTCAGGGCCTTATGCCATTCCATACACTCGGACCAAGTCTCTGGCGGCGTATCGGGGTCTAGCCCGGCTTCCTCGACCATACGGGCGTTGTAGTTTAGTCCGTAGCGGATGAAGCCTTCGTTGGCGGGTACGCCGTACATCACCCCCTGGTAGAAGCCATCGTTCCAGCTTCCTTCCAGGTAATTCTCCTGTTTGATGATCTCGCTGGTGGCGATCCAGTCGTCGATGGGCTGGAGTACGCCGCGCGCCATGTAGTCGAGATACTGGGTGTTGGACGCGCCGTCGGGCGGAGTGCCGGCGGCGACTGCGGTCAGGATCGCTTCTTGGCTTGTGCTGCTCTTGAGCTCGACCGGGGTGTCACCCATCCACTCGGCCCATTCGTCGGTCTGGACGATGGCATCCCAGGACTGCTGAAGATTGCCCCAGCCCACCCAATATTGAACGGCATCCCCAGCGGCGGCGGGGGCTTGCGCCTCGGGCTGCTGCGCTTGTTCGGCCTGTTGGGCGGCTTGTTCCACGCCGGGAGGCGCGGCGCAGGCGGCCAGCACGCCCCCCAAGGCGAGGAACGAGCTTGCGCGCAAAAAGTCACGCCGCGAGAGCGATGGTCTGCGATAGTCTGGCATGAGGCTGCTCCTTTCGGAATTACAATCGGTTCGGAGTTGACGAGCTATTGTCAAGGGTCGATGGCCGGGGCGGGACGAGCGCGGCCGCGCCTTTGTCCCCTCCCTGGCTATCGAGGCTTGCGCCACAGGAATCACGCACCGCCAGGTGGATCGGCAGAACTACCGAGATCGGCGGCTGAGCCGCGTGCATCACCCAGCCGTGTAACATGCGCACGGCGTAGCCGCCCATTTCGGCAGCCGGCACATGCACGGTGGTCAGGCGTGGGCGCAGATGGGCGGCCAGGGGAATGTCGTCCACGCTGACCAGCGCCACATCCTCCGGCACGCGGCAGCCCCGCTCATGCAGCCCGTCGATCAGCCCGGCGGCGACCTCGTCACTGCAGGCAAAGACCGCCGTGGGTCGGGGCGATAAAGCCGCCAAGACACGGGCATGGCGATAGCCATCCCCCGGCGTGTTGACGCTGCCGTCGCCCAGCACCAGCGATGCGCTGTAGGAAATGTCATGGTCGAGCAAGGCATTGCGATAGCCGAGCAGGCGATCGTCCTGCGCCCCTGCATAGGCGATGCGCCGGTGATCCAGATAGAGGAGACGGCTGACGGCCAAGTAGGCAGCTTCGACGCGGTCGAAGACGACGGCGGGCAGGTTCATCCACTTGCGCTCGACACAGACTATGTTGTCGATGCGTTCCCGCGCCCGTTCTACAACAGTCAGGAACGGCGGTCCAAACGAACGTATGAAATTGTGCCTAAATGAAAAACGTTGAGAGAACACGTTGTGAAAACGTGTTGTGAAAACGTGTTGTGAAAACGTGTTGTCGAAGCGTATAGATTGATGCGGCCCCAGCATAGCACACGGCTCAGGCGGCGTCAACCCACCTGCGCGGCGCGCCCAGGGCAATCGCGCACTTGGCTTCAAGTGGGACGCTCAGTCTAGTTTCAGGCGGTAATTGCCGTAGCAGTCCCTATCACGCGGCTAGGATCGACAGCCGAGTGGGGCAAAACTCCGCGAAAACGGCCTCACGCGATTGCCCTGCGCCCTCATAGCAGGCAGGGGCGCGCCGCGCCTTGCCCAGGCTGGGTTGCCGGCTCTCTTCGCGCTCAGACGCGCACGAAATAGGGCGCATCCAGCACGAAGACGTTGGCGGCGTATTCGGGGATGCCTTTCTCCAGCGGCGCGGCTTCGCTGCGTGGGCGGCAGGCGGCTTGGATCAACCCAATCACCTCGTCGACCTGCTGCGCCTCGACGCCGATCAGCAGCGTGGCGTTGCCGCGGCGCAAAAAGCCGCCGGTGGTGTTGATACGAGTCAGCCGGTGGCCTGCCGCCAGCAACTCCCCGATCACGTTGTCGGCGTCTTCGCCGCGCACGATCGCTACCATTAACCGCATTGCATCACGTCTCCCTTCTGATTGTTGCGCGGTGGGTGTGTCTGCCTGGGGCGCGGCGGCCGCCGCATCGCTGCCGCCGGAGATATGGACAAACCGTTCGACCGGCACGCCAAAGACCACCGCGCCGCCAACCTCCACCTCCACGGGCGCAAAGTAGACGTGGGGTGGTTCTGGGGTGGGCCAGGGGTTGACAAACTTGGTGCGGGTCTTGCAGGTGGCGTGGATGGCGTCGATCACGGCATCGAACTCCGCCTCTTCAATGCCCAGCAGCAAGGCGGCGCTGCCCGTGCCAAACAACCCGCCCGACGAGTTGATCTGGGTCAGCCGCAGCTTCTGTTCGACCAGGCGTGCGGCCAGCCCTGGGGCATCTTCGTTCTGCACGATGGTTAGGAGTAGGAGCATCAAACCTCCTTGTCAAAGAGTCATCGATAGCTACAGAGATATAGCTACAGAGATATTGAGGTAAGCAATATTGAGATAGAGAGACAGTGAAATCGTAGGACTCGACGCGTCCCCGGGGCGCGCCGGCGGCCAAGAGTCTGCGGAATTCGGGCTATCGTAGCATCCATCCCTATCACGCGTCAACCGGAACCATTTTCTAAAAGTGATGATCCATAGGGCCAAAATTGTGCTACAATAAACGCTTGCCCCGATCTCCCCGGCCATTTGTCCGAACATCCCCACCGGCATGGCGTCTTTGGCGTTCTGGGCCGACCCCGCCCACAAGTTGATGGTCTGCAAAGGAGGTCTCCGCATGGCATCCGAGAAGCCGTCGATCGAACGGATTCCGGGATACTGCGCGCTGTGTGTCTCGCGCTGCGGCTCGATCGCCGTTGTCGAGAACGGCCGTTTTGTCGGCCTGGAGCCGGACCCGTCTCACCCCACCGGCCAGGCGCTGTGCGCCAAGGGTCGCGCCGCGCCTGAACTTGTCTACCATGCTGACCGGCTGCTCTATCCGCTGCAGCGCACGCGCCCCAAGGGCGACCCAGACCCGGGCTGGCGGCGCATCACCTGGGACGAGGCGCTGGACCTGACCGCGACCCGGCTGCGCCAGTTGGCCCAAGCGTATGGCCCCGAAAGCGTTGCCTTCAGTGTGGCCTCACCCTCCACGTCGGCGTCAGTCGACTCGACCCTGTGGATCGAGCGCTTGATGCGCGCCTTCGGCAGCCCGAACCTGAGCATGTCGATGGAACTGTGTGGGTGGGGCCGCTATCTCGCCACGGTCTACACCTATGGCGCGAGCGTGCCCGGCGCTTATATGCCTGACTTGGAACACGCCGGCTGTATCCTGTTTTGGGGATACAACCCGAACGTAGCCCGGCTGTCCCATGCCACCGCCACCATGGCGGCGTTGAAACGCGGCGCGCGCTTGATCGTCGTGGACCCGCGCCGGGCCGGCCTTGCTGGTCGAGCCGATGTTTGGCTGCAAGTGCGCCCCGGCGCAGATGCCGCGCTTGCGCTTGCCCTCGCACATGTGATGATCGAGCGCGGGTGGTATGATCGGGATTTCATCCGCGAGTGGACGAATGGGCCGCTGCTCGTGCGCGCCGACAATGGCCGTTTGCTCACCGAGTACGATCTCTCCGCAGAGGGCAGCGCGCAGCGCTACGTCGCCTGGAACGAGGCCAAGCGGGGGCCTGTGCTGTACGACCCCAGCCTTGGCCGCTATGCCGGCGGGAGTTCCGATCTGGCGCTCTTTGGCGTCTTCACGGTCGATGCGCCGCAGGGCAAACTCGTCTGCCGGCCTGCGTTTGACCACCTGGCTGAGGCTTGCCGGCGCTATTCCCCAGAAGCGGCAGCGGCGATCTGCAGCGTTGAGCCGGGTCAGATTGAGCACGCCGCCCAACTGCTCTGGGAGGCGCGGCCTGTCGCCTACTATGCCTGGAGCGGCGTGGAACAGCAGACGAACGCCACCCAGATCGCACGCGCCATCGCGCAACTCTATGCACTGACCGGCAGCTTTGATACAAAGGGCGGCAATGTGCTGTTTGCGGCAGCGCCCACGGCCAATGTCGCCGCCGTCACTGCCCCAGCGCCGCTCGCCCCGGCGCTGGGGCTTGCCGATCGACCGCTCGGTCCGTCGCGCTGGCAGCATGTCACCTCAGATGAAATTTACCGGGCGATTCTGGAGCAGCAACCCTACGCGGTGCGAGGGCTGGTCGGATTCGGCGCGAACCTGCTTGTCGCCCACGCCGACGGCAGACGTGGGCGGGAGGCGCTGGCCGCGCTCGACTTCTATGTTCATGCCGATCTCTTCATGAACCCGACCGCCGAACTGGCCGACATTGTGCTGCCGGTGGCGAGCGCCTTCGAACGCGAGGCGCTCAAGATCGGCTTCGAGGTAAGCGCCGCCGCGCAGGCGCTGGTGCAGTTGCGCCGGCCTGTTGTCGCTCCGCGTGGCGAGGCCCGTTCGGATACCGCCATTGTCTTCGACCTGGCCTGTCGCCTTGGCCTGGGCAGCGAGTTTTGGGAGGGCGATGTCGACGCGGCCTACCGTTATCAACTCGGCCCCTCCGACGTGTCGCTTGAAACGCTGCGCGAACAGCCGGGTGGGGTGCGCGCACCCGTCCAGACTCGCTACCGCAAGTTTGCCGGGCAGAGGGACGGCGCGCCGCAAGGCTTTGCCACGCCGACGCACAAGGTCGAGTTGTACTCCGAGACCTTGCTGGCGCATGGCTATTCTCCCCTCCCCGAGCATGTCGAGCCGCTGGTAAGCCCGCAGGCGCGACCGGACATCGCCGAGCATTACCCGTTGATCCTTACCTGCGCCAAGCATACGCTCTTCTGTGAGAGCCAGCACCGCGGCCTGCCGAGTCTGCGCCGGCACGCCTTGGACCCGGAGGTCGAACTGCACCCGCTCGCCGCGTCCGAGCGCGGCATTCGCGCGGGGGACTGGGTGCGTATCGAGACGTCGCAAGGCAGCGTGCAGGCGCGGGCACGTCTGAATGATGCACTGGCGCCCAATGTCGTCTGCGGGCAGCACGGCTGGTGGCAGTCCTGTCCGGAGATTGGCGCGCCCGGCTACGACCCCTTCAGCCGAGATGGCGCAAATCTCAACCTGATCATCGGCAATGAGGCCATCGACCCGATCAGTGGGTCTGTCCCGCACCGCGCCTACCTGTGCCAGATCCGGCGCATGGGTCCGGACGTCTGACCGCGGGAGCCATCAATCGTCTGCTTCTTCGGGCGAGCGGGCGCAGTTTGCATCCATCCTGAGGGGTGTTATAATGACCCCGCTGCACGCCGCTGAACCGGACTGGCTGTCGTTGCCGCCGGTTGTTCCTATTTTTAAGGAGAGGTTGATGATTCCCCATTTTGGACCTGTTGAGTTGATCTTGATCTTGGTCATTGTGGTGATGCTGTTTGGCGTCGGCAAGCTGCCGGAAGTCTTCGGCTCGGTCGGCCGTGGCATTCGCGAATTTCGCCGCAACGCCGAGGTGAGCGACGAGAAGCCGGCGGACCAGGCCGAAAAAACCGTCACCACTGTGAAGACCGAGACGACAGAGCCAACCCACACCAGCTAGGCGGCGCGCAGCCCGGACAGTGGCTGCGCGCTCCGGCCAGACAATGGCAGGGGCCGGCCCGTCCGAGCGGCGTGTAGACAGTGGTCAATCGCATAATCGCGCCTCTCCGGGCCGGCCCGGGGTGCGCGGTGATTTTCTGACCCGGTTGTCGCGTATCCCAGTCAACCGGGTTGTTTTTATGGATATGGACCTCATCTCCCCAGTACCCACACCTGCGCAGGCTGCACGAAAGGCTGACATCGTGAGATTGCTTCGCCTCCTCGTCCTTGTCGCAGTGGTGGCGCTGGCCTACTTCGCCCAGTATATTTTCGACCATGGCAGCCTGGCGGATTTCTACCCAGGCCGGCTGCTCGCGCTCTTCCCGCCGCTGCGGCGCACCACACGCTGGCTGCCCGCGGACCTGCTTGTCTTTGCCCAGTGGATCACCGCCGTCAGCCTGCTGGGATTTGGTCTGCTTTCCCCAACGTGGGCGGGCGAGACCAACCGGCTCTATCGGCGACGCCCCGTCTCCGCCGGGCCGGGCGCGGCACGTCCGTGGCGCTGGGCCGCCTGGGCGCTGATGGCGGCGGCGCTGCTGTTGGCTGCGCTTGGCTGGGGCATGGCGGCGCGTACCGCGCAGCCGTTTTGGCCGAGGGGGATCTGGCTGGGGGCTATGTTGGCTTTGCTCGGCGCGGCCTATGCCTACAGCCGGGCCGCGCCGGGGGTGGCCTATGCCCGGCGCTATATCGCCTATGTGCGCCCTGCTTCTGCGGGGTATGGGCTGGCGCTTTTGCTGGTGATCTTGGCGCTGCTCTATACATTTGAACTGCGCGACCTGCCGGCGCGCGTCGATCCCATCACCGCCGGAACCGGGCTGCAAGTGCGGCAGGTGTTGCAGGGCGATGGCTCGTTTCTCTGGCAAGGCGAACCGGCGCTGCCTCGGCTGGGCTTGGCGCTGCTCATGACCTGGGTGGCGCACGACGGGCTGTTAGGGGTGCGGCTGGCCGGCGTGGGCGCGGGTCTGTTGACGGTCGCCGCCGCCTGGCTGTTGGCGACCGAGCTGTTTCGCCGCGCTCCCCAGCAAGGCGAGTTCGGCGAGGTCATCGAAGACGATGGGCGCTGGCTGGCGTTGATGGCCGCGGCGAGTGCCGCCGTCGGCGTCGCCGTCTATCATTTTGCGCGCATGCCCGTCTATCTGGAAAGCGTGGCACTGGGGTCGCTGGCGATCTGGGCGCTGCTGCGCGGGCTGCGCACCGACCGTCCCTGGCTGCTGGCCCTGAGCGGGTTGGGGCTGGGTTGGACATGGTACTATGGGCCGCAGGCATTGACCTTTACGTTGGTGGCGCTGGCGGCTTGGATCGGCGTGGCGCTCCTGGAGCGCGGTTGGCTAACGGGCAAGGTCGTCAGCGCGCGCGAGGCTGTGATGCGCATCGCCCCTGCGCGCGAGGCTGCCGCGCGCGAGTCCCCCGTGCGGGTGCAGCATGGCGCGGGCTGGGGCGGGTTTGGCCTCTGGCTGGTGGGGCTGCTGGTGTTTGTGGCGCCGCTCTTGAGCCTCTGGATCGGCGATCCAGGGGCGACACCTAGTCTGCTTGCCTGGCGCGCCGCCGGTGCGGCAAGTCCAGAACGACTGGCCCCAGAACTACAAACATGGGCTGCCGACCCCCCTTCTTTGGCGCAACTGGGCGTGAACCTGCGTTTGGCGCTGTCTGGGCTGAACCAACTGCCCGACCGCAGCGGGTTGACCAGCGCGCCTACCCATCTGCTCCCTGGCCTGCTGGCGCCGCTGTTGGTGCTGGCGGTAGGCGCGCTGCTGCTCAACATGGACAGCCTGATGGGCTGGGTAATTGTGACCTGGCTGGGCAGCGCGCTGCTGGCCGCGGCCCTGACCGCGCCGGTACATCCCTTTTGGCCGGCCCTGCTGCCGATCCTGCCCGCGGTGGGGCTGGCGCTGGCCTTTGTGATGGACCGTCTGCGTGTGCTGCTGATGGAAACGCTCGGTACCTGGACATTGCAGGCCACGGTCTATTTGGCGCTGGGCGTGGTGGTCGCCGCCGGGATGTTGAGCTGGATCGCCTTCTATCAGGCCGCGCACGACGGCGACCTGGCAAGCGCCGTGGGCCGCGCCGCCGGCAACGCCACGGAGATCCAGTTGGTCGTCGTCAACGGCCAGGAACATCTGGGCCGGGTGTTGGAACAGCCCGTTGTCTTGTTCTTGGCAGGCGAAGAGACGTCCGCGCAGGCGCTTCAGGTGCAGGCCGGGGCCTGGCCCGACAGCCTGTCCACGCCTGCCCGAATTTTGGTCGCGCCCGCCGACGTGGGCTATATCCCGCTGCTGCAGGCGCTCTATCCCGGCGGGGTGTGGCAGGCGCAGCGCGACCTGAGCGCCAACCCCATCCTGTATATCTATGACTTGGCGGCAGAACCTTGAGCAGAGCGGGGCTGATTTGTGTAAAGAGCGCTGCGCTTGCTATACTGTGCGGCGGACATCTGTCGACGCGCCCGGCTTTCGCAAAGCCGGGAAAGATAGCACGGCGTAGGGGCTTAGGAGAGCAGGCATGCAATTCAGCAGCTTTATGATGCTTGCGACGATCATCGTCGCCATCGCATTGATCGCAGTGGTTTTGATTCAGGGGCAGACAAGCACAGGGCTGGGCAGCGCCTTTGGCGGAACCGATATCTATCGGACGCGGCGCGGGATGGAAAAGACCCTGTTCAACCTGACCTTTACGCTGGCCGCGATCTTCGGCCTGTTGGCTTTGCTCGCGGTCGCTTTCGAGTAGACCTACTCCACGCCCGGCGCGCCCCGGTTTCGCCTGGGAACCCGATCCTCTCTGTTCCCGGACAGGGGTGCGGCGAGGGATAGGGCCGCCTATCTGCTCATGCAGCAACTGCATTCAACCGGTTCGTTTGCTCCCACATCCACGTCGCCAACCGCCTCGATTGGTCGCCATCTCCGCTGGCAAGTGCTGCTTGCCCTGGCGGGGATTTTGTTGTTGGCGACGCTGTTGGGCTATTCTTCCTACAGTCTGGCCACCGTCTTGGTGCCGGATCGCGGCGGCATCTTTCGCGAAGGGGTGGCAGGCAACCCCAAATATCTGAACCCGCTGCTGTGCGACGCCACCGACATCGACCTGGATTTGTGCCGGTTGCTCTATCGCGGGTTGACGCGCATCGACAAGCAGGGCCGCGTGGTCCCCGACCTGGCCGAAAGTTGGACGGTAGACGACGCCGGGGTGACCTATACCTTCCACATGCGCCCCGACCAATATTGGCATGACGGCCAGCAGGTGACCGCCGAAGATGTGGTCTTTACGATCAACGTGCTCAAAGACCCGGAGGTCTTTAGCCTGCCCGACTTGACCAGCCTGTGGCGTGCCGTCAATGTCGAGATGGTGGACGAGTTAACGGTGCGCTTCACGCTTTCCGAGCCGTTTACCCCCTTTATGGACTATACCTCGATCGGCCTGCTGCCGGAGCATATCTGGCGCAACGTACCCGCCCCCGAACTGGCGACCAAACCGCTCAACGCCACCCCGATCGGCAACGGGCCGCTGCGCGTGGTGGAGACCGCCGCCGACCACATCCGGCTGGAGCCAAGCCCCTTCTATCGGGGCCGGCGTCCCTATCTGCACGCGCTGGACCTGCGCTTCTATCCCGACCACGCCAGCCTGTTTACTGCCTTCGAGAACGGCGAGATCGACGGCATTAGCCATGTCCTGCCGCAAGACCTGCCCGCCGCCACCCAGCGCGACGACCTGGCGCTCTTTTCGGCGGTGCAGTCGGAGTATCTGTCGATCCTGTTTAACCTCACCAACCCCGATGTGGCCTTTTTCGAGGACAAGGCCGTGCGCCAGGCGTTGTTCTATGCCATCGACCGGCAGCGGTTGATCAACGAAGTGGCCGCGGGGCAGGGCATCCTGGCCCATAGTCTGGTCCTGCCTGAAAACTGGGCCTATCACGCCGGCGTCAAACAGTATGAGTACAACCCGCAGCGCGCCGGTGAACTGCTGCAAGGGGCCGGCTGGGTCGATTCCGACGGCGATGGCATCCGCGACAAGGATGGCAAGCCGCTGCGTTTTCTGCTCTATTCCAACGACGACCCAGGCCGCCAGGCGTTGATTGAACAGATCGCCGCCGACTGGCGTGCCGTGGGCGTGGACGCCGTGCCCACGCCGGTGAGCTTCGCCGGGCTGGTGGCAGACTTTCTCAACCCGCGGCGCTTTGACGCAGCCCTGATCGGCTGGGAACTGACCGGCGACCCCGACCCCTACCCGCTGTGGCACAGCACGCAGGCGGTGGGCGGCGGCCAGAACTATACGGGGTGGGCCAACCCAGAGGCCGACGAGTTGATCGAGAAGGCACGCGCCATCACCGACGAGGCCGAGCGCCGCAATCTCTATATACAGTTTCAGGACATCTTTGCCGAGGAAGCGCCGGCGATTCTGCTCTACTATCCGGTCTACACCTATGGGGTGAGCACGCGCGTGCATAACGTGCAGATTGGCTCGCTCAACCAGCCGCCGGAGCGTTTTGAAACCTTTGCCGACTGGTATATCCTGACGCGGCGCGTGCCCGCCAACCAAGTGCCGCCGGCGGCCCCCCCTACATCGCCCGGCGGGTTTCTGGCCCCTGCATCCGGCGACGACACGCCGTGAGCAGTGGCGGCAGGGGCGGAGACAATTGCAGTAAATCTCCCCGGGTCTATCCCAAGATTTAGGCAGGGGGTAAAATAGGGCGAGAAAGGGGTGGGACGATGGGACAGACCCAAGAGCAAGAGAAGGCGGCATTTGTGCGTGCGGCGGAGGCAATGTACGAGGAGTTGCG
>JADLFO010000015.1 GCA_020845455.1 Caldilineaceae bacterium
ACTTCGATTACGCTGTTAATCACTCCGCCCAAGCTCTATCGCCCAGGCACAAGAGGCAAGTCTATACCATCCAGCCGGCCCTGTCAAATCCGCAAACTCGTTTTTGACATTCACATTGGTTGCCGACAGCCGACATTTTCCGCAACGACGCCCGCCGTTCCGCGGGCACGAAGATCAAGTCTATCACCCCGTCGGCGCCCTGTCAAATTCGACAAGGCTTGTTTGAAAACCACTTCCGCACCTGGCTAGCGGGCGGTCGCCAACTCCCTTTGCACCTCTGCTGCATGTGCTGCGAGCGTGGCCACCGGCGCAGACCAGATGCGCGCACGGTTGGCCGCTAGATGCGCGCACAACTCCGACAGATCGCCCTCGGCCACCGCTAAATGTCCCTCATGGATGCCATGAAAGGTGAGAATCGCCCAGCGCCCCTCATGCGCCGCCTGCTCCGCCAGCCCGATCAAATGCGCGCCTGTCAGCCGTTCACAAGGCCATGACCAGAGATAACCGAGATCACAATAGCGCGGATCATTGGCGCGCTCCCCGCGCCCGCGGCCCGCCACGCAATGCTCCAGCACCAGCGGCACATAGCTCACCCGCGCCGCGCCCTTGCCCAAGAAGGGCTGATAGCATGGATACGCGAACGAGATCGCCTGCGGGTTGTCCTGCACCGCCGCCAGCCGCCGATTGGTTTCGGCTAACTCCCACGCCATCTCATCCCAGCTCATTTCCTCCAGCGCACGCCGGCCCGTGTCCGCAATAAACGCAAAGTTCTTGGAACAGGGATGGTTGACCGTGTGATTGCCGATCTCATGCCCGTGCGCCGCCGCCTCCGACCAGCGCGCCAAGCTCTCCGAGTCATGCTCACGCGGGTTCACATAGAATGTCGCTTGGATTCCATGCCGATCCAGCAGCGGCACGCCCACATCGAACTGCGAACGCATCCCATCGTCGAATGTAAGCGATACCGCGCCCTGATACCCTGCCGGCCAGACTGAATGCAGCTCAGCCACGTCGCCCCTAGCCCTCGATTTGGGCCAAATCGGCCAGAAGGAGTTGCAGCTTTTGCTGACTCAAGCCCGACTCCGGGTAGCTCGCCACCTCGCCCAAGGTCATATACATCGCCTCATAGATCTGCGGATGATTGGCGGCCCCCGGCAAGTGCCGCTCCACCACGGCGCGCGCCGTGGGGTTTGCCAAAATGTCTTTCACCAACGAGGCACGTGTAAACGCCATGACCGCTCCCTTTCCATGTCTTCAAGACGCATAGCCAGATGCGTAACAATGTTAGTGGCGTCCAGGCGCAACCGACACCCGGACGCCTGCGCTTGTGACCTATTATACCGGCGCAGCAGCCCCGCGCCAAGCCGCCTCATCCCGTTTGACAGCCCCTTGCAGTTACAGTATCGTGAAGATCCAAAGCCCAACCTCGACCGCACATCCAACCTCAACCTAGAGAGAATCTACATGTCCGAGCAAACCACCCTCCGCAGCCGCGCTTGGTTTGGCCGCCCCGACCAACTCGGCTTTATCCATCGCAGTTGGATCAAAAACCAGGGCCATCCGGATCAAATGTTTGACGGGCGGCCCGTGATCGGCATCTGCAACACCTGGTCCGATCTGACTCCCTGCAACGCCCACTTCCGCATCCTGGCCGAAATGGTCAAGCGCGGCGTCTATGAGGCAGGCGGCTTCCCGCTCGAGTTCCCCATCATGTCGCTGGGCGAGCCGATCATGCGCCCCACGACGATGCTCTATCGCAACTTGGCCGCCATGGATGCCGAGGAATCGATCCGCGCCAACCCGCTCGACGGCGTTGTCCTCCTCGCCGGCTGCGACAAAACTACCCCCTCGACCCTCATGGGCGCAGCCAGCGTCGACCTGCCGACCCTCGTCGTCTCCGGCGGCCCTATGCTCAACGGCAAATTCCAGGGCCGCGATATCGGTTCCGGCACCGACACCTGGAAATTTACCGACGATCTGCGCGCCGGGCGGATCACCGAACACGAATATGCCGAGGCGGAGTCTTGCATGTCGCGCAGCGATGGCCACTGTATGACCATGGGTACAGCCTCGACCATGGCCTGCATGGTTGAATCGCTGGGACTCACGCTCCCCAGCGGCGCAGCCATCCCCGCGCCCGACTCACGCCGCCGCCGCCTGGCTCATCTCGCCGGCAATCGCATCGTGGAAATGGTGCATGAGGACCTCACCCTCTCCAAGGTCCTCACCCGGCAGGCCTTCGAGAACGCCATCCGCATCAACGCCGCCGTCGGCGGCTCCAGCAACTTCCTGCTGCACCTGCTGGCGATCGCAGGCCGGGTCGGCGTCGACCTCAGCCTAGAGGACTTCGACAGGCTGGGCAGCCACATGCCGCTGCTGGTCAACCTGATGCCTTCAGGCAAATACTTGATGGAAGACTTCTACTATGCCGGTGGCCTGCCTGTCGTCATCCAAGAGATGAAAGACTATCTATATATGGATGCGCTGACCGTCACCGGCAGGACCGTGGCCGAAAACACGGCGGGCGTCACCTGCTATAACCGTGATGTCATCGCCTGCATCGATCACCCAATTCAGACCGAGGCCGGGATCGTAGTGCTGCGCGGCAACCTGTGCGAACGCGGCGCCATCGTCAAACCGTCGGCGGCTTCGCCCGAACTCCTGCACCACCGCGGCCGTGCCGTCGTCTTCGACACCATCGAAGACTACCACGCCCGCATCGATGACCCGGACCTCGATGTAGACGCGACCTCCGTGCTGGTGCTCAAGAACGTCGGCCCCAGGGGTTATCCAGGCATGCCCGAAGTGGGCAACATGGGCGTGCCCAAAAAGCTGCTGCTGCAAGGCGTCAAGGATATGGTGCGTATCTCCGATGGACGCATGAGCGGCACGGCTTTTGGCACGGTAGTGTTGCACGTCGCGCCCGAGTCCGCCATCGGCGGCACGCTGGCCCTGGTGCAAAACGGCGACATGATCGAACTGGATGTTCCCAACCGTCGCTTACATCTCGACATGCCGGAGGACGAACTGGCACGCCGCCGCGCCGCCTGGGTCCCGCCGACCACACCCCACGCAGAGCGCGGCTACCCCCGGCTCTACGTCGAGCATGTGCAACAGGCCGACCAAGGCGTGGACTTCGACTTCCTCCAGGGCAAGTCAGGAGCCTATATCCCGCGCGACTCACACTAACCCGGCTCAAGTGACCGGCGCTTGCGAAGCGCCGGTCACTTTTCGGATATCACCCTATCTACTCTACGGTCACGCTTTTTGCCAGGTTGCGCGGTTGATCCACATCCGCGCCGCGGCGCACCGCCATCTCATACGCAAACACCTGCAGCGGGATTACAGACAGGATCGGCTGCAACAGCTCATGGCTGCGCGGCACAGGCAAAATGCGATCCACTTTGTCGCGAATGTAGGCATCGTCGGCATGGGCCACCGCCAACACGGTGCCATGCCGCGCTTTCACCTGCTCCACCTGGCTGATCATCTTGTCATAGACCCCATCGCGCGGGGCCAGCACCACCGTGGGCATCTTGGCATCGATCAGCGCGATTGGACCGTGTTTCATCTCCCCTGCCGGGTAGCCCTCGGCATGGATATAGCTGATCTCCTTCAGCTTCAGCGCCCCTTCACGCGCCACCGGGTAGTGCATCCCGCGCCCCAGATAAAGAAAATTGTGATAGGTATGAAACTCCTCGGCCAGTTGAGCATAGAGATCGCCGTGCCAAGCGTCCTCCAGCAATTGCCCGGCCAGCCCCGGCAGCGTCGACAGCGCATGGATGATCTCGCCGCGCTGCCCTACATCCAATGTGCCGCGCACCTGGCCGAGATAGAGCGCCACCAGCAGCAGATCGGTGACCGACGCCGTAAAGGCCTTGGTGCTCGCCACCCCGATCTCCGGCCCGGCCTGCATATAGACTACACCGTCGCAGACACGCGCCGCCTGGCTGCCTACGGCGTTGACAATCGCCGCGGTCAACGCGCCCTGTTCACGTCCCTCGTCCAACGCCGCCAGCGTGTCGACCGTCTCGCCGCTTTGCGTAATCGCCAGGATCAACTGGTTGGGGCCGATCACCGGCTGTCGATAGCGGTATTCGCTGGCGTAATCGACCTCCACCGGCAGCCGCGCCAGCCGTTCAATGTAGTACTTGCCGATCAACCCCGAATAGTAGCTCGTCCCACAGGCGACGATCGTCACCTTCGCCAACTGCTGCGCCTGGGCGTCGCCCAGATTCAGTGTATCCAGCAGTACCCGGTTCCCGGCAAAGTCAAGCCGGTTGCGCAAGGTGTCGGTCAGGCTACGGCCCTGCTCGAAGATCTCCTTCTGCATAAAGTGGCGATACTCGCCCTTTTCCGCCGCCATCGGGTTCCAGTCGATCGTCGTCACCGGCTTAGTCAGGGGCTTGCCCGCCAGATCCGAATAGCTTGCGCCTGCCCGCGTCACCACCGCCATCTGGCCGTTATCCAAAAAGACCATTCGCCGCGTGTGCGCCAGGATCGCCGGGACATCGCTGGCAATAAAGGTTTCCCCGTCGCCCAGCCCCACGGCGACCCCGCCCGCGTTGCCCAGCCGCGCCGCCACCATCATCTCCGGGAAATCCTGGCACAACACCACAATCGCGCTCGGCCCCTGCAGCTCCTTGAGCGCGCCGCGCACGGCCGCGGCCAGGTCTCCATGGCAGCCGTCGTGATAGAGACGATGGATCAGATGGACAATGATCTCAGTATCGGTGTCGCTCTGGAAGCAATAGCCCTCTTGCCGCAGTTGCTCGCGCAGTTGTACAAAGTTCTCGACGATCCCGTTCTGCACCACCACAAATTTGCCGTCGGGGCTGCTGTGCGGGTGCGCGTTGCGCTCGCTGGGCGCGCCGTGGGTTGCCCAGCGCGTATGCCCCACCCCGACCGACCCCGTCACCGGCGACTCCTCCAACACCTCCGCCAGATTCGCCAGCTTGCCCACAGCGCGGCGCACCTGCACCGCGCCCGCGCCGTCGATCACAGCCAAGCCTGCCGAATCGTAGCCGCGATACTCCAACCGGCGCAGCCCCTGGATCACAAACGGGGCTGCCGCGCGTTCGCCGATATAGCCGACAATGCCACACATGATGCTGCATCCTTTCCCCAAAGAAGCAGGATGGCCGCGCCGCAACCGGAGACCGCCGCATGACACGCTCGCGCGCTTGCGACAACCAATCCAGCCTACGCCGGCCAAAGGGATTTGACAAAGTGAACTGCGATGATGGGTTTCCACTGCCTGGCATGTCTGTCCCGCACGTTGCCGCGCGGCTTTCAACACCGGCTTATCCAAGATGGATTGGGGAAAGATGTACCAGAACCGGGCGGCTCTGGCGTGGGCCGGTGGAAACGGCCCAGGGGCATCCGCTGATCCTTCGATTTTCCCGGTGGGGTACCCCACCGGTTAGCCCGGCATCGCTGCCGGGAACCCCTTCCTCGTCACCCATCGGCTGCTGGCCGATGGGTCATGCGCTCTCTTTCCCAGAGTTCAGATCTCTCGCTAATGCCCCCTTTACGCGCTCGCCTAACCGGATCGTCCGGCTCCGCCCTACAGACGGCACTATAGCAGCTTTTGCCCGCCGATGCAACCCCCCGCGTTTTGCCGGCATTGACCAGCCAGGCCCTTTTTACCTATAATCGGCGCAAGATAAAGATAGATTGACAGACAACCAGCAGACAGCCGCCTCGATTCCACCCATGCCCTGACGGCGCAGGAGACCGCATCATGAAATATCTCAGTCTACTCCGCCACGGCAAAGCCGAGCGACCCGACGGCTATGCCGGTGACAGGGCGCGACCCCTCACGTCGCGCGGTCACAAAGACGCCGGCCTGGTCGCTGGCCTGCTGTCACACGCCGACCCCGCACCCGACTGGGTGATCAGTTCGCCCGCGCAGCGCACACAGGAAACCGCCGAACGAGTCGCCGCCGCCTTGGGGCTAAAGCATGCCATCGTTTGGGAAGAGCGCGTCTATGACGCCGCCGCCGAAACCCTGCTCCAGGTCTTGAGCGAGATCCCGCCCGAAATCGAACATGCCGTGCTTGTCGGCCATAACCCCGGCCTCCAAGAACTGGTCTCCGGCCTCTGTGCCGGCGCACCCGACCGCCTCAACATCAGCATGGCGACCGGGGCGCTGGCCTATCTCGAGCTCGAAATCTTCTGGTGGAACCAAATCCGCTGGGGCTGCGGCGCGCTGCAAACGCTCGTCAAACCCAAGCTGCTGCGCGAGTAGATCGCGCAAGCAAGCCCGGTTCGATCAGCCGTAGTTAACCACGGCTCCAGCCGCGCTGCGTGCGCCCGCGGCCATCACCGCCGACACCGCTTCCACCACGCGCTCCACGTCCTCGCGCGTCACCTGATAGTGGAGCACGGCGCGCATCCGCCGCGAGCCTGAGGCGTTGATCAAAATCCCGCGCTCGCGCAGCCCGGCGGCCAGACCGGCGGGCGTGATCGCTTCATCGGCCAGCCGGAAAAAGACCAAGTTGCTTTCCACAGTCGCCGGATCGATCTCGACCCCCGGCGTCTGCGCCAACCCCTCGGCCAGCCGCTTGGCGTTGGCATGGTCGTCGGCCAACCGCTCGACCATCTCCGTGATCGCCACAATCCCCGCCGCCGCGATCACGCCCGCCTGGCGCATCGAGCCGCCCACGACCTTGCGGTTGCGCCGCGCCCGGCGCACAAACTCCGCGTCACCGGCTACTACCGACCCGACCGGCGCGGCCAACCCCTTACTCAAACAGACGCTGACGCTGTCCGCCGTCTGCACCAGCCGCGCAGGCGACACATTCAACGCCACAGCGGCATTCCACAGCCGCGCGCCGTCCACATGCAGTTTCAGCCCGCGCCGGTGCGCCAGATCGCCCGCCGCGTCCATATAGGCCACGGGCAGCACCCGCCCGCCGCAGAAGTTCTGCGTGTTCTCCAGACAGACCAGCCGTGTGATCGGCTGATGCTCGTCGTCCACGCGGATCGCCGCCTCCACCTGCGCCAAGTCGAGCGTGCCGTCCGGCTCGTTGGCGAGCGTAAACGGGTGGATGCCGCCCAGCGCCGCCGCGCCTCCCTGCTCCGACCGGAAGATATGCGCCGCGCTGCCCAGAATCATCTCGTCCCCGCGCCCGCAGTGGCTCAACACCGAGACGAGATTTCCCATCGTGCCGCTGGCGACAAAGACCGCGGCCTCCTTGCCCAGCATCTCGGCGACCATCGCCTCCAGCCGGTTGACGGTCGGGTCCTCGCCATAGACATCATCGCCCACCTCCGCAGCAGCCATGGCGCGGCGCATGGCCTCGGTCGGCTCGGTCACCGTGTCGCTGCGCAGATCAATCGTATACCCGTTTTTGTCCATCCCCATCTCGGCGCTCCTGTCCGTTTCTGTCCCTCAATCGTCTTATCCCGCCTGGTGCAAATAGCGTTCCATGGCCGCAAACAGACGCTGCATATCCGCCTCGGTCACTTCACCCATATGCGCCAGACGGAATGTCTTGCCTTTGTAAATGCCGTACCCGTTTGAGATCTCCATCTCGTCGGCGGCCAAATGGCGGTTCATGTCGTCGATGTCCACGCCGCGCGTGTTGACCACATTGGTCACAGTCGGCGAGCGGTAGCCCTCTTCTGCAGCCAGCTCAAAGCCCTGGCTCACGGCCCAGTTCTGCGTCATCTCGGCCAGCCGTGTGTGACGGGCATAGCGCGCCTCCAACCCTTCGGCAAAGATGTGGTCGAACTGCACGCCGGCGGCGCGCATCAAGCTGATCGCCGGGGTCGAAGGCGTGGTGTTTTTGAGCAGCGACTTCTCCAAGTTCAGAAAATCAAAATACCAGCCGCGCCCCTTCACCGACTTCGCCCGCTCCAGCACTCGGTCATGTACGGCACAAAAGGCCAAACCCGGCGGCAGCGCCAGCGCCTTCTGCGATGAAGTTAGCATCAAGTCCAAGCCCCATTCGTCAAACGGCAGCCGCGTGCCCGCAAACGAAGAGACGGCATCGACCATCACCAAAGTCTCTGGGCTGATCTGGCGCGCCACCGCCGCGATCTCGCCCACGGGGCTGGCGGCGCCGGTGCTGGTCTCGTTGTGTACCACCGTGATGGCGTCGACCGGCCCTTCGCCCAGCGCTTCCTCCAGCGCCTTCGCCACCACATCGGGCTTTACCGCCGTATTCCATTCGACATCCACGCGCAGCGCCGCTTTGTCACAGCCCTTGGCCGCCTCATGCCAGCGCTGGCTGAACGCGCCGTTGACAAAGTTGAGCACACGCCCGCCCACCGCGTTGCGGATCGAAGCCTCGTGCAGCGCCGAGCCGGAGGCCGCCACGATATAGACTCGATAGCGTGTCTCAAACAGCGCCTGCAGTTGCGCCTCCAGCTTGGCAAACAACGCCTCAAACTCATCGCTGCGATGCCCGATCATCGGCGCAGCCTGCGCCGCCAACACATCGGGCAGCACATCGGTCGGGCCAGGGATAAAGAGCCGTTGCGCCGGCTTGGTGCGGCTTTGGGGGGGGTAAGTCGTGGTCGCCATCCGTCAGCTTCCTTCCTGTGAATCAACGGACCCTGCTCAAGCCGCTACGCAATGGCTCCGAGTCCAGGCCGCAAGTTCTCCGTCTGTGAACGTCCGTATTCTGCCATCGAGCCAAACGCCGCGCAACACCAGCAGCGATTGGCGGACGCTTCACGCGCCCGTATGGATTTTGCGACCTACGCCGTCTAGGGCAAGGCCCCCCATGCGTCAAGGCAAACGGCGCACCGACGGCGTCTTGACGATGATCGCCGCCGCGCCGATCAGACAAATTGCCGCGCTCAACATGATCGCTCGGCTCAGCCCGATCCATTCCGACATCGTGCCGATAAACAGGTTGCCAAAAGGTGTAAAGCCAAAAAAGGTCAAGGTATAGAGGCTCAACACGCGCCCGCGCATTTCGTCGACTAGCTGTGTCTGCAGCAGCGTATTGATCAGCGTAAAGGTCAACATAAAACCGATGCCCAGCGCGGCGGCCAGGATCAGCGCCAGCGGGTAGATCGGGGTGAGCACAAACACCGTCAAAATCAACGGAAAGATGAGGATAGCGCGCGTCATCCAGCGCCCGCGCCGCCCGTGGTCGCCGGAGCGTGCGATCATAAATGCGCCCGCGACCGCGCCTACGCCCGTTGCGGCGTTGATCGCCCCAAACGCGCCGGGACCTTGGTGCAGAACCTTATCCACAAACGCCGGCAGCACCGTGCTGTAGGAGGTCCCAAACATGCTGAAGACCAGCGCCAACAGGAGCAGCGCGGCCAAATCCGGCGAGTTACGCACATAGCGCAGCCCGCTGGTCAATTGCTTCCAGGGCGAATGGCTGTCGCCGCTCTTCACATGGGGCGGCAGCCGCATCGCCAGCAGCCCCGCGATCACCGCCACAAAAGTCAGCCCGTTCAGCAAAAAACACCAGGCCGCGCCAACCGCGGCCAGCACCAGCCCGCCCAATGCCGGGCCGATGATCCGGCCACTGTTGAAGGTCATCGAATTGAGCGCGATGGCATTGGAGAGATGCTCCCGGCCCACCATTTCGACCACAAAAGCTTGGCGAGTCGGCCCGTCAAAGGCGTTGACCGCGCCCAGACAGGCCGCCAACACGACGACATGCCACACCTGCACCACCCCGGCAAACGTCAACACTGCCAACACCAGCGCCAAGATCATCGCAGATGTCTGTGTTGCCACCAACAGCGACCGCTTGGGAACCCGGTCGGCGACCACGCCCGCCCAGGGCGAGATGATCAGCGCAGGGATGGCAGAGGCAAAGCCGACAACCCCCAGCGCGATCTCCGACCCGCTGATCTGATAGACCAGCCACCCCTGCGCCACAATCTGCATCCAGGTGCCCGCCAATGACACCAACTGCCCCATGAGGAACAGCCGGTAGTTGCGATGTTGCAGCGCGGCAAAGGTGCGCGGGACCCGCATCGGGCGGGCGCGCTGCGGCACAACCTCCGGCGGCAGGCTGGGGGCGCGCGGCGGATCGGCGGGCGGTCTACGCGAGGGGTCGGCAGCAGTCATCGCGTCCTCTTTATACCTAGGGCAGGTTCTCAGGATAAATCGGAGGGGGCCGCAAAAAGGCGCCGCAGCAACCCCAAGGCCTCCATCAACAGCCCGCGCTCATCCGCGCCCAAGCCGGAGAGCATCTGTGTGATGCTCGTTTCGGTCCCGCGCAGCGCCGCTTCCATCACGGCGCGGCCCTGCTCGGTCAACGTCAACGTGACATAGCGCCGATCTTGCGCCGAGACAGAACGGTGAATCAAGCCCCTGCCCACCAGCCCGGATACTTGGCTTGACATCGACGGCAGGGTCAGGCCAACATGATCGGCGACGGCGGAGAGCGGCGACCCCGGATGCCGGTTCAAAAAAGCCAAGACACGGATTTGCAGCACCGACAGGTCAGGCTCCCGACAGCGCCGCACCTCGGCGCGCAGGGTCTGCATCACCATCGGGATCACTTCGATCAATTCGTGAGCAACACGGTCGCTGCTGTGCAGGTCGTCCATTTTGTTTGCCATTCAAAGTATTTGGATATTTAACTTTAGTCGCTCGCCCCGGCGCTGTCAACTTAGCCCGTCCATCATCACCTGCCGCTTCGCGCCGTTCGGCAACCTCTTTCAACCCACAGGCCCGCAAAGCCAAATCAATGGCGCAAAACTGGAGGAACATTCGCCGCCCGTCTTCCGTTGATTGAACAGTATGAACAGCGCAAAGTCCAAGTTCTCATCGACCAAGTTTTCACCCTGCATGCGCCCCGCGCTCATCGGCCTGCTGCTATTCGCCGCGCTCACCGCCGGCGTGCTCTACTTCTGGCTGCTGGCCGACCTGCCGCCGATCAGTTCGGTCGAACAGCGCCTGATCCGGCCCACTACCCAGATCGTCGACCGGCACGGGCGGCTGCTCTATGAGGTGCTTGACCCCAACGCCGGCAAACAGATCGACCTGAGCCTCGACGATGTGCCGCCCGCCTGTATTCAGGCTACCTTGGCCACCGAGGACAGCCGCTTCTATCTCCACCCCGGCGTTGACCCGGTCGCCATCGCCCGTGCTGCCTGGCAGAACTATCGTGCCGGAGGCGCCGTCGTCAGCGGCGGCAGCACCTTGACCCAGCAGCTTGCGCGCAACCTGCTGATGACGCCCGCCGAACGTTACGAGCAATCGCTGCGCCGCAAACTGCGCGAAGCCTATCTGGCCTGGCGCCTGGAGATGCGTTATTCCAAAGACGAAATCCTGGCGCTCTATCTCAACCAAACCTACTACGGGCATTTCGCCTTTGGCCTTGAAGCCGCGGCGCAGGTCTTTTTCGCTAAACCCGCCGCCCAGCTCAGCAAAGCGGAATGCGCGCTGCTCGTCGGCTTGATCCAATACCCGACCGGCTATGACCCCCTGACCGACCCAGAGACCGCCAAACTGCGCCAGGCCACGGTGCTGCGGCTTATGCGCGAGGCCGGCTTCCTAACGTCGGGTGAGGCCGGCTTGATCGCCGCCGAGCCGCTGCGTTTCCGCTCCCGGCTCTTCAACATCCGCGCCCCCCACTTTGTGATGTACATCCAAGACCAGGTCGCGCAGCGCATCGGCGCAGACCGGCTGCGCGACGGCGGGCTGCGCATCGTGACCACGCTTGACCTCGACCTGCAGCAGCGCGCCGAGGAAGCCGTCCGCTACCGGCTGGACCTGCTCAACTGCCGCACCCCCGGGCTGTGCGACGGCTCCACCGACCCCAACCGCCGCGTCGACAATGCCGCCGCCGTGATCCTCGACGCCACCGGCGGCGATATCCTGACCATGGTTGGCAACCCCGACTATTTTGACACACGCATCCAGGGCAATGTCAACGCCGCCTTGGCCCTGCGCCAGCCCGGCAGCGCCGTCAAGCCGCTCACCTATGCCGCCGCGCTTGACCCCACCTGGAGCGCCGACCTGGGTCTGGAACCGCTGACGCCCGCAACCATCCTCGCCGACCTGCCCGCCACTTTCTATGTGCGCGACGAAGCGGGCGGCAATGCGCCCTATACGCCGGTCAACTACGACCGGCTCTACCACGGGCCGGTCGCCGTCCGCACTGCCCTGGCTAACAGCTACAATATCCCCGCCGTCAAAGTCTTGGACCGCATCGGCGTTGAGACCCTGCGCCGCATCGCCACCCAGGCCGGGATCACCACCTTTAACCGAGAATACGGTCTAGCCTTGACACTGGGCGGCGGCGAGGTCAAGCTCCTAGACTTGACCACCGCCTACGGCATCTTTCAGAACGGCCGCCGGCTCGACACCCGCGCCCTGCTTGATATCCAAGCACAGGGGCAGAATGGCGATTGGGTCTCGCTGCTTCACGCCGCCGCGCCTGCCGCCCGCGACCCCTATGGCGCGCAGGTGATCGAACCGGCCACCGCCTATCTCATAACCGACATTCTCTCCGACCCGCTGGCGCGCATGCCGGCCTTTGGCGAAGGCTCGATCCTGGAACTGCCCTTCCCCGCCGCGGTCAAGACCGGCACGACCACCGACTGGCGCGACAACTGGACCATCGGCTATTCGACCCGGCGCATCGTGGGTGTCTGGGTGGGTAACGCCGACAACACCCCCATGCTCGACGTAAGCGGCATCGACGGCGCGGGGCCAATCTGGCACGATCTGATGGTCGCCGCGCACCCTAGCGCGCCGCCCGCCTTCCGCACGCCGGCCGATGTGATCACGGTCACCATCTGCGGGCCGAGCGGGCTGCTGCCTTCGCCTGCCTGCACGCGCACCCGCCAAGAGAAGTTCATCCACGGCGCCGAGCCGCAGCGCACAGATGACCAGTTCCAACGCGTGGCTGTCGACCGCGCCACAGGGCTGCTCGCCGGACCCGACACCCCCGAAGCGCGGCGCAGCGAGCGCACCTATTGGGTGCTGCCCGCCGAATACCATGACTGGATGGTCAGCCAAGGCATCCCCGTTCTGCCGCCCGGCGCGGCAGCAAGTAGCGCGGCAGACAGCACGGCGGCTGCGGCAGCCTGGCCCGCCGCACAACAGACGGCCCCCCTAGTCTTGACCGCGCCGACCTCCAACACAGCCTATCGGCTGCATCCTGGCGTGCCGCTCAACCGCCAGCGTATCGAGGTCGCGGGCTATGTGGCGGACGGGCGTACCTGGGCCGAACTGCGCCTCGTCCAAGACGACACCGTCCTGGCGACCGCGGCCAATGCCGCGCAGTTGCGCGTCTGGTGGACATTGACCCCCGGCGCACATAATTTCTGGCTCGAAGGCCGGCCCGCACCCGATGCGAACTGGGTGCGCACCGCACCGGCCTATGTGCGGGTCGACGGCGCCACACCCGCTGCAACCACCATCACCGCGCGCGACTGAGGCGCGCGACTGAGGCACGCCATTGAAGCGCAACATGGCGGGATTGCCGCGCTGCTAACCTGGCTTCCATCCGGTTGCGGTGCAGCCCTGCTATACTACATACAACATACAACCTACCAAAACAGAGCAAGACACAGCGTACCACACCGCAACACTATTGCGGCGCAAACTGAGGGAAATTCCTATGCGTCATCCAACTTTTCTGCGAGTCGCCCTGATCACGCTGCTCATGGCCGCGCTGCTTGGCCTGAGCCTGGGGCCAGGCCAAGGGCTAGTGCGCCAGATCAGCGGACCCGGCAGCGTCGAGCCTGCCGTCCTGGCCCAAAGCACTACCCCGACCCCCGCCGCCGAAGCGTCGAGCTTGCCGCCCACGCTGCTCAGTTCTTCTCCGGCGAATAACGCCCTCTGGAACGGCGGCCCGGTGCTCCTCACATTCGATCAACCGCTCGACCCGGCGCTGGCAGCCGACGCCCTGAGCGTTGAACCCGCGCTGTCCGGCAGCATAAGCATCGAGGGCAATCAACTGACCTTCACCCCCGACGCCGCGCCCGAACCAGGCATGCGCTACACCCTGCGCATCGTGCCGTCGCCCACGCCCGCCGAAGGCATGGAGGCCTCCACGCCTGTAGAGGTGACACTCCAGACCGCCGTCCCGCTGCAGGTCACCTCGATCCAGCCGCAGGATGGCGCGGCCGAGGTAGACACCGCCAGCCAGGTCATTGTCACCTTCAACCGACCCGTCGTGCCGCTCACCGGCATCGACGAGCAGGCCGGCCTGCCCAACCCGCTCACGATGGAGCCGGCGGTCGAAGGCGAGGGGCGCTGGCTCAACACCTCGGTCTATGTTTTCCAGCCCGCCGCCGCCTTCGCCGGGTCGACCGAGTACACGCTCACCGTTGGCGGCATCACCGGACTGTCGGGCGAAACCCTGGCCGAACCGGTCACGGTGCATTTTACGACCGCGGCCCCCATCGTGGTCGACGTCTCGCCCGCGGGTGGACAAGTCCCGCCGGATGCCGCCGTTCGCGTCGAGTTTAGCCAACCGATGGACCCGGACAGCACCGCCGCGGCCTTCAGCCTGCGTCTGTCCGACGACCTCCAGGCTCCGCCCGTGGCGGGTGAACTCGGCTGGCTCAACGCCGACCGCACCCTGGTTTTCACCCCCACTGCGCGCCTGGACTTCGGAAGCGTCTATATGATCACTGTGGCCGCCAGCGCTCAGCCGGCCGGCAAGCAAGGCACGCTCCGTGCCGACTTCACGCGCATCTTTGTCGTAGTCCCGCTGCCCGCGGTCGATACCGCATCGCCTGTCAACGGCGCGACCGAAGTCTCGCCCGACACCTCGGTCGTGATCCGTTTTAACGCGCCGGTCAGCCCCACCTTGGTGCTCAACAATATCCAGGTGACGCCGCTGCTCACGACCACCCAGGTCTTCAGCTACTACTCCGAATATATGAACGAACTCCAGTTGAGTTGGTTCAAGGAGCCACGCACGACCTATACGGTGACCATCGGCGCAGAGATCGCCGACGTCTATGGCAACACCCTCGGCGAAGACTATGTGCTGACCTTCACCACCGGCGACTACGCGCCCTTTGCGCGGCTAGAAGCCGAGCGCTTCACCCATTTCAGCGCCTTTTCGGATACCCGCGCCAGCGTACTGTACCGCAACGTCAATACGGTCGACGTTGCGCTCTACCGCCTGCCCGAAGATGAACTGTGGAAATTGACCGGCAGCAACCAGTGGCAGGTCTGGGAAAACTACCAGATCCCCAACGCCGCCGCCAACCAAATCTGGTCGCGCACCTACGATGCCGACGGCGAAACCAATGTCACCATTCGCCAGGTCGTCACCCTCACCAACGAAGTGGGCGACCCGCTCGCGCCGGGCATCTACTTCTTGCAGGTCCAGCAGCCCGAAGGCACACCCTCCGAAACGGGCATGCTCAACCGCAGCCAGTCGGTGGTGGTGATCAGCAAGAACAATCTCACCTTTAAATGGAGCCAGCAGGCCACCAGCGCCGCCTGGTTGACCGACCTACAGACGGGCCAGCCGGTGGCAGAGCAGCCGCTGCGCTTTTTCAGCGAAGGTGTTCTGGCAGGCGAAGCCCGCACCGATGCCGGTGGCATCGCCACCGCCCAGCTTTCGGTGGACCCCGAAAAGCGCTGGGCGCCCGCCGTCGCCATGGCAGGCGAGCCGGGCGACCCAGAGTTTGCCGTGGTCGCCACCGATTGGTCCAGCGGCATCGCCGTGTGGGACTTCGGCATCAACGGCGGCTGGACGCTCGACCCGCTGCAAAGCTACTTCTACACCGACCGTCCTATCTACCGGCCCGGCCAGACGGTCTATTGGAAGGGCATTGTCCGCATGTTGCAGGACGAAGAATATGTGCTGCCGCCGGCCAACCTGCCGCTGCACATCCTGCTGCGCGACCCGATGGGCAATGTCATCCTGGAAGAAGACCGCACGCTCGGCCCCAACGGCACTCTCGACGGCCAAATCGAGTTGGCGACAGAGGCGCTGACCGGCAGCTATTTTATGGAAATCCAGATGGCGCTGAACCCCAACCAGCCCACCTACAGCGGGCTTGGCTTCCCGGTGGCGGCCTATCGCAAACCCGAGTTCGAGATCACCGCTACGCCGTCGCAGCCGGAATATCAACAAGGCGAGACCGTGACCATCGCGGTCGACGCCAGCTACTTCAGCGGCGGACCGCTGTCCAACGCACCCGTCACTTGGCGGCTCATCTCCGACCCCTACTACTTTGCCTGGCCCGACGCGCCGCAGGGCCGCTATTACAGCTTCACCCCCTTCGACCCCGACCAGGCCGAGTATGACCCCTACCGCGGCAGTTTCAACCTAGGGTTGATCCGCGAAGGCAGCGACCAGACCGCAGCCGACGGCAGCTTCACTATCGAACTGCCCGCCGACCTGGCAGGCGCAGCCCAGAGCCAGAATTGGTCGTTTGATATCACCGTGCAGAGCACGACCAATCAGTTCGTCAGCGCACGCGTCACCGTGCCCATCCACAAAGCGGCTTACTATGTGGGCCTCAGCCCGCGCACCTATGTGACCACGGTCGAGGAGGAAGCCACGGTTGACTTGGTGGCCGTCACCCCGGATGGGGAGGGCGTGCCCAACGCAGACCTGCAAGTCACCGCCTACGAATTCCAATGGAACAGCGTCTACGCTCAAGGGGCCGACGGCGTCTATCGCTGGGAGACGAGCGTCAACCGCACGCCGATCTATTCCACCACAGCCACGACCGGCGGGGACGGCCAAGCCGTCTTTACCTGGACGCCCACGGTCGCAGGCCAATACCAGATCGTCGCCCAAGGCGAGGACGAGCACGGCAACACGACCAGCAGCAGCGTCTTTGCCTGGGTCAGCGCCGCCGACCCCAGCGCCTTCGTGGCTTGGCCGCGCGAAAACAATGACCGCATCGAACTGGTCGCAGACAAGGCGCTCTACGAACCCGGCGACACGGCGCACATCCTCATCCCCAGCCCGTTCAGCGGGCCGGTCAAGGCGCTGTTGACCGTCGAGCGCAGCGGAGTCGTCTCCGCCGAGGTGATCACCCTCGCCGGCAACAGCGAAACCATCGACATCCCTATCAGCGAAGCGCACATCCCCAACATCTTCGTGGGCATTGTGATCGCCAAAGGGATCGACGAAACCAATCCCGTCCCCGCCATGCGTGTGGGCTATGTGCAGTTGAACGTGGACACCAGCGCCAAGGAGTTGGCGCTCGACGTGACCAGTTCCGCCCAGACGGTGGAGCCAGGCGCATCGGTGGCCTACACAATCACCGTGACCGACCTGGCGGGCGACCCCGTCCCCGATACCGAAGTCAGCGTGGCCGTCGTCGACCGCGCCGTGCTCGCCCTGGCCTACGCGCCCGATTCCGCCCTGGTCGACCTCTTCTACTATCAGCGGCCCCTGGGCGTTTCGACATCGGCGCTGCTGACGATCAACCAAGACCGCATAAGCCAGCAGCTTTCCGAGGGAGCCAAAGGCGGCGGCGGCGGCGACGGCGGCATGGGCATCGACCTGCGCAGTGAGTTCCCCGATATCGCCTTCTGGCGCGCCGACCTGATCTCGGATGCTGAGGGGGTCATCACCTTCACGGTAGACCTGCCCGACAACCTGACCACCTGGCGGCTGACGGCCAAGGCCGTGACCAAAGACACGCGCGTGGGCAACGCCACCTATGACGTCGTCGCCACCAAGGATCTTCAGATCCGCCCGCTGGCGCCGCGCTTCTTCACCGCCGGCGACCAAGCGCAGATCGGCGCAGCCGTGATCAACACGCGCGGCATCAGCTTGACCAACGGCCTGCTCACCCTGGACATCGCCGGCGCAACCGTCGCCACGGGCGAACACTCCACGACCTTCGACCTGGCCGCCTCCGGCCAGACGCGCCAGACCTGGCCGATCACGGTGGATGCCGCGGCCGCGCAGGTGGTCATCACGCTCACGGCGACCGCCGAAACCAGCGGAACCGCCGGTGACGCTGAATCTATCGCCGACGCCATCCGCCTGACCATCCCCGTGGTGCGCTATGAATCGCCGGAAACGGTGGCCACCGCTGGGATCGTGCCGCCCGAAGGTGCGCTCGAAGTGATCCGTCTGCCTGAAACGGCCACCGAGACCGGCACGCTCGACATCGGCGTCGAACCGAGCTTGGCCGCCGGTCTGGTCGACGGCCTGACCTATCTGGAGCAGTATCCCTACGAATGCACCGAGCAAGTGGTGAGCCGTTTCCTGCCCAATCTCTTCACGGCGCGCGCCGTGCAGACGCTGGGTATTGAAAACGCCGACTTGGCCGCAGATGTGGACGAACAGGTCAACCTGGGCGTGCAGCGGCTGGTCACACGCCAGAATCAGGATGGCGGTTGGGGCTACTGGCCCAGTGAGCGCAGTTCTGTCTTCATCACGGCCTATGTGCTGTGGGGTCTGTCCACTGCCAAGGAAATGGGATACACCGTGCCCGAACGCACGATCAACCTGGCGGTGGACTACCTGGAGCGCAGCTTCCTTGCGCCCAAAGATGTCCTCTACAGTTGGCAGCTCAACGAGATGGCCTTTATGCACTTCGTACTGGCCGAAATGGGCAGCGGCGACCCAGGCCGCGCCAGCACGCTCTACGATGTGCGCGAACGGCTGGGTCACTATGGCAGGGCCTATCTTGCGATGGCCCTGGCGGAGATGAGCGAATCCGGTGCAGAGGATGAGCGCGTCGTCACGCTGTTGAACGATCTCGCCGGTGCGGCCAAACTCAGCGCCACCGGCGCATGGTGGCAGGAGGCGGAGGTCGACTTCCGCACGCTCAACACCGATATCCGCACCACCAGTATCGTGCTGGATGCCTTTACCCGGCTGGACCCGCAGCACACGCTGCTGCCCCAGGTCGTGCGCTGGCTGATGGTCGCGCGTGAGGGCGGTCACTGGTCAACCACCCAGGAAAACGCCTGGGCCATCATCGCTCTCACCGACTGGCTGAACACCACCGGCGAGCTGCAGGCCGCCTACGACTGGACGGTCACACTCAACGACGCCGAGTTGGCATCGGGCAACGTGACCCCGGCGACCGCGACGGACAAGGTCGATCTACAGGTGGCTGTGGCCGACCTGCTGCGCGACGAGGCCAACACCCTCCGCTTCAGCCGGTCGAGCGGGCAAGGCAGCCTATCTTACACCGCGCGTTTACGCTACTATCTCGACGCCGCCACAGTCGAGCCGCGCGACCGCGGCATCGTCGTTGACCGCCGCTTCTTCTTGGCCGATGGCGACGGCATGACCCGCGTCGACTCGGCCCAGGTGGGCGACGTGATCAGCGTGACGGTGACCATCGTCGCCCCAACCGACCTGCATCAGCTCCTGGTCGAAGCGCCGATCCCTGCGGGAACCGAACCGCTCGACCCATCGCTGCTCACTACCAGCGAGCAGTTCATGGAGCCGGCGATGACCATGGAGACCGGCGAGGCCGAGCAGCCGCTCTGGTGGCGCTATTGGGTGCCGACCTATACCAACCGGCGCGACGACAAGGTCGCCATCTTCGCGACCTTCCTCTCGGCGGGCACCTACGAGTACACCTTCAACGTGCAGGCCACCCTGCCCGGTGACTTCAACGTGCTGCCCGCCTATGCCGAGCAGATGTACTTCAACGAGGTTTGGGGGCGCAGCGCCGGTCAGACCTTCAGCGTGACCGAGTAGCCGCGCCGGCCCGCCCATAGAAAAAAACCGGCTGCCCCGGATGGATTTCCGGGGCAGCCGGTTTTTCTTTCAGAAGGCATCTACACGTCCAAGCCGGCCCCCGCCGCGCTATTCGGCAACGGGCAAATACAGGTCGAGCGTCCAGGACGGGGACGCTCCGCCTTCCTGTTCGATATGCTCTTCAAGCCACTGCTGTCGGCCCATGCGATAGCGGCTCTCCTCGAACCAGCGGTAGAGCGCCTTCCACGCCGCGGGGATGTCCGTCTCCGGGTCGTCGATCGCCGGAATGCGGCTGACCGCATACAGCCCGCCCTCAAACTCCTTGATCGCCACGCCGTCTTCAGGCCCCGCTTCAGGGCCGACCGCCATCCAGAACTCATAGCCGTAGTTCGGGCTGCTGGGCGACGGGTTCGGGTTGTTGAACCCAAAGACACGGTGATGGGCCAGGTCGTCGAGGTAGCCCTTGGGCCGTGCCCATGCCTCCAGCTTGGCCCACGCTGCACCTTCCGGATGCTCGCCCAAGGCATAGGCGCTTGCCACGCGCAGCGGCTCCAGCTTAACAATGCGTACATCCAACGTAGCCATCGTAGTTCATTCCTTTGCACTTGAACATCGGGACTCTTGCACAGAGACCTTTCAGGTCTGCCGCTTCACACCTTCACTCGGCGGCCCCCTCCATTGTCGCGCAGCTTCCCTGACATCTGTTGTCAGGGTTTTTGGTGTAAGTAAGATCGAGCTAGAATTCCTGAGTAGGCTGCCGATCTCTGAACACGGCGTGATCGCGAACGGAATGGCGAACGGAGGACCCCATGCGCGCCGACAGGCTGATCGCCCTCCTGATGTTGTTGCAGAGCCGGGGCAAGATGACGGCCCAAGCCTTAGCCGAAGAGTTGGAAGTCTCCGAACGCACCGTCTACCGCGACGTGGATGCGCTCTCGTCCGCCGGCATCCCGATCTACGGCGACCCAGGCCCCGACGGCGGCTATGCGCTGCTGGACAGCTACCGCACGACGCTCACCGGCCTCTCCGAAAATGAGGTGCGTGCGCTCTTCATGCTGAGCGTCCCGCCGCCTCTGGTCGACCTCGGCGTCAGCGACGAACTGAAAGCCGCGCTGCGCAAGGTGGCAGCCGCGTTGCCCGCTACCTTCAGCGCAGGCGAAGCACAGATCCGCCGCCGCTTCTATCTCGACCCCGTCTGGTGGGACCAGTCCGAAACCCCCGTGCCCCATCTCAGGACGCTGCACCGCGCCGTCACAGCCGACCAGCGTCTGGTCATCACCTATCGCACTTGGGCCGGCCCGGCCCTGACGCGCCGCGTGGATCCGCTTGCCCTGGTCGCCAAAGCCGGGGCCTGGTATCTAGTCTATGCCCACAGCGGCCCTGCACGCGTCCAACAAGCAAGCAATTTGCTGGACGTTGAACTGCTGGACGAGCACTTTGCGCGGCCTGCCGATTTCGACCTGGTGCGCTTTTGGCAGGCGTGGTGCGCCGGACGCGAGGAACGCCTCTATCGCGTCACCCTGCGCGTCGCTCCCCATTTCATATCGGCGCTGCCCCACTTCATCGGCGACCGCGCCTGCATCGCCTCACCCCAAGCCGGCCCGACGGACGCAGCCGGACGCATCACGCTTGACGTTGCCTTTCGTTCTCTGGAAGAAGCGCGTGAGCGCCTCCTGGCCTGTGGCAGCGGCGTTGAAGTCCTTGCGCCGCTCGCCCTGCGCTGCACCCTGCTGGACCACGCCGAGCAGATCGTCAAGCTCTACGGCCAAGCGGACGTCGAACGCGCCCTCGCGCCGAATAGGTTCTTGCCCTAGGCCGCGGCTCACCGGGCGTCCAAAACCGGCGTTGACAACATTTTCCAATCGTATTACTATGAGAATACTGGCCAAGCTGGTAACCAAACACCGTCCACGTTTGCCGCCATCTTCCTACTGCGTAGGTTGGTGGACCAGCCGGTCGTCTTTGCTTACCCAATATCCATTTCCACAGCACCTCTTGCGTTCCTATACACCGCATGGCATTCGCTACCAACGCGCCTAAAGGACCGTCTAGTGAAGATCACCAGCGTCACTATCCATCCAGTTCTGGTCCCCATGCGCCCCGGCACGGTCAACAGCCCGCGCTGGGGCAACCCCGAGTTCGACGAAGTCCCCAAGTTCATCGTTCAACTTCAGACCGACACCGGTCTGACCGGCATCGGCGAAACCTATCGCGGGGTCACGCGTGCCGAAGTAGAAGCCGCCGCCGCCGCGCTGCACGGGACAGACCCGCTGCGGTTGCCCCTGCACCATCTACCCATTCCCGCCAACGCGGCCTATGATGCCTTCGAGATCGCCATCTTTGACCTGGTCGGCAAAGCGGTCGGCTGGCCGGTGCATCAGTTGCTGGGCGGCGCATACCGTGACCGTGTCGAGGTCGACTATTGGTGCGGGCGCAAGACGCCCGAAGACATCGCCCAAACGGCCCAAGAGGGCTGGGCCAAGGGCTTCAAGGGTCTCAAAATGAAGTGCGCGCTCGAAGACCCAATGGTCGAGCGCGTGCAGGCCATCGCCGCCGTCGCGCCCGAAATGAAGATCACCATCGACCCCAACCTGCGTTTCTATCGTCCCGGCGCGGCGTTGGAACTGGCGCATCAACTGGACGGCTACAACGTCGCGGTCTTCGAAGACCCTACCCCTCACGACGACCTGGCCTGGTACGTCTTCATGCGCCGCGAACTCAAATTTCCGCTGGCGCTCCATCTGGGCAGCCCACAAGATATCATCGCCGCCATCCGCGCCGACTGCGTCGACTGCTTCAACCTGGGCGGCAGCATGGTTCGATTTGTCAGCATGGCTGCCATGGCTCACGCCGCGGGCAAACCGGTCTGGCATGGCTCCGGCGTAGACCTGGGCATCCTCGATATGGCCTATGTGCATGCCTGCGCCGCGGCCCAGGGCTGCACCCTGGCCAGCGACATCATCGGCAACTTCCTGCGCGAAGACGACCTGATCGTCGACCCGATCCAGTATAAAGATGGCTGCGCCCTCGTTCCCCAGAAGCCGGGCCTGGGCGTGGAGTTGGACGAAGCCGCTCTGACCCACTACACCGTGAAGGGCTAAACCTGGCTAGCGCGCAAACCGCGCCTCGGCGAAGCGTTTTACCGATGCGCCTCAATCTATCGTTGCTTCGTTGCGTTTGATTCAGTCTATACCAACATCTATACCACTATACCATAGGAGAGATCACATGTTGCCGCACACCCTTTCGCGACGTCAGTTTCTGAAAGCCTCAGCCATGACCGTCGCCGGCGCTGCACTGGCCGCATGCGTACCGGCGGCTGCCCCTTCGGGCGGCGCAGCGCCGGCGAGCGACACCGGCGGAAAGAAGCAAGTCCGTGTCATGCTCTCGTCATGGGCGGTGGCCGAAGTGCCGTTCGACCAGATGGCCCAGGCCTTCAACGGCAAGCGCGACGACGTGGAGGTCATCATCGACTCGACCGATGACACCACCAAGCTGGTGGCCCAAGTGGCATCCGGCAAGGTAGACTGGAGCGGCTTTGGCATCATTACGCCATTCCTCGACATGGTCTCCAACGTCTCTTCCGGTCTGATCCAGCCCATGGATGACATGCTCAGCGTCTCGCAGGAGGAAGGCGCAACGACGCTCAAAGAGGACATGATCAGCACCGTGCTCGAGGACGCCAGCTACGAAGACAAGCTGTATATGATCCCCTACAGCTTTGAGAACATCACCTTCAACTGGCGCAACGACTACTTCTCTGAGGCCGGCATCCAAGGTCGCCCGGAGACCTGGGACGCCTGGCATGAGGCCGCCACCACGGTAAAAGAATGGGGCGCAGACCAGGAGATCATCCCGACCTCGTTTGCCGGTGCGCTTTGGACAGACGTCGGCGCGATGGTCACCTCGGCCATGGCCAAGCCCTACACAGACGAAGGGCTGGTCGACTGGATGGCCCCGGAGACGATCGGCGCGCTTGACCTCTATCGCAAGATGGTTTTGGAAGAGCTGACCCCGCCCCACGGCTTTGACGGCTGGCTTGAGTCCTTCCAGCGCGGCAAGGTGGCCTCGGTCCAAGCGCAAAGCTCGCGCGGCGTCTGGGGCCAGAACTTGCACGGCGCAGACAAATGGACCACATCGCCGATCCCGACCTTCGAAGCCGGCGGCGGTTCCGGCACGGTCTATTGGGGCAACGGCCTCGGCGTTGTCAACAAAGCGCCCCATCCCCAAGAAGTGGTCGACTTCTATGTCTTTGCCTTTGGACCCGCCAATACCGACTTCCAGAAGGCCGTCATCCAATCGGGCAAGACCCCCGTCTTCAATTCGTCCTACGACGAGATCATTAACGTCGAATCGGACTTCGAGCAGTACAAATGGATGATCGGGATGCGCGACGACGTGGCGCGCTCGCTGCCGGTACCGCGCAACACCTTCTATCTGATCCAACATACTGCCTACACCAAGAACATCGTCGAATTCATCGACGACCCCAGCATCACACCAGAACAGATCGCGCAGCGGATCCTCGACGATTCCAAGGCCGAGATCGAGAAGCAGCAGGTACAATAGCGTTTGAACGACAGGGCCGGGTGACGACAGCCGATGGAGTGGCTGCCGTCACCCGCCGCAGCACGCAGACGCGCCTTGGCGTATAGAGCCCCTTTGGATGTAGATCACTTTTGGACGAGGCATGATGAGGTATGCAGCATGACGAGTATCCCTGATGTCGAACGAGCGCCCGCGCAGAAGCCGGACCGCTCAACTTCGGCGGAGTTCTGGTATCAAGTGCGCACGCTGCGCTCGCAAAAATGGGGGAACCTGTGGGGCTATGTCTTTGTCGCGCCGACCCTGATCCTCTATTTCTTGTTCCAAGCCTGGCCGATCTTGCGCGGCTTCTACATGGCGTTCTCTGACTACCGTTGGATCGTCCCTTCCACCCATGGTTGGTCCAGTTTCAACGGCTTTAGCAACTTCGTAGAGATGGCGCAGGATGAGACCTTTTGGAAAAGCCTAGGCATCGCCTTCAGGTTCACGATCTTCTATATCCCGGCGACCATCGCCTTGGCGCTCTTCGTCGCCGTCATGATCTCCAAGGTGCGCAACCCGACACTGGCCGGGGCCTACCGGGTGATCAGCTATCTCCCCGTGATCCTGCCGATCTCAGTCTCGATGGTCGTCTGGCGCAGCATCTATCACAACGAGTTCGGCTATCTAAACCACTTCCTTGAGACCATAGTGGGGGTAGAGAAGCCGCCCAACTGGTTGGGGTCGGCCCAGTGGGCGCTCTGGGCGGTGCTGATCGCCACGATCTGGGCCAGCTTCGGGCATCAGGCCCTGCTCTTTTTGATCGGCATCTACAACATCAACAACGAACAATACGAGGCCGCCGCTATCGACGGCGCGGGCGGCTGGGCGCAGTTTCTCTATATTACCCTGCCCGGGCTGCGCCCTATCTTTGTGATCGTGCTGGTGCTGTCGGCGGGCGTCTTGGGCACCACGGTCGAGATGATGGTGCTCTTCGACACATCCGGCGGCCCAGCCGAATCTGTCCTGACCACCGGGTTATATATCTATCGCACAGCCTTTGAAGTGGGCGATATGCGCATGGGCTATGCGGCGGCGATGTCGCTGGTCTTGGGTGTGATCAGCATGTTGCTGTCGGGCATCATCTTCAAACTGCTGCGCAGCGACAGAGCGTAGTACGTCATCATGCAGAAGTAAGCGGGAGTAAGCGATGGTGAGACAATATCGAAAATACCTTCAGTCGCGCACGGTGTTGGCCAACTTCTCGTTGATCATCATCGTGATCATTTGTCTTCTGCCCTTTGTCTGGACAGTCTCATCCTCGCTCAAGGGCCGCGATGAGTTGTTCCAGACCCTGCCCTCGCTTTTCCCCAGGCAGCCGACACTGGGCAACTACTATTGGATCTTCACACGGCGCGACATGAGCATGATCCCGCTCAATATGCTTAACAGCTTCAAGGTCACGCTCGGCTCGGTGGTGATCCAAACGGCGCTCGCCACCATGGCCGGGTATGCCTTTGCCCGCTTGGAGTTCAAAGGCCGCGACCTGATGTTCTACAGTCTGATCATGCTGCTCTTCATCCCGCGCGCCGGCGGCCTGATGGCGATCTACGAACTAATGGATTTTCTGGGCCTGCGCAACAGCCACCTCGGCCTGATGCTGCTCTTCCCCAGCGCCATCAGCACCGCGGTCTTTATCATGCGCCAGACCTTTCTCAGCGTGCCGCGTGAACTGGAGGAGTCGGCCATCCTCGACGGGGCGAATACCTGGCAGGTCTTTCTCAACGTGGGCGTGCCCCTGGCCAAAGGCGGCATGGTCGTTGTGGCGCTCTTTGAATTTCTCTATGTCTGGGGCGAATATCTGATCACACGCACGCTGATCGACTTCCCCGAACTGCAAACGCTCTCCGTGGCCGTCTCCAAGATCAGCGGCTGGGCCGCGCTCTTTACCTCCAGCGCCTTTTCAACCTACGGCGCCGAGGCCGCCGCGCACGTGGTAGCTATGGTCCCCGTGATCCTGGTCTTCATCCTGATGCAGAAGTGGTTTATCCGCGGCTTGACCGAAGGCATCTTGAAAATGTAAGGTCGATGATGCATGTTTGATGAATCGCCCTGCGCACACCGCACAGGCGCATTCCCAAACGGAATACGCCCGGAGCATCCAGTGTTTGATGCTCCGGGCGTATTGATTTCATGACAGGCAGGATATGCGCCGTACTGGCGCATCCTCAATTAGCGGCGAAAGGTCGGCCCCGTTTGTACTGGGACGGCAAGCGGGCTATGGCCTGCGCAACCCGTCTGGACAGCCGCCAAGCGGCGCCCCCAACCGGCCAACCGCTCCCCCGCAGCCTGCATCCCGTGGCCCAGACGCACGCGCCAAGGCTGGCGCGACGGGCGCAGGCTCGCCAAAAGATGCATCTGCTGTGCCTCGCGCACGAGATCGCGCTGACGCTCGGCGGCCAACTCCTCGAGAATATTGGGCTGAAACATGGCTTTCTCTCCTGTGTTTACGCTGCTAATATCGCGGGGGTTGGTCCGTTACAACACTCAGAATACCACCTGCATCGCACCAATTGGCTCCCCAAATATAGCACAAATTTTCCGTTTTGTCAACCATCAATTTGATTTATAATGGTTAAATATCGCCGAATTTGACGAAATTGGCCCGATCTGCTATACATAATGTATGGATATGTATGCATACAAGGACATCCTATCTATGACCGACATCGCCGCCGAACTCGACCGCGACAATGCGCTGCCTTCGGGCAAGCTCTGTCTAGAATTTGCCAATACCGCCGACTGGCACGCTGCCCCGCAGCCCGAAGAACACCTCACCGGCTATGCCGACCTCGTCGGCTGGGCGCGCCAGATTGACCTGCTTACCGCCGATGAGGCGGAGGCGTTGCTCGCCCAGGCCGCGACGCACCCCGCGCTCGCCGCCGAATTCCACGCCTGGGCCATCGAACTGCGCGAGGCGCTCTACCGCATCTTCGCCGCTGTCGCCCACGGCGCCACACCTGTACCCGCCGACGTCACTCTGCTGAACGAAGCGCTGCCCCAGGCCTTCAACGGGCCGGCCTTAGTCGCAAACAACGGCGGCTTCACCTGGCGCTACCATACGGGCGCCGGCCTCGACCGCATGTTGTGGCCCGTGCTGCGCTCGGCCGCCATGCTCCTGGCCTCGTCCGACCTAGATCGCGTCGGTCAGTGCGCCGATGACCGCGGCTGCGGCTATCTGTTCTTCGACAGCTCGCGCAACCGCAGCCGCCGCTGGTGCGACATGGGTTCCTGTGGCAACCGCGCCAAGGCGCGCCGCCATCAAACGCGCCACCGCGCAGCGCTGCCGGCCTAAACCTGTGCCGAGACCACGCCGGTCTAGACCATGCTGCCCGTTCACCGTCCCAAACCTCGCCGGCTTGCCGCCAGGTTTTGACGGATGATGGGGCGTCGTTTACGATAGGCGCAGCCGCCACGCCACGTGGCCCTTTGAGCACAGAAAGAGCGAAGCATGTCAGTCGATGCCGACCTGATCGCCAAACTCGAACGGCTGCCCGCCCCGCTGCGCGCCGTCGTCGACGAGTTTCGCAGTTCAACCCCGCGCGAGCGGCTGGAACTGCTGTTGGAATATTCCCAAGACCTCCCTGACCTGCCCCCAGGGTTAGCCGCCAAGCGCGACGAGATGGAGCAAGTCCACGAATGCCAAACGCCGGTCTTCCTTTCCACAGAAGTGGAGGACGGCAAAGTACACTTCCATCTGGACATCCCGGAGGAGTCGCCCACCGTACGCGGCTATGCCGCCGTAGTAGCCGAAGGGTTAGAAGGCGCCACGCCGCAGGCCGTGTTCGACACGCCCGAAGACGTCTATATGCTGCTGGGGCTGCATGAGGCCATCACCCCGCAGCGTCTGCGCGGTCTACATGCGCTGTTGGTCTATATGAAACGCCAGGTCAAGAAGCAGCTTTAGGCGCATGCGAACCACCCCGGCCCCCGTAAGCTCCCGCTTCACCGGGGGCGAGGTCGCGCTCTTTGGCCTGCTGCTCATCGTGGACAGCCTCCACTTTGTCTTTGCGCGTGCGCTGGTTCCTCACTTCGATTCGCTGGTCGCCGCCGCATTGGTGATGGGGATCGCCACCGTCGAGATCGCCGTCTATGGGCTGCTGACGCGCGGCATCCGCTGGCGCGCCCTGGCGCGCGGCCTCTGGTTCTATGCGGCGATCGGCTTTCTGGTGGGCGCAAGTACGGCCTTGGGCTACACCGCCGTCACCTATATCGACGTCGGCACAGCGTCGATGTTGGGCAAGATGTCCACCCTCTTCAGCCTCTTGATCGGGCTGTGGTGGCTGCACGAACGGCTCAACCGCGCCCAGTTGTTGGGCGGCTTTCTGGCGCTGGGCGGCGTGTTGATCATCACCTTCCAACCCAGCGACGTGCTGCGCGTCGGCTCGCTGCTCGTCGTCATCTCCACAGTCATGTACGCCCTACATACGGCGCTGGTCAAACGCTACGGCCAAGAGATCGATTTCACCACCTTCTTCCTTGGCCGCCTGCTCTGCACCACGCTCACGCTGATCTTCTTTGCGCTGGGCCGGCCGCTTGCCGCGCCGCCTGCCCCGATCTGGCTGCTCTTGCTGGTCGCCGGCACGGTGGATGTCGTCATCAGCCGTACCCTCTACTATCTGGCGCTGCGCCGCCTGCCGATGACCCTTCACGCCATCATCCTAACCCTGAGTCCGGTGGCGACCATCGGCTGGGCGCTGTTGCTATTTGACACCTTTCCACAGCCCCAACAGCTACTCGGCGGACTCATCGTCCTGGGCGGCGTCTTGCTCGCTACCCTCTACCGCGACCGCTGACACCCAGCGCCCGCGCGCTACCTGGCCCAGCCCGTCTCTTGTATCATACCGCCGGCAGGTTTAGCTTCGGTTTCAACTCTGCTATAATTCGAACGAACATCATGCGGACGAACTCTGCAACCGGCAGCATCTGACAGCAGCATTTGATACCCAACTGCGTCCATGGACTGGAAATTCCGCCCGCCTGCACTCGACGAGCTTATCTCCGCTTTCCGCCAAGAACAAGACCGTGTCTATGTGGTTGGCGGGGCTGTGCGCGACCTGCTGCTGGGCCGCTCTGCCGACCACTATGACCTTGACTTGGTCGTGGAACAAGATGCCCTCGGCTCGGCGCGCCTCGTGGCGGATCGGCTGGGCTGGGCCTATTATCCCCTTGATGCGATGCGAGACGTGGCCCGGCTGGTCTTTGTAACCGACACGGCCCCACCCCTGGTCTGCGACGTGGCCGGGATGCGCGGCGGCTCAATCGAGGCCGACTTGCTGGCGCGCGACTTCACCGTCAACGCCATGGCGCTCGCCTATACCCGCGGCGGGCTGCCCACGCTGGTCGACGTGACCGGCGGCGAAGCCGACTTGCGCCAGAAACGTGTGCGCCAGGTCACGCCGCTGGCGCTGGCCGAAGACTCGCTTCGTATCCTGCGCGCCGTCCGGCTCGCCGTCCAGTTGGGTTTTCAGATCGACAGCCACACACAAGACCAGATGGAACGGCTGGCGGGCAGCCTGCGCTTTGCAGGCGCAGAGCGGGTGCGCGATGAACTGTGGAAGATCCTGGCGACCGGCGACCCGGCCCAGGGGATCGATATGCTCCACTACCACGGCATCTTGGTCTATGTGCTGCCCGAAGTGACAACCACCACGGGCGTCACCCAGAGCTATCCCCATTACCAGGATGTCTATCGCCACACCCTGGCCACCGTGCGCCACGCGTTCGCCTTGCGCCAGTGGATTTTGGGCCAGGCATCGGCCCAATCCCCCGCGCTCGCCGCCATAGAGACCGCGCTGGGGCCTTGGCGCTTCCGGCTGCGCCATCACCTTGCTACCAGCCTTGCCGTCGGGCGCACCCATGGCGACTGGCTGATCTGGAATGCCTTGCTCCACGACATCGGCAAACCCTATACGCGCAGCCAAGAGGCCGACGACGAGCGCCCAGGCGAGACGCGCGTGCGCTTTTTGGGACACGAAGAACGCGGCGCGGCGCTCGCCAACGACCGCCTGCTGGCGCTGCGTTTTAGCCGCCATGAGATTGAACTGGCGACAGCCGTCATCCAGGGGCATATGCGGCCCCACCTGCTGCACGCCAGCTTTATCGACCAGCCCATCAGCCGCCGCGCCGCCTACCGCTTCTTTCGCGATATCGGCGGCAAACCCTTTGGAAACCGCGCCGGCATTGACACCGTGCTGCTGGCCCTAGCCGACTATCAGGCGATCTACCCGGCGTCGCCGCCGCCCGGCTGGACCGCCTATCTCGACCATGCCGGCGAGCTGCTGGCCTTTGCATTCGACCCGCAGCGTGCGCCGGCGGCGCTCAAACCCTTGCTTGACGGCCACGCGCTGATACATTACTTTGACCTGCAGCCAGGTCCGCGGCTCGGCGACCTGCTTGAATACCTGCGCGAGGCGCAGGCTGCCGGCGACATCGCCACGACCGGCGAGGCGCTGGACCTGGCGACCGGCTGGCTCGCCGATGCCCAGCACTGATCGATCATTTATGGCCAATCACGCGCTGCCCGTCCCGCCACAGCCCGCCCGCCCAACGTGTCCCTATCTGGGGACCGAGGCCGAGGCGCGCGCTGCCGGGCCGGCGGTAGATTACCCTAGCTTCGAAAACCGCTGTTGGGCCGGCGAGCGCCCTATGCCCCTGCTGCTCACCGACCAGGCAACGCTCTGCCTGTGCAGCGGCTTTCGCCAATGCCCACGCTTTGTCGCCGCGCGCGCCGCCCGCCACCCCAGCCATCCCGCTGCCGGCATCCCGTTCGAGGCCGACGCGCCGCTCAGCAACGAAGACCCGATCTCGCACGCCCTGCACGAACTGGAGTCAGAGATCAAGGCGTCGAGCGCGGCGCGCGCCCGCAGCCGCCAGCGCTGGGGCTGGATCGGCGCGGGCCTTATCTTTATGTCCAGCCTGCTCTGCGGCGGCGTCTTTGCGGGCTACATCGGCTGGCAGCTTGTCAACCGCGACCTGCTCGTCGCCGAACCCGGCTCCGTCGCGACTCTCAACCAGGGCCAGCCCTCCGTCCAGCCGCAGCTCTATCTGTTCGTCACCGCCACCAGCGAATCGCCCGCCCCCGACCAGGCGCAAGCTCCGCCAGCGCAGCCGCAGGCGTTTCCCCAGGCCGTCACCCCGACTCCCATCCTTGTCAACCCCAACCCAGCCCCGGAGAGTCAAGGCAACCTGTTGCCTCTGCCGGGGGTCGAAGCGGCGCAAGCAGCGTCGCCGGCCGCCGCCGCACCGCCCAACATTCAACTCGAGATCCCCACCCGCCGGCCCACACCGGTGCTCAACATCCCGACGAGCACGCCCGCGCCCACCGAACCCGCCGGCCCCACCGCCACGCCCACCCCCATTCCGATCTTCGGCCCGCCGATTGTCCTCTTCAGCGCGCGCGACACGGCGCTTGCGAAAGGCGACTGCACCTTGGTAACCTGGAATGTCGAAAACGTGCGTGCCGTCTATTATGAAAACATCGGCGTCGACGGTCAGGGCGAGCGCGAAGAGTGTATGGACGACCGCATGGAAGACTATGTCTTAACCGTCATGCTCGCCGACGGCAGCATGCGCAATTTCACGGCCACGGTCGACTATATCCCGCCCACCCCCACGCCGGAGCCGCAGCCCACCGCCACCGAGTATATCGCGCCGACGCCGACCTGGACACCGCCGCTCCCGACCGCCACGCCCACGCCCGCAGTCCGCTATGGCGTGCGCCTGGAGCTCACCGGCAGCGACGAACGCAGTTGCAGCCGCGGCGCCGAGTGCGAGATCGAACTCCGGCTGACCAACACCGGCGATGCGCTGGACGACATCACGATCTACTTCACCGAGGCCGCGGCCTGGCCGCGCACGCTGTGCCGCGTCGACGGGGTGTGCAGCGAAGACCGCCTTGCCGTGGCGGGAATAGGCCCCGGCAACTCGGCGCTGATCGTCCTGCGCGTGGCCGTACCGGTCGACGCCGAGGCCGGCCCCATGACCTATCGGCTGCGCGGCCAAAGCCAAGGCAACGGCGACGTGCAATCGGGGCAGGTCTCCGTCCAGATTCATGCCGAGTGAAAATCACGCCGAATAGGAGTACATGGTCACTTCCATCCTGATCGTCGTCGCCGTCGTCATCCTGCTGATCCTGATCAACGCCCTCTATGTCGCCGGCGAATTTGCAGCCGTCAGCGCGCGGCGTCCACGGCTGGCCCAGCTGGCAGACGAAGGCAACCGCACCGCCCAATATATGCTCAACCTGATCGAGACGCCCCACCACCTCGATACCTATATCGCGGCCTGCCAGTTGGGCATCACGCTTTCCAGCCTCATCCTGGGCTTTTATGGCCAGTCGCAGATCATAGCGCTCTTTGCCCCGCGCCTCGGCGCCCTGGACGCGGCCACCCAAACCGCCATCGGTTCTATTCTTTCAACCGTTATCCTGTTGACGCTGACCATCCTCCAAGTCATTCTGGGCGAATTGATGCCCAAGAACGTCGCACTGCAATACCCTGAACGCCTGGCCCTGCTCACCGCACCTATCATGCGCTGGTCCGTCGCGCTCTTCCGTCCGCTGATCTGGCTCTTCAACGGCTCCGGTCAAATCTTGCTGCGCCTCATGGGCCGCGACGTAGTCTCCGAACAAGCGCACCTTCACTCGCCGGAAGAGATCCTGATCCTGGTGGAAGAAAGCGGCGCAGGGGGGGTGCTCGACGCCGAAGAGCGGCGCTTGCTTGTCAACACGCTGCAACTGCGCAATCTCACAGCGCGCCGTGTCATGATCCCACGCAACCATATGCTGGCCGCGCCCGTGGACAAACCATGTGACGAGTTATTCCACATCCTGGCGGCATCGCCCTATACGCGACTGCCGCTCTTCGACACCACCATCGACACCATTGTCGGCGTCGTCCACCTCAAAGACCTGATGCAGAGCTACTGGCGTCAACACCATTCCGCCGGTGCAGCGCCGTGCAACGTCGGGGAGATCACGCGCGGCGTGCTGCATGTGCCCGACTCGGCGCTGGTCGAAGAGGTGATGGAAACGATGCAGCGCCAACGCTATAACATGGCCGTGGTTGTGGACGAATATGGCGGCACGGCGGGCATGATCACCTTTGAAGATTTGGTGGAAGAGATCATCGGCGAGTTTCAAGACGAGTTCGACGTCGAGAATCCCCCGCTCGAATTGCGCCCCAACAACCGGCTGCGCGTGCGCGGCGACGTCCTGCTCGACGACCTCAACAAAGTCTTGACCTTCCCGCTGCCCGCCGACGACATCAACACCATCGGCGGGCTGGTGCTGGCGACGCTGGGGCGCATCCCCCGCGCCGGCGACATCGCCCAGGTCGGCGACCTCCCGATCCGCGTCGACCGGGTCGTCAACAACAGCATCGTTGCCGTCAGCTTCCCCGTCCAAGCCGAGCAAGCCGCACGGCTGCGCGAGATCGCCAAAGAGCTTTAGCCCATGTTTGCCGAGTACGGACTCCCCATCCTTATCGTCCTGGTCTTGATCGCCGTCAACGGCTTTTTCGTGGCCGCCGAGTTCGCAGTCGCCGCCGCCTCGCGGCCGCGCGTGGCCCAGTTGGCGGAATCCGGCTCGGCGTCAGCGCAGCGCATCCTGCATATCCTGAGCGACCCGGCGCTGATCAACCGCTATCTGTCGACAGCCCAGGTGGGTATCACCCTGGCCAGCCTCGGCCTGGGCATGTACGGCGAACATGCCTTCGCCGGCTGGCTGATCGGCCCGATCGAACATCTGGGATGGGTCGGCATCGCCGGCGCACATACGATCGCCACGGTGATCTCTGTCGCCTTTCTCACCTACCTGCATGTCGTCTTGGGCGAGATGGTGCCCAAGTCGATTGCCCTCCAGTCTGCCGCCTCCATGGCCCTGGCGCTCTCCAGCAGCATGGCCTTTGCCGAATTGATCTTCCGCCCGCTGACACTGGTGCTCAACCGCATCGGCAATGCGCTGCTGCGGTTGCTGGGCATCCACATTGCCGACGCCGAATCGCGCCTGGTCTCCACCTCCGAATTGGCCTATATCGTCGAAGAAAGCTCCGAAGGGGGTCTATTGGACCCCACCGAGCAGATCTATCTCGAAAATGTGATCGACTTTCAGCAGCGCACCGTGGGCCAAGTGATGACCCCGCGCACCCGCATGGGCGCGATCCCCGTGGACGCCACCCAAACCGAAGTCTTCAACCAGCTCTTTGAAGATCGTCACTCGCGCTACCCTGTCTTCCAGGATGACCGCGACCACATTGTCGGCATCCTGCACGTCAAGGACCTCGCCCGCCATCTGCTCGACGCCGGCGGCGAGTTCGATCTGCAAGCCTTGGTGCGGCCTGCCGTCTATGTCCCTGAAACGCTGCTGCTCGACGAAATGCTCGGCCGCTTCCGCAGCGAACACTTTCAGATCGCCGTGGTCTTGGATGAATACGGCGGCACAGCCGGCATCATCACCATGGAAGACCTGGCCGAAGAGATCATCGGCGAAATCCAGGACGAGACCGACGAAGAGATCGCCCCCTTCCAAGAAATAGACAGCCATACCCTGCGCGTGCGCGGCGATCTCCTGCTGGATGAGCTGAGCCAACACTTTGATCTGGATGTCGAAGACGAGGATGCAGAGACCGTCGGCGGGTTGATCATGACCCGGCTCGGCCATGTGGCCCAGCCAGGCGAGGTCGTCGAAGTTCAGGGCTGGCGCTTCGAGGTCGAAACGCTGGACGGGTTGGCCGTCAACACGGCGCTGGTCGCCCTGCCGCCGACACGCCCGCCAGAGGACAGCGCCGCCGACATATCCCCTGGCGCCGAAACCGACACAGCGTCTACCAGTTCCGGCACCGGCACATCCGGCGAGATCACACCATAAGGCTGCGCCATGACCCAAGAGGCGATCCTGCAGCGCATTCGGGAATCGTTAGCCCGTCTGACGCGCACCCCCGAACGCACGACCGAACCCTATCACGAGACCGAACAACACGTCCGCGAATCGATCCGGCAGATCTCACGCGCGCGCGTCAGCCAGCTTCTGCGCCAACTGCGCGCTGCCCACGGCCTTTCCTATGCCCAGGTGCAGGCCAACACCGGCTTGACCCAGCAATTGCTCTTCGACGTGGAATACAAAGACCGGCGGCTCACGCTCGACCAACTGCGTCGGTTGGCGCACTGCTACCATGTCAGCGTCGACGACCTGCTGGGCATCGACTTGGACGACGAGTAATCGGCCCGTCGCGGCCCGTCTGCGCGGCCATTCCTGCATTTGGCGTACGCACAGGGCTGCGCCTACGCCTTCTATCTGCACTTCTGCCTGCACATGGACAACAGAACCGAAATTCAAATTGCAGTCGCCAAGATCAACAAGTATGCCACCAGCGAGAGCGGCGACACCGTCGAGATCGTCGAACGGCCCCACGGCGGGTTGAGCGTCGTCGTCGCCGACGGCCAGAGCAGCGGCAAGAGTGCCAAGGCCATCAGCAACCTTGTCGTCAACAAGGCCATCAGCCTGCTCGCCGAAGGCGTGCGTGACGGCGCAGCGGCGCGCGCCACCCACGACTATCTACATACCTGGCGCGGCGGCAAAGTCAGCGCCGAGTTGATCATCGTGAGCATCGATATGGTCTCGCGCTCGCTGGTCATCAGCCGCAACGCCCGCTGCCCCACGCTGCTGCGCACAGCCGGCGGCTTTTGCTGGCTCGACGAACCATCGTCTGCGGTCGGCATCTACCGCTATACCAAACCGTCGATCCATGAACGACCGCTGCTGGCCGGTGAAGCCATCATCGCCTTTACCGACGGCGTCTGGAGCGCAGGTGCGGTGCGCGACCAGCGGCTGGACCTGCCCGCGCTGCTCGCTGCGGTCGATCCCCTGGGCATCGCGCCCGCCGAACCGGTGGCCGACGCAGTCCTCAATGCCGCCCTCGAACTGGACCACGGACGCCCGCACGATGATGCGACAGTGCTCGTCGTCAAACTCTTGACTCAGGGCGTGCCCGACCCCGTCCGCCGCCTGCACATGAGCTTTCCAATCTGAAGCCGGCCACGCAAACGGCCGGCGCGCCGCTTTAATTGGGCCGGCGCGAGAGGAGATCCTTGACCCAAGCGCGCCTGGAACCCAGCCGTTATCCTCTCGTCAAAATCGTAGGGATCAGCGGAAGCGGTAAGTCGACGCTAGTTCACAGCTTGCGCCAGGCCGGTTACAACGCGCGCCCGGTCAGCCAAGAGCACAGCGGCATCCCGGATCTCTGGGCGCAGTTCGACCGCCCTCGTGTCTTGATCTATCTGTATGTGGACCTTGCCGGCCAAACCAGCCGCCGCCCAGATATCGGCTGGACCTTTGAAGCGCACGCTGAGGAAGAAACGCGGCTCGCCCATGCACGCCAGCACGCCGATCTACGCATTGATACCTCTCAACTGACGCCGGATGCTGTATGTAGGGTAGCGCTGGCCTATCTCCGGCACAGACGGGTTGTCCATGCACCCGGCCCACTGCCGCCAGTGCCGCGCACCGGCGGCTGGGCTGCGCCCGCGCTATGACCGGTCCCCGATCGTTTCGTGTGCCGCTATGTCGATCCGCCTGCCGGGGTGCGCCGCCACAGGCGCATACGGCTCCTCCCCATCCGCGTCAAATAGCCGCTGCCAGACCGCATCGGCGCCCGCCTCTGCCGGGTTGACGGCGTCCGGGTCGGTGGCATCCGCATAGATCGCAGGCTGCGCCAACGAGTCCATCCCCAGCTCCTCGCGGTCGATGCGCCGCCGCAGCCACCGGAAGCCCGCGCCAGCCGCCAGGACCAGCCCCAGCGCACCCACCACGCTCAACCCTTCCTCGAACCGGCGGATCCAGCCCGTGGCGTGAAAACCGACCCAAATCAGCAGCAGCGACCACAACGTCTCCATCACAAAGACCGTCGGGAACCAGCGCCGCCAGGGCACGCGGGCCATGCCCGCTGCCACCAGGGTCGGAACGATCAGCCCGTAGGCCAGTTTCGCAAAAATCAGCAGCTTGGCCGCGTGGGCGTGCATTTCGCGTTTCAGCCGCTCGATATGTCGCCGTTTGCTCCCCAGCCAGGGCGAGCGGTGCAGCAGACTCTCCACTTTGCCGGTATAGCCGACCGTATACCACAGCACATCGCCGGTGACATTACCGGTGAGCGTCGCCAGAAAGACCAGCCGCACATCCAACATCCCCGCTGCCGCCGCGACCGCGCCCAAGAGCGTGCTCAACGGCCCTTCGGTCGCCACCAGCACCGCCAAAAGCACATAGCTCCAGACGCCGAGATCGGGCAACTGCCCCGCATGGATGTTGAACCAGACCTTACGCAACCATTCAATCCAAGCCATTTGCCTTCCCAACTGCCCCGGCCCATGTGCGCCGCAAGCCCAGCTCAAAAATGCCGTTCTCCGCTGTCGCCCAGGCCGCCTCCCGCGGCCCATGCGCCCTACCAAACGCCGCGGCCATGGCCGTGGTTCTGGCGGAGCCTATTCTACTCCCACATTTGACATTCCGCCAGCCTAGACATACGATCCCGTAGAGTCCGACCTATAAAGTCCAACACAGCCAGCGCCCGTCACGGCGATGACGCCGCGGCGTCCTCAAACTCGTCGCCGGGCCGGAAAGCTTGCTCCCGGCGGGCAACACAAGAATGCAGCCTGTCCCATGCCCAACACGGTCGCCCGACTATGACCAATTACCGTCTCTTGACCGTGATCGGCAGCCTGGCCTATGTTGCCGTCGGCGTCAGTTCACCGCTGCTCACCCTGTTTCTCGAATCGCTCGGCGCGTCCTATATCCAGATTTCGCTCGTGCTGACCTCGTTTGTGCTGACGCTCTTGGGCTGCAACTATCTCTGGGGGCGGCTCTCCGACCGGTTGGGCCGGCGCAAACCCTTTGTCGTGGCCGGTCTACTCGGCCTTGCCCTTGTCTATGCGTGGCTGGGCCATGTGCCCACGCTGGCCGCCGCCTGGGCTACGCGCCTGCTCGAAGGGGCCGCCCTCGCCGCATACACCACCCTCAGCCTCGCCATGATGGGCGAAGCCCTAGACCGCAGCGCCAAACAACGCCAAGGCCGCCGGATGGGCCTCTATCGCGGGCTGGGGTCGCTGGCCTTTGCGGCGGGCAGCGTCGCCGGCGGGCGCGTGGCCGAGGCCTATGGGCTGGCGGACAGCTTTCTGATCTGCGCCGCTGCCTATCTCCTGGCCGCGTTGGTGGCCCTCCAATTGCAGGACCAACCCGCCGCGCCGCTCGCGCAGCAGCCTGTCCCCTCCTCCGCCCCACGCACACGCGCCAGGCTCCTGCCCGCAGCCTTCCTCACCGGCGTCTTTCTGTGGACTGCCGCTCACTCGGCTTCGGCGTCGATGTGGCCCAACTATATGGCGCAGTTGGGCTATTCGACCGGCCAGCTCACCAGCCTGTGGGGGCTGGCCGCGCTCGTCGAGATGCCTGCCATGTTTGCCCTGGGCGCGCTCTCCGACATCGCCGGGCGCACGGCGGTGCTGATGACCGGCGGCTTCGGGATCGCCCTGGTCAACGCGGGCTATGCAGCCGCGGCCCATCTGCTGCCGGTTCTCATCGGGATTCAGGTGGTGCGCGGCATCGGCTTTGCAGCCTACACCGGCAGCGCCATGACCTTTACAACCGAACATGGTGGCAAAGAGCGCGGCGGCGCCAGCGGCCTCTATCATACTACCGGCAGCGCAGGCCAACTGGCCGGTCTCTTGATGGGCGGCACGCTGGCCCAGACCATGGGCTTCCCGACCATGTTTGCGGCGTGCGCTCTCCTGGCCCTGGCAGCTACGGCCGGCTTTTGGGCGCTCCATCACCGCACGCCGCATCTGATCCCCGTCGCCACCGCCGCACAGGCAGAGAGGAAACCATGACTCGTATCGGTATTATCGGCGCGGGCGCTATCGCCCACCACCATGCCGCCCAATGGCGCAAACTGCCCGTCACGCTTGCCGCAGTCTATGACATCATCCCCGAACGCATCCAGACCTTCGCCGCCCAGTTCGGCGCTCACCCCTGCGCCTCGCTGGACGAGCTGCTGCGCCGCGTCGACGTTGTGGACATCTGCACCCCCACCGACAGCCGCGTAACCAGTATCTTGGCTGCGGCCGCGGCGCGGATCCCCATCGTCTGCGAAAAACCCTTTGGCCGCCACCTCGACGAATGCGAACGCATGATCGAGGCCTGTGACGCCACAAATACGCCGCTCTTTGTCGCCCATGTCGTGCGCTTCTTCCCCCAATATGCCCACGCCAAAGAGGTCGTGGACAGCGGTGCGATCGGTCGCCCGGCCATGATCCGCACGATGCGCGCCGGCTCCTTCCCACGGCCGGGGGCCACCTATGGCAGCAGTTTCTACGGCGACTTTGCGCGCAGCGGCGGCGTGATTATGGATCTGGGCATCCACGACATTGACTATCATCTCTGGGTCGGCGGGCCCGTCGAACGAGTCTTTGCCCGCGGCCTCGCCTATGCGGGGGTGAGCGGGGCCGACCATGCCTTCCTGACCTTGCGCTACGCCTCGGGGGCCATCGGCCATATCGACTGCAATTGGGCGCTGCCCCCCGGCCGGTTCCGCACACACGTCGAGATCGCAGGTGACGGCGGTCTGCTCGAATGGGACTCCTTTGAGCCGCCGCCGCTCCTGTGGGCGCGCCCCGACCCTGAACGCCCAGGCCAATCCACCCAGGGCAGCGCTTCTCCGCTTGCGCCGCTGGATGATCCCTACTGCCGCGAGTTTGCCCATTTTCTTGACTGTCTCGACCGCGGCGCGCCCTTCCTGGTCACCCCCGATCAGGCAGCGATGGCCGTCAAGGTCGCCCTGGCCGCACTCGAATCGATCCGTACCGGCCTGCCAGTCCACATCGCCGATTTCCAGACCGATTTCCAGACCGATTTCCAGGAGGTGAGCCGATGACCCTGCGACTGCTCCGCATCGGCATCTTAAGCGTAGCCCACGGCCATGCGCACAGCTACGCCGCCTGTCTGCAGCAGCTTGACCAGGTGGCGTTGGCCGGCGTCTATGACGACGACCCAACCCGCGGCCAGGCTGCAGCCGCGCGCTATGGCTGCCCATTCTTCGCCACGCCCGAAAGCCTGCTCGCGCTGCGTCTAGATGGCGTCATCGTCTGCGCCGAAAACGCACGCCACGCGCCGCTCGTCCAACTGGCCGCAGACCACACCGGCTACATCCTGTGTGAAAAGCCCATCGCCACCACGCTCGACGGCGCGCAGGCGATGATCGACCGCTGCGCCGCCACCGGGACCAAGCTCCAGATCGCCTTCCCGGTACGCTTTGCCCCGCCCATCGTGCAGTTCAAGACCATGCTCGACCAAGGCGATCTGGGCACAGTCTACAGCGTCAAATGCACCAACCACGGCTCACAACCCGGCGGCTGGTTCATCGACCCGCAGTTGGCGGGCGGCGGCGCGGTCATGGACCACACCGTCCATGTGATCGACCTGCTGCGCTGGTTCTGGCGCACTGAAGTGACCGAGGTCTACGCCGAAATCGGCGTCAACCTGCTGCACCAAAATCTAGCCGTGGACGACGCCGGGCTGCTCTCCTTCCGGCTCGCCAACGGCGTCTACGGCACGCTCGATACAAGCTGGTCGCGCCCGTCCAGCTACCCGACCTGGGGCGATGTCACCATTGAGGTCACCGCACAGCACGGCGTCATCACCGTGGACGCCTTCCGCCAGCATTTGGCCGTCAGCTCCGACGCCTGGGGCAAGACCCGATGGGTTCCGTGGGGCAGCAACATGGATCTCGGCTTGGTCGCCGACTTTGTCGAGATGATCCGCACCGGCCGCGCCCCCTCCATCAGCGGCGAAGACGGCTATAAATCCCTTGAAGTCGCCCTGGCGGCCTACGAATCGGCGCGCCAAGGCCGTCCCATCACCCTTTCTCACGCGATTGGCCAGGCAGCATGACACAGATTCTCGAATCGACCCTGTTTGACCTCCTTGACCCGATCTACGGGCCTAGCGCGCCCGCCCAAACCGCGCGCTATCAAACGGCGCTGGACGTCTTCGCCCGGCGCTATGGCCCCGGCCCCGTCCGCCTCTTTCGTGCGCCGGGCCGCGTCAATCTCATCGGCGAGCACACCGACTACAACCATGGCTTCGTGCTGCCCGCCGCGCTCGACAAAGATATCTTGCTCCTGGCGCGGCCCCGCCCCGACCGCCGCGTCCGCTTGGGCAATATCGAGCCGCCCTTTGAAGACGCCGAGTTCGAGCTAGGCGAGTCGATCCCGCCCGCGCCGCGCGGCCACTGGAGCAACTACCTGCGCGGCGCGGCTCAGATGGTCACCGCCCAAGCCGCCACCCCGCCGCCCGGCCTTGATATCCTGGTCGCGGGCGCTGCGCCCGCGGGGGTGCCGCGCGGGGCCGGTCTCAGTTCTTCGTCGGCGCTGGTCGTCGCCATGGCCGTGGCCCTGGCCGATCTCGCCGGTTGGCAGCCCGAACCGGCCCGGCTGGCCCATCACTGCGCCGACGGCGAATGGTATGTCGGCACACGCGGCGGCATCATGGACCACTTCGCAGCCCTGCTCAGTCGCCGCGACCACGCCCTCTTTCTCGACTGCCGCGCCGACGCCCAGGGCAGCTATCACACGCGCCACATCCCCTTCCCGGCCACACATCGGCTCGTCGTGGTCGATTCCGGCCTCCATCATGACAACGTGCGCGGCGAGTATAACCGCCGTGTGGCTGCCTGTCGCGCCGGCGTGGGGCTGCTGCGCCGCTCCTTGCCGGACATCACCCATCTGCGCGACGCACAGGAGATCCCCTGGAGCGACCTCGCCCGCGAGCTGCCCGAAGTCACCACTCCGACGGACCTCGCCCGCCAAGGCATCGACCTGGGCGAGATCCCCGGCCTAGACGCGCAGGAACCGCTGCGCGTCGCCGCCTGCTGCCGTCATGTATGGACGGAAAACGCGCGTGTGCTGCAGACGCTCGACGCCCTGGCCGCCAACGACATCGCCCAGGTCGGCAAGCTGCTCCACGACGCCCACGCCAGCGCGCGCGACGATTACGCCATCAGCACGCCCGAACTGGATTTCCTGGTGAACACCGCCGAGACCGTCGGCGGCGTGGCCGGGGCGCGCCTCACCGGCGCGGGCTGGGGCGGCTGCGTCGTTGTGCTGGTCGCACAAGAGGCCGTGGACACGCTGCAAACACGGCTTGCCGCCGCCTATGCCGCGCACACGGGCCGCACGCCGGCCATCTTCCTGTGCCAGGCCGGACCCGGCGCAGGCCCGGTTGCCGGCCTATCGGTTTGAAAAGCGCCTCTTGACAGGCATTTCCTGAAAGGCCTCTCTGCCATGTCCAAACCGCTCGAACTGATCGTGATCGGCGCCGGTCACCGCGGCGCCGATGCCTATGCCTCCTATGCCTTCACCCACCCGGACGAAGTGCGCTTTGTGGGTGTGGCTGAGCCGGACCCCATCCGCCGACGCCGCTTCGCCGACGACCACGACCTCGGCGAGAGCCAGTGTTTCACCTCCTGGGAAGAACTGCTGGACAAGGGGCAGTTGGGCGATGCCGCTATCGTCACCACCCAGGACCAAATGCACGTCGAACCGGCGGTCGCCGCTATGCAGACGGGCTACCACGTCCTGCTCGAAAAACCGATGGCGCACACGCTCGAAGGCTGTATCCAACTGGTTCAGACCGCCGAGCGCACCGGGCGCGTGTTGCAGATCTGCCATGTGTTGCGCTATTCGCCCTTCTGGCGCGCCCTGCATGAAGTGCTGGACGCGGGCCGCCTGGGCGACATCATCACCGTCGAACACCGCGAAAACGTGGCCTACTGGCACATGGCGCACAGCTTTGTGCGCGGCAACTGGCGCAACCAGGCGCTCTCCAGCCCCATGATCCTGGCAAAATGCTGCCATGACCTCGACATCTTGGTCTGGAATTTGAACACGCCGGTGCGCCGCCTCAGTTCGGTTGGCTCGCTGCTCCACTACCGCGCCGACCAGGCCGGGCCGGAGATCCCGGCACGCTGCACCGACGGCTGCCCCATCGAGCGCGAGTGCCCATTTTCCGCCATCGGCATCTATCTCGATCTGCGCCCCTTTGACTATCTGGCCGCGGAAGCCGCTGCACGCGGCATCGACCTTGAGGCCCCCAAGGTATGGCCCTTCACCGTTCTGAGCCACGACGTCAGCCGCGCCGGGCGGCTGGCCGCGCTCCAGACCGGTCCCTATGGGCGCTGCGTCTACCGCTGTGACAACGACGTAGTCGACCACCAGGTCGTCACCATGGAACTGGAGACCGGCCCCTCGGTCGTCCTCGTGATGCACGGTCATTCCAACGAGGAGCATCGCTCAATGCGCTATGACGGCACGCGCGCCACGCTGCGCGCCCGTTTTGGCCGCACCTCCGAGATCACCGTCCATGACCATGCCACCGGCGCGGTCGAGCAAGTCCCGATCCCGCAGCCGCAGGGAGGCCATGGCGGCGGCGACCATGGCCTCATGTTCGACTTCCTGCGTGTGCTGCGCGGCGAAGCCGAACCGCTGACCAGCGCCCGCGCCTCGCTCGAAAGCCACCTGCTCGCCTTCGCCGCCGAAGAGGCGCGCTTGGCCGGAACTGTCGTGGATATGACCGCCTTCCGCGCCCGCGCCGAAGCCCTAACCCGTCAATTCGCCGATTGATTGCGCCCGGCCCGGCTGAAATCCCGGCTGATTTCCGAGGAGAACGATGCGCCCACTGATCTGGTATGAATTCCCTGTAGACGACGCCAACCGCCTGCGGCTGGAAGCGGTGGCCGACGTGGTGATCGGCGGCAGCATCATGGATGTGCGGCCCCCTTTCGCCGTGGTGATCGGGTCGGTGATCCCTGCTAACGGCGAGTTCATGGACCGCCTGGGGCCGCAGTTGCGCGTGATCGCACGCCCCGGCATCGGCGTCGATAATGTCGACCTCGACGCGGCCACCCAGCGCGGCATTCCTGTGATCCACACCCCCGACGCGCCCACCGAATCGACCGCCGAGCACGCCGTCGCGCTGCTGATGGCCGTCGCCAAACGCGTCGTCACCGGCGCGCGCTTTCTGGAAACAAACGCTAGTTTCCCGCGCACCGAAATGTTCGGCGCCGAACTGCGCGACCGCACCCTGGGCGTAATCGGCATGGGGCGCATCGGGCGGCGCGTGGCCGAGATCTGCGCGCAGGGACTCAAGATGCACGTCTTAGCTTATGACCCCTTCCTGGGTGAACTGGACATCGCCGGCATCGAATTCACCGCCGACCTCGACGACCTGCTGGCGCGCGCCGACATGGTCACGCTGCATGTGCCGCTCACCCCGCATACGCGCGGGCTGATCGGCGCGGACCAACTGCGCCGCATGAAGCGCGGCAGCTACCTCGTCAACGCCGCGCGCGGGCCGGTGGTGGACGAACAAGCGCTGCTCCATGCCCTACAAGAAGGCCATCTGGCGGGCGCAGCGCTTGATGTCTTTGACCCCGAACCGCCCACCCCCGACAACCCGCTGCTGCGCATGAACAACGTCGTCTGTACGCCGCACATCGCCTCCTACACCGAGCGCGGGGCCTATGCCATGCGCACCGGGATTGTCGACCAGCTTCTACAACTGCTATCAGGCGAGCGCCCGCGCTATATCGTCAACCCGGACGCTTGGCCGGGGCGCTTTGCACAGGGGGCCTAGCCGATGCCCACTGTCGCACAGGCCATTGCCGCCACGCTTCACGCCGCCGGAGTGCGCTATGTCTTTGGACTGCCCGGCGGCGAGACGGTCGAACTGCTCGACGCCCTGCGCCGCCAAGGGCTGGAGTTTGTGCTGGTCCACAACGAACCCTCGGCGCTCTTCATGGCCGACGCCTATGCCCGGCTCACCGGCACGGTCGGCGTCTGTCTCACGACCCTAGGGCCTGGCGCTGCCAACGCCGTGGTCGGCGTAGCCCATGCCTATTTGGACCGCGCGCCGCTGCTGATCTTCACGGCGCAGAAGCCCGACGCGCTGCTGCCCGACTATACGCATCAGGTACTCGACCTGCACGCCCTCTTTGCGCCGATCACCAAGGCCGGCCTCAAGCTCAACCCTGCCTGCGCCGCCTCCGGCGTGGCCGAGGCGCTGCAGTTGGCCCAGACAGGACGCCCCGGCCCCGTCCATCTGCAGATCAGCAACGAGGACGCCGCCCTCCCCACCGCCGACAGCCACGCGCCCCTCTTCATGCCCGAACCGATTGCCATGGACATGGAAGCGTTGGCGCGCGCCCGCGCTCTCCTGGCCGCGGCGCGACGGCCCCTCATCCTGGCCGGGCTGGGTCTAGAGCCGCAGCACCCCTATTCATCACTACGCGAACTCTCGGAGACACTCGCCGCGCCGGTGATCGTCACCCCCAAGGCCAAGGGCGCGCTGCCCGACGACCATCCCCTCGCTGCGGGGACCGTAGGCCTCACCCGCAGCGACCCGGTCTATGCGCTGCTCGACGAGGCGGACTGCATCGTGGCGCTGGGCTTCGACGTAGTCGAACTGGTCAAACCCTGGCAGGTCGACGCCCCCACGATCTGGCTGGCCCCATGGCCCAACCAAGACCCGACGATCCCCGCTGCCGTGGAACTGGTGGGCGACCTCAATGCACTGCTGGATCATTTGACCGACGTCGCGCCTGCCGGTGACAAGACCTGGGGCGCGGCGCGTGTCGCCGCGTTCAAGCACTCACTCGCCGCACCGCTGCCCATCCCCGCGCCGGGCCGCCTGCTGCCCCAAACCGTGTTAGAGACGTTGCGCCGCCACCTGCCCACCGGCGCGCCCCTGAGCGTCGACGTTGGCTCGCATAAAATTCTCAGTTCGCTCGACTGGCCCACCCTGGCCCCCAACCGCTTTCTGCTCTCCAACGGCCTCTCCAGCATGGGCTACGGCCTGCCGGCCGCGCTCGGCGCAGCGCTGGCCCTGCCCGGCGAAGCCGGCGTTTGTATCACCGGCGACGCCGGTTTCGCCATGGCCATGGGCGAACTGGGAGTTCTGGCCCGCCTGCAACTGCCCGTCCTGATCCTCGTCTTCAACGACGGCGCGATCGACCTGATCCGCGCCCAACAGGTGCGCGCCGGCAAGCCGGTCTACGGGACCGAGTTCCCGCCGCCCCGCTTCAACCAGATCGCCGCCGCCTACGGCATCACCGCCCGGCGCATCGCCGACGAAGCCGCCCTCGGTCACGCCATCGCCCAGGCGCTCGACGCCCGGCGGCCCGCGCTGCTTGAAATCATGCTAGACCCCACCAGCTATCCCACCACGCCGCGCGCCGTCACGGCCCCGGCCTAGCACACATCAGGAACATCTCATCATGCGACTTAGCGGTAAAATCGCATTGATCACCGGCGGCGGCACCGGCATCGGCCAGGCCGCCGCCCAAGCCTTGGCCCAAGAGGGCGCGCAGGTCATCGTCACCGGGCGCCGCGCCGCCAAGCTCGAAGAGACCTGCGCCTCGATCCAAGCCCCGCGCCCCGTTCGCTCCTACGCCGCCGATGTTGCCAATCGCCACGAAGTCAACGACCTTGTGTCATGGGTGAAGACTGAGTTCGGCCCCATCGACATTGTGGTCAACAACGCCGGCATCAACGTAGCCAACCGCACGCTTGCCGAACTCTCACCCGACGACTGGGACATGCTCATGCAGGTCAACGCCACCGGCGCCTTCAACGTGATCCACGCCGTGCTGCCGGAGATGCGGGCGCGGCGTGACGGCGTGATCATCAACATCTCCTCGCTGGCCGGTGTGCGCGCCAGCAACCTGGGCGGCGCAGCCTACAGCGCGTCCAAACACGCCATGTCCGCCCTCACGCGCGTCATCGCCATCGAGGACAAGGACAACGGCATCCGCGCCACCAATCTCTGCCCCGGCGAAGTCAATACCCCTATTCTCGACGAACGCCCGGTCAAAGTCTCCGACGCCCACAAAGCCCAGATCTTGCAGCCCGAAGATGTGGCCGCGGCCGTGCTTTTTATCGCCACGCTGCCGCCGCGCGCCCATGTGCCCGAACTGCTGATCAAGCCCACGACCCAGCTTTTCGTCTGAACCATTGGGGCAATCGCGCCCATCAAAATCTGGTTGGCTGGAACGCGATTGCCCTGTTGAAACTCGGCCCCTTGACATCCGGACATAAAGAGATGGAGGTAGAATAAGGGCGGATCAGGTTGTGGGTAGGCGCAGGAAGGAGGAACCGTGGCAGAGGCAATGGCGTGGGAGAGCTACCTGGGCAGTTATGAGGGC
>JADLFO010000016.1 GCA_020845455.1 Caldilineaceae bacterium
GCCCTCATAACTGCCCAGGTAGCTCTCCCACGCCATTGCCTCTGCCACGGTTCCTCCTTCCTGCGCCTACCCACAACCTGATCCGCCCTTATTCTACCTCCATCTCTTTATGTCCGGATGTCAAGCACGCGCAATTGGGGGCGATGTGGCGGCTACCGCAATTGGCCAAGATGGTGTAGAGTCTAGCCACTATGTTGGTTCTCCACGCTCATTGGCAGCCGCCCTCCCCGGCCGCGGCGCGCGGTCGGTTTTGGTTTTGGGCGGAGACTTCGGACGCGCCCCCGCCCGCACCGCACCGCCCGCACCGCGGCAAGGCGCATCCGCACCCCTTTGCCGCGACGGCGCGGACAGTGGCCGCGCGGCTGCGACCCCTCGCCCCCGCAAGCGGGCTGCCCGACGCCCAAACGTTCGACACGCAAACGTTCGACACGCAAGCGACGGTCGAGCTGCTCCTGCCCACGGCCAAGGCCGGGCCGCTGCCGTCGCCGGCGCTGGTCTACGAGTGGGATCTGCCCGCCGCCGGCGACCTCCGGCTCGCACCGTGGCAGATGCCCGCCTGCGCCACGGACCTGGTCACGACCCTCTCGCTCTTGCAGACTCTGCCCGGCGACGCCGAACTGCCCCCCGACCTCCGTGTGGGCGACGAGGCGCGCTTCTGGCAGACGGCCGCCCGTTTTGCGCTGGAACTGATGGCCCAGCAGAAAGTGCTGCCGGACCTGGTCGCAGAGGGCAAGCAGGGCCGGACGCCGGCGGCGCGCTGGCGCCCGGTGATGGACGGCCCGCGCGATGCGCCGCGCCTGGCGCAACTGCGTAAGGCCATGCCGCCCCTGTGCCGCGCCCAAGCGGGCCGGTCTGACCCGGCCCCGGACCCACACCGGCTCCTGACCAGCTTTTTGGAGGAGATGACCGACGCGGCGGCGCGGCGCTGGGGCCGGGTCTCCGCGCCGCCTCACCCGCCCCAGACGCCCGCCCAGGCGTGGCTGCAGGCGCTGGCGCGCGACGAGGCGCGCGTTCACGCCTCGCCCGCTCAGTTGGAGCGGCTGCAGGCCGCCCATCGGGCCTGGCTGCGCAGCCTCTATGCCGCCGGCGACCAGCACCTGCGCGTCGTCTTCCGGCTGGAGCCGCCCGCCCAGCCGGACCCCGCCCAGCCAAAAGACGACGGCCCCAACCCGGCCTGGACGCTCCACTACCTGCTGCAGGCGCGCGAGGACCCCAGCCTGCTCGCCCCCGCGGCCGCGGTCTGGCAAGGCCAGACCGCTCCGGCGCCGGCCGTCCTGGGGCGGCGCTGGGCGCAGGCGCCGCAGGTGCTGCTGACCGGCTTGGGCTTTGCCGCCCGTCTCTTTGCGCCGGTGCGCGCCAGCCTGCACGACCCACGCCCGCAGGCCGCCCGCTTCTCCAACCAGGAGGCTTACACGTTTTTGCGCGAGGTCGCGCCCATGCTGGAGGAGAGCGGCTTTGGCGTGCTGGCCCCGCCCTGGTGGAACCAGCCGGGGATGCGTCTGAGCGCACGCTTGCGGCTGCGCGGCGCGCCGGGCGCGCAGGGCGGCGTGGCCGCCGGGCTGGTGGGCTTTGAGAACCTGGTCCACTACCGCTGGGAGATCGCGCTGGGCGGCGCGACGCTCTCCCGCCAGGAATTTGAGGCGATCGTGGCGCTCAAGACCCCCTTGGTGCAGGTGCGCGGCCAGTGGGTGCGGCTCGACCCCGACCAGGTCGAGGCGGCGATTCGTTTTTGGGAGAAGAGCGACCGCCAAGGCGATATCGGCCTGTTGGATGCGCTGCACCTGGGGCTGGATACCGAAGCGGCCAACGGCCTGCCGGTCGATGCGGTCGAGTTCGAGGGCTGGCTGCACGACTGGATGCAGCGGTTTACACGCCAAGAGACGCCGGCGCTGCTGTCTGTCCCCGCCGGTCTGCAGGCGCACCTGCGCCCCTATCAGCACTACGGCTATACATGGCTCGACTTTCAACGGCGCTGGGGCATCGGCGCCTGTTTGGCCGACGATATGGGTCTGGGCAAGACCCTGCAGACGCTGGCGCTGCTGCTGCATATCAAACAGGAGACAGGGCAACTGCCCGGCCCGGTGCTGCTCATCTGCCCGACCTCGGTGGTGCTCAACTGGGCGCAGGAGGCGGCGCGCTTTACCCCAGGTTTGACGCTGCTTGTCCACCAGGGGGTCAACCGGCTGCAGGGCGAGGCGCTGCTCGCCGAAGCGCAGCGCGTGGACCTGGTCGTGACCAGCTATGCGCTGGTGCGCCGCGATGCGCCGGCGCTGCAGCAGCAGGCGTGGTACGGCGTGATCTTGGACGAGGCGCAGAACATCAAGAACGCCGCCAGCAAACAGGCGCAGGCGATCCGGCGCTTGCCGGCGCACGTCCGGCTGGCGCTCACAGGGACGCCGGTCGAGAACCGTCTGGCCGAGTTGTGGTCGATCCTGCACTTTCTCAACCCCGGTTTTTTAGGGTCGCAGCAGAGCTTCCGCCGCCGCTTTGCGCTGCCGATTGAACGCGATGACGACGCCGCGGCCGCAGAGACGCTGCGCCGCTTGACCGCCCCCTTTGTGCTGCGCCGGGTCAAGACCGACCCGACGGTGATCCAGGACTTGCCGGACAAACAGGAGACCAAGGCCTACTGCCCCTTGACGCAGGAGCAGGCCACGCTGTATGAAGCGGTGGTGCAGGACGCGCTGGCCGCCATCGCCCAGACGGAGGATGTGCAGCGCCGCGGGCTGGTGCTGTCGATGCTGATGAAGCTCAAGCAGATCTGCAACCATCCGGCCCAGTTTTTGCATCAGATCGGCGACGGCTATCTGCCGGAGGAAGACGCCGCGCGCAGCGGGAAGCTGGCGCGCCTCGTCGAACTGCTGGAAGAGGCGCTGGCGGCGGGGGACCGGGCGCTGATCTTTACCCAGTTCGCCGAGATGGGCCACCTGCTGCGCACGGTTCTCCAGCAGCGTTTGGGCAGCCAGGCGCTCTTTCTGCACGGCGGCGTCCCGGCCCGGCAGCGCGCCGCCATGGTGGAGCGGTTTCAGACCGTGGAGAAAGGCCCGCCGCTTTTTATCTTGTCGCTCAAGGCCGGGGGCACGGGGCTGAATTTGACGCGCGCCAACCAGGTCTTTCACTATGACCGCTGGTGGAACCCGGCGGTGGAGAACCAGGCGACCGACCGCGCCTTTCGCATCGGCCAGCAGCGCAATGTGCAGGTACACAAGTTTGTGTGCATGGGCACGCTGGAGGAGAAGATCGACGCCATGATCGAACGTAAACAGGCGCTGGCTGAGCGCATCGTGGGCAGCGGCGAGAACTGGCTCACGGAGCTGTCTACCGACGACCTGCGCGACCTGGTGGCGCTGCGCCGCGATTGGGTGGAGTAGGGGAGGGGAAACGATGCGCCGCTACGGCCGTGATGAGTATGGGCCGGATGAGTATGGGCCGGATGATTTCGATGCGCCGCGCAAACCGCGCAAAACGGACGCAGGCCTCAAGGCGCGCCGCCGGCGCGGCGACTTTGTCGAGCACTGGTGGGCGGAGCGCTGGATCGAGAGCTTGGAGCGCATCACCAATGCCGGCCGGCTGCGGCGCGGGCGCTCCTATGCGCGCGGCGGGCAAGTCCTGTCGATCGAGGAAAGCCAGGGGCAGATCCAGGCGCGCGTCCAAGGCTCGCGGGCGCAGCCGTACCGCGTGACCCTCCGGCTGCAGCCGTTGAGCGACCGCCAATGGCAGGCGGTGGTCAAGGCGCTGTCCGAACGGGCGATCTTCTCGGCGCAGCTTCTGGCGGGCGAAATGCCGCACGAGATCGAGGAGGCGTTTGCGGCCGCAGGCGTCGCGCTGCTGCCCGCGTCCAGCGCCGAGTTGGAGACCGGCTGCTCCTGCCCCGACTGGGCCAACCCCTGCAAACATGTCGCCGCCGTCCACTATATCTTGGGCGAGCAGTTCGACGAAGACCCCTTTCTGATCTTCCGGCTGCGCGGGCGCAGCCAGGAGCAGATCATGGCGGCGCTGGCCGCACGCCGCGAGGCCGAGCGTGCGCCCGCGCTCGCCGAAGCGCCGGCCCCCTACACGGCCGCCGAAGCCGCGCCGCCGCTGGAAGAGACGCTTGCCACCTTTTGGCAGATGGGGCAGGCGCTGGAGCATTTCCCCACCGCCATCCAGCCCCCGGCGCAGCCCTACCCGATCCTGCGCCGCTTGGGGCCGGCGAGCTTTGCCGAGAACCTGGAACGCGAGCTGGGGCCGATGTACGACGCCATGGCGCGCGCCGCGCAGCGTGCGGCGTTCGCCGGCGGCGCGGCGGATGCCGGCACGGGCACGGAACCTGAAACGGACGCCGTATGAGCCTGCAGCAGTTTTTGCTCGGATACAACAGCGACACCTTGGCCGAGTTCATCAAGCTGTGCGCGGCCCATGTCCCCGTGGACAAACGGCCCACGCGCAAGGATCAGCGCGCCCAATTCCTGGCCGAGACGCTGGCCGACCCGGCGCGCCTGCAGCGTCTCTGGCAGGCGCTCGACGACCGGTCGCGCCAGGCCGTGGCCTGGGCCTATCACAACGACGGCGAGTTTGTCGCAGACGCCTTTATCGCCCAGTACGGCGGCCTGCCCGAACGCCCGCAGCGTTCGGCCTGGTATTACAGCGCAACGCCGATCCTGCTCGACCTCTTTATTCACCAAGGTCGAATCCCGCCCGAGTTGATGCCGCCCCTGGCCGGCCTAGTGCCGCCGCCGGAGCGGTTTCAGGTCACGGGGGTGGCAGACCTGCAGACCGTCGTCGGGCGCGACGGCGACCTGTGGCCGGGGCTGATGACGGCCGAGACCGAGCGGGCCGGACGGCATGATCTGCTGCTCTTTCTCCAGTTGGTGGAACAGCGCGCCGTCAAGTTCAACTCCGCCGGGGAGCGGCTGACGCCGGCCGGGGCGGCGGCGCTGCTTGGGCATCTGCTCGACGGCGACTTTTACAGCCCGGCGGCTCTGGAGCTGGGGCCGCGCACGCGCCGCAAAACCGGCGCAGGCGGCCCACCGAAGGTCGAGGAGACTATCCGCCCTTTTGGGCTGGCGACCTTTGCCGTCGGCGCGGGGCTGGTGTCGGGTTACAGCGGCGGGCTGACCGAGCTGGGCCGCGCCTATCTCACCCGCCAAGAACCCGACCTGCTGTTGGACGCGTTTGAGAAATGGGCCCAAGCGGGCGCGTTCGACGAGCTGGCCCGGATTGAGGCGATCAGGGGGCTGCGCGCGCGCAGCATCCGTCTCACCCCGCCCGGTCTGCGCCGCGCACGCATTGTCGAGGCGCTCTCTTGGTGTCCTGCGGGCGTGTGGATCTCGATCGGAGAGTTCTACCGTGCGATCAAGATCTGGCGCTTCGACTTTGAGGTCGAAGAGGGCGGCATCGAGAAGCTCTATATCGGCTATCGCTACGGGGGAAGCGGCTACTATGAGCCGTGGGCCAGCAGCCAAGACATGTGGCTGCTCATCAACGGGCTGTACATCAATGCGGTGCTCTGGGAATATCTGGCGGTGATCGGTGCGCTGGACATCGCCTATCTGCCCCCCGGCGAAGTCGAACTGGCGGCGGCCCCCTATGCCGATTTCGACGGCGAGTACTTCAGCCGCTATGACGGGCTGCTGTTCTTTCGCATCAACCCGTTGGGCGCCTATCTCTTTGGGCAGGCCGGCGTCTATCAAACGGCGGCGGCAGACGCTGCGCCTGTGCTGCGCGTCGACGCCGGCGGGCTTTTGCAGCTTCTCGACCCGGCGCGCCTGACGCCGGTGGTCAAGGCGCAGTTGGAGCAGATCGCCGCGCCGGCGGGAGAGGACGCCTACCGGCTCGACGCGCAGAAGGTGCTGCCGGCGCTGGAGCAGGGGGCCGATCTGGAGGCGCTGCGTGAGTTTTTGGTGCGGCAGAGCGGCCGCCCGCTGCCGCCCGACGTCGACAGCCTGCTGGACCAGATCGCGTATGCGAGCCGTGCTTTTTCCGTGGAAGGGCGGATGCTGCGCATCCGCGCCGCCGACGCCGACTTGGTGCCGATCGTGCTGGCGGACCCCGAGTTGGGCAAGTTCTGCCAAGCGCTGGGCGGCCGCGACCTGGTGATCCCGGCCGGCCGCGAAACCCGCCTGCGCAACCGGCTGCGCGAACTCGGCTACGGTCTCCACGGCTAGACCCGGACTAGACCCGGATTTGGGTCGATGCGCCGCGCGCCCCCGGCTTTTTGGGCGATTTGCCCCCTTGGGCGAAAGACCCTACAATAGACCTGCTCTTCTCGCCCCAAGCCAGGTCCAAGTGAGGCTCACCACCGGCTGCATGCCGTCTTGCAACGGCATGAAATGCGGTTTTGTTCGTTGCATTCTGCCCGTGCGCGCCATGGCAAGCTTGTACGCAGACACCCGCATCAGGATACACCCGCAGCAAGATAAAAGAAGGTACAAAAAGGAAGGCCCAAAGTGGACAAGATGCTTACCCGCATTCCTGACCGTGGCGGTCGCTACAGCCGCCGGCAGTTCCTGCGTTTGGCCGCGGTTTCCACCTCGGCGGCGTGGCTGGCGGCCTGCGCCGCCGGCGCACCCGCACAACAGGCCCCGGCCGCCGAGGTGGGTGATACGGCGGCCCCCGCCGACGCCGCCGCCGTTACGATCGAGTATATGATGGGCGAGGCCGAGTTGTCCCCTGCCGAAATTGAGCAGTTCCAGGGGGCCAACCCCGGGATCACGCTCACGCGCGTCGAACCGGACGCCACCAAGTATTTCGCCTCGCTGGCGGCCGGCACGCCGCCCGACCTCTTCCGCCTGCAAGCGCCCCAGTTCCCGCTGCTGCTGGCGCGCGAGATCCCGCTCAACCTGCAGCCCTATATCGACGTCAGCACGGCGATCAAGGTTGACGACCTGGCGGCGGCCAATAACTACTATCGCTCCAGCGGCGGCGCGCTCGATATCGGCAGCGGCGATGTCTACGGCATGGTCAAAGACTGGTCGCCCGATCTCACCATTTGGGTCAACCTCGACCAGATCGAAGAGGTCGGTCTGCCCACGCCCAGCTTTACCGAGCCGATGGACTATACCGAGGTGCGCGCCTATGGCGAGGCGCTGGCTAAGTTTGACGGCGATCGCTCGGTGCGCCGTGGCTTTGATACCCAGATGCCCTGGGTGGACCGCATCTGGATGGTGTGGTTGGAGGGGTTGGGGCAGTCGCTCTTTAGCGAAGATTTCACCAAGATGGACCTGGTGGAGAATGAAGCGGCGCGCGAGGCCGTGCGCTATCACTATGACCTGGCCGCCGACAAGATCAGCTCCAGCCCCATCAACCCCAGCCCTTCCTGGGCGGGCCAGGATTTTGCCAACGGCGAACTCTCGATGGTGCAGTATGGCTTCTGGTTTAGCGGCGGGCTGATGATCTGGGCCGGCGACGAGATGAAGCAACAGATCGAGGAGGGCCGCCTGGTCATGCTGCCTTCGCCGACCTGGAAAGGCGTGCGCCGTGGGCCGACCATCACCGCCACCGGTTCGATTGTCACCGGCGCCACCCAAAACCCGGACGAGGCCTACAAGGTCTTTGAATGGTACAACGCGCTCGAACCGGCGCAGAACCGGGCGGCGAGCGGCTGGGGCGTGCCCGCGCTCAAATCGATGTACGACGCCATCCCCAAGGACGGGCCGTATCGCTCGCAGGTGTGGAGCGTGTTGGAGGCCGAGTTCGAGTTTGCCGAGACCACCGTGCGTTTCAACCCCTATCTGCAAGGCGGCGAGCCGGGCGTGGCGGCCAGCCTCTTCCTCCAGTTCTATGAACAGGTGCTCAAGGGCGATTTGACCTTTGACGAGATGCTGCAACAACTGGAGTCGGAGACCAATCTCGCCCTCCAGGACGGCATCGACCAGATCGGGGCCTGACTGTGCAGACGCCCGCGCGGCCTGCGCTGCCCGCAGGCCTAGGCCAACGCCGACTAGGCCAACGCCGATACATACACCATGACTAACCTCACTCAAGCGCGCCGCCCCGCCTATGCCGCCGAACCGAGCAAACGGTTTTGGCGGCCGCGCGGGCGGCGCGCCGCCCGTGTGCTGGCGTTCTACGCCATGATCAGCCCCTGGCTGATCGGGTTTGTGCTGTTGGGGGTGATCCCGCTCGTCGTCGGCCTGCTCGCCTCGTTTACCAACTACGACGGGCTAAACGTCGACGCCTTCAAGTGGATCGGGGGGCGCAACTACAGCCGCGTCTTTCAAGACTCGGAGGCGATCCACGCCTTTCGGCGCACGCTGCTGTGGAGCGCGCTCAACGTGCCGATCTGGCTGGCGCTCTCGTTCACCTTGGCGTTGATCCTCAACCAGAGCATCCGTGCGCGCGGCTTTTTCCGCACGCTCTTCTATCTGCCGAGCATTGTGCCCGCCGTGGGGGCCGTGTGGGCGTGGCGGCTGCTGCTCGACCCCAACAACGGCGTGGTCAACGCCCTGATCAGCCTCTTCCGCCCCGGCACGGCCATCCTGTGGACCACCGACTATGCGCTGCAGTCGCTCACCATGATCGCCGTTTGGCAGGGGGCCGGGGTCGGCATGGTTATCTTCTTGGCCGGGCTGCAGGGCATCCCGCGTGAACTGGAAGAGGCGGCCTTTTTGGACGGCGCGTCGACGCTGCAGTCGTTTCGCTATGTCACGATCCCGCTGATGACGCCGGTGATCTTTTTTCAACTGGTGCTGGCGATCATCGGCTCGCTGCAGCAGTTCGCCCTGCCGATGTTGTTGGCGGGCGGGCGCATGGGGTCCGTGCCGCCGCGCGACGCCTACTTCTTTGTCGTCCATGTGATGCGCCAGATCTTCACCTTTTCGCGCTTTGGCTACGGTCTGGCGCTGTTGTGGCTGCTCTTCATCGTCATCGTCGTGCTGACGTTGATCGTCTTCCGGACCAGCCGCTATTGGGTGCATTACGAAGTGGATATTGCAGGAGAGACAAAATGACGGCGAACGCAGGCCGGCGCGCGACCCCCAGCCCGCAGCGAGACCGCATCGCCAAGCGCCTGCGCGCTTCGGTCTCGTATGTGATCCTCTATGCGACCACGCTGGTGATGCTGACGCCGATTGTCTGGATGATCCTTTCATCGCTCAAGTCTGAATCCACCTACGCGCGCTATCCCCCCGTGCTCATCCCTGACCCGATCCTGTGGGAGAACTACCTGCACGCCTTTACCTGGATTCCGTTTTGGCGCTACGCCTGGAACTCGACCTTTCTGGCGACGATGTTTTCGCTGCTCACGGTCTTTACGAGCGCCATGGTGGGTTTTGCCTTTGCGCGGCTGGAGGCGCCGGGCAAGGGCAAGCTCTTTGGCATCGTGATCTCGTTGTTGATGGTGCCGGCGATCGTGACGGTGATCCCGCAGTTTGTGATCTTTGCCAAGATCGGGCTGACCAACACCTACTGGCCCTGGTTTTTGTGGGGGCTGGCGGCTTCGCCCTTTCACATCTTTCTCTTCCGGCAGTTTTTCACCAGCATTCCGAAAGAATTAGAGGATGCGGCCGAAGTGGACGGCGCGGCGCCGTTTCGCATCTTCTGGCAGATCTTTTTGCCCAATGCCAAGGCGGCGCTGGCTACCTCGTTTATCCTCAACTTTGTGGGGGTGTGGGGCGATTGGCTGGCGCCGGTCATCTATCTCAACGATGCCAAGACGACCTTGGCCGTAAAGCTGGCGACCCCGACCTACACCAATCCGGGCGACCCGACCGGGCAGCTTCTGGTCACGATCACGCTGGCGGCGGCTATCATCTACACCATTCCGCCGGTGATCATGTTTTTCCTTGCCCAGAAAAACATCATGGAGGGCGTGGTCACCACAGGGCTTAA
>JADLFO010000017.1 GCA_020845455.1 Caldilineaceae bacterium
CCAACTTGATGATGGCGCTGTTCATCTATCATACGATCCACCAACTGCGTATCGTCAATCATATCTACCTCACCTGCACCCGGATTGATATCTTCCATCTGACCCCTCTCTATGCGTTTGCCGGACTAGCCGGGCGCACGGCGTTGGGCTGGCTGGGCATTGACTATATCTGGCTGATTGCCATGCCCTCCGGCGCGCCGGATTCGCTGATACTGACGAACACAGTGGTTGTAGCGCTGTTGGGGCTAGCGGTCTTTGTCTGGCCGCTGGTGGGCATCCACCGGCTGCTGCAGGAGGAGAAAACCCGCCACCAGGTCGCCGTCCATCGCCGCGTGCAGGCCGGCATGGACGAACTGCACCGCCGCGTAGATGCCCAACGCTTCGACGATGTCGTCCCTTTGACCGAACTGATGACCGGCCTCAAGCAAGAATTGGATATCTTGGAGCAGATCCCTACCTGGCCCTGGCAGCCCGAACTGTTCCGCACCGTCTTGACCGCGGTGCTGCTGCCCATTTTGCTCTGGTTTGTCACCAGCGTCATGGAACGCTTTGTGAGGTTTTGAGCCGGGTACGCCCCCAACGCCACTGCCTGCCCGTCCGCCTGAAACTAGGAGCAGCCCCAGACCTATCGGCCATCTCGGCCCCTCAGCGTGACAGCAGTTCCACGGCTGCGGCCAAGTCCGGGTCGCGCCCTTGGCGCACGTCGTCCGGCGTCCAAGCGACGAGCCGATCCGGTTTGATGCCTACGCCCTCAATCGGTGTGCCATCGACGCGGCGCAGATCGCCGGTAGAAAACCTAACCCTGCCACCGCCCGGCAGTTGAAAGACGATGGGGTTCCCCGACGACCCGGCAGTCTGCCGGCCCACGGTCTGGGCGCGGCCGCTGTCCACGAGCGAGACGACAAACTCCTCGGCGCTGCTCACAGTCGCCGCGTCAATCAACAAGACGATGGGACCGGCATAGCGCGGCGGGCGCGGGGTCACGCGGCGCTCACCCCACGACCACCAGAGGCGCGTGGGCAGCCGCTGCCGGTAAGACTCACGGCCATAGACAAACGGTTCGGCCAGAAAACGACCTGCAATTTGGTTGGCGACTAGGCTGTCGCCACCGCCGTTGTCGCGCAGATCAAGGATTAGCCCCGGTGCGTCCATCAGACCGGCCAAGGCGGCGTCGAACTCGGCCACCATGTTGTGTCCAGGACGATCGCCGAAATTTTCGCCCAGATGAATATAGCCCAGGCTTGAGGCGAGACGCGTACCTTGCACCAGCGGCGCAGCGTGCGCTTGGGTCGTGTGGGTCGCGGCTGCGGATTGGGGAGTCAGCGTCGCGCTGTGGACTACGCCATCGGCCCGCTGCACCGTCACCTCCACCGTCTGGGCCGCGCCATACACGGCCGGTAAGTTGGACAGCGCAAAGGCCCGTCGCTTCCAGGCGGTTGAGCCATAGCGCAACTGCGGCGGCAGAGCGGCGACAGCCGCGTCCACCGGACGGCCATCAATCGCCAAGAGCAGATCGCCCACGGCCAGACCGGCTGCCTCTGCCGGCGGCGAGACAGCCACGATCACAGCCTGCCCCTCGATCTCGGCCAGTTGGCCGAAGCGGGTAATCGGCACAAAGGGCCGGCTGAGCATGGTATGGCCGTCATTCAGACCCGCCAGCAGGGCGGCGATGGCCTGAAAATATTCGGCGTCGCTTTGGGCTGCCAAAATCTGCGGGCGGACCGCAGCCACTTCGGCAGGCCAGTCAATTTGCTTCACGTCGAAGTAGGGATAGGCGCGATCTATGGCGCGCACCAAACGGTCGAAGTTAGCCACGCGCCCCTGGGAGAGCGGGGCAAACTGCCCCATGCTGTAAAGCTGGATCAACGTCAGCGCGGTCGCAGCCGTGATGACCCCAAAGGGGGCCGTCGCCAATATCCAGTTCCAACGGCGTGGATGCACTGCCCGCCGCGCTCGCGTCCACAGCCAAGCATAGAGCAGCCCCGCCGGTATCGTCACCGTCACAGCGACAAAGGCCGGGAGATGCAGCGGCGCAAAGACAAACGCACCCGCCACAACGCCCGCCATGACACAGGTGAACAGAATTCCGATCCGGCGCAGCGCGGCCAGGAGGCGATGGAGGCGCGGCTGTGCCGCTGAAGATTGCCCGAACAAGGCCGAACTCTTCCCTAGCCGGTGCGTACGGCGACCCCACACGACGCGGCGACCGCGGCTAGTTCGGCCATGTGGGCCGCGCTGGGTGGGGTCAATTCCGCGGCGCGATAGTCTAGATCCAGGCTGCGATACTTGCTCTTGGCCATGGGGTGATAGGGCAGCAGTTCATAGTAGAGCAGGTTGGGCAGCGTTGCCACAAACTCGGCAATCGCCCCCACATCGGCGGGCGAATCGTTGACGCCGGGAATGATGGGCGTGCGCACGATCAGAGGCTGCGGCTGTTCGCCCAGCCGGGTCGCGTTCGCCAAAATGCGCTCGTTGGGCACACCCGTGGCGGCGCGGTGCTTGGCCGTGTCCATCTGCTTGATGTCCATCATCACCAGGTCCACCCGCGACAGCGCCGCGGCCACCCGCTCCCAAGGCAGGTTGGCCGCGGTTTCAATCGCGGTGTGGATGCCCGCGTCGCGGCAGGCATCCAACACGGCTACGGCAAAGTCCAACTGCAGCAGCGGCTCGCCGCCGGACAGGGTGACGCCGCCGCCCGACGACGCATAGAAGGCCGCATCGGCCAGAACCTCCTGCATCACCTGGGACACATCCACGCGCGTCCCCACCAAGACCAATGCTTGGGCAAAGCAGTTTTCCACGCACAGCCCACAGCCGTCGCAACGGGCGCGCAAAAAGCGATGCTCGCCTTCCGCGCCGATGATATGCGCGGCCTGGGGACAACTCTCTACACACGCGCCACAGAAGATACAACGTTCCGCAAAGAACTGCACTTCGGGCCGTGGGTCCATATCCTCCGGGTTGTGACACCAAAAGCAGCGCAGGTTGCAGCCTTTGAGAAAGACTGTGGTACGGATGCCCGGCCCGTCGTGGATGGAGAAACGCTGAATATTGGTGATCAACCCCTGCATGATGCGCTCTGTAAGCTCCACTCTAGCCTTCGGCAATGATACGGTCCACCACCAACTGGCGGAACTCCGGCGACAGGCTGGCAAAGTAGGCGCTGAAACCGGTCACACGCACGATCAAATCAGGATGCTTGGACGGGTCGCGGTGGGCTTCCAGCACCTTGTTTTTGTCCAGCACATTGAGGTTGATCTGGGTGCCGCCCAGGTCAAAATGGG
>JADLFO010000018.1 GCA_020845455.1 Caldilineaceae bacterium
ACTGCCGGGTTGCCGAGGTTTCATCGGGCCGGTCCCTCCACCTCTCTGGATAAGAGCATGCTATTTAATTGTTGGGCGATCATAGCCCAGCCCGGACGAGTTGTCAAGCAGGCCAGGACTTCTGGGTCTATTTCAACCCGGGGGCAGGCTGTGTAGGTGCGGTATCGGCGCCACTTGTGGCGCGCACGTTGTTCGTAGGTGCGGCCTTGTGCGGTTGGAAACCGCACCTACGCGCGCGTCGAATCGCTCGATACCGCCGGCCCTGGGCGGTTGGAAACCGCACCTACAGGCGAGCGCCGCGCCCCCAAGCTGAAATGCACCCCAGGACTTCTTTTGGTAAATTAGCGCAGCCGGAGTTGCCTGCCCGGCTGGAGCAACGTATCCTCAGCCAGCCCGTTCAGGGCAAGAAGCTGCTGCCAGTCTAGGTCATGCGCCAGCGCGATGCTGATCACAGTCTCGCCGTTGGCTACGGTATGCAGATCGCCCACCGGCGCTTCCGGCGCGACAGGTGCGGCTGCCGGCGCGGCCTTGGGTGTTTCCACAGCGGCAACCTTCTTGGGGACCTTGATCTCCTGGCCGATCTGCAAGAGCGCTTGTTCGCCAAACCCGTTGACAGCGGCGACTTCCTCCCAGGTCACACCCCTGCGCGCCGCGATGCTGAACAGCGTGTCGCCTTCCTTCACCGTATACGGTTCGGTTTCCACGGGCGGAGGGGCGGGAACATCTGCGTCCGTCTCTTGCGACGCGCCGGCGGAATTTGTCCCCGGCAATCGGATCGCCTGGCCGATCTGGAGCAGCGACCCATCGCTCAGCCCATTGGCCGCGGCCAGCGCTTCCCAGGTCATGCCATAAGCCAAGGCGATGCTCAACAAGGTATCCCCCGGCTGGATGGTATAGTCCAGACCTTCCGCGGGGATCGCCAACGGCTGAGCAGAAGCCGCCTCCACGGGTGCAGATTCAGATGGGGCCGGTGCGGACGATGGCGCTTCGGTAGGCGCTTCAGCAGGCGGGGCGGCCTCGGCAGGCACAGCCGCGACCACGACCTCCGCCGCCTCCTCATCGCCGCTGTTGCCCGAAAAGACCGTAACGAAGATCATCTCGCTCCCGCGCGTGCCCACCCCAACGCCGACCTCCTGCCAGTTGCCGTTGAGGATATTCACGCGGTGAATATAGTCATTCATCCACCAAGTCATCGCGCCGCCAACCGAAGTGGACGACACCCAGTTTTCGCTGACCCACGGGCTTTGGGCATAGCCTGTGCGCGCCACACGCACCTCTACCGTCGAGCCGTCACTTCCGTAATGACCGTATGCCCAGTTATTGACCATGTCGTCAACCTGGGTCTGGGCAGCTTGATTGAGCAAGGGATCGACCGCAAGCGGCCCAAGACCGGCATCGGCGCGCGCCTGGTTAATGGCAGCGGCCACGGCTTGGGCAGACTCTGACAGCCCGCCATCTTGGGCGTAGAGCGACTGCGGGATAAGGAGCCACAGCAGGATGAGTGCGCCGGTGATGCAGCTATAAAAAAGCAGGGCCCGGCCATGTGTTGGTTGGTCCATACGCGGCCCATCGTAACAGAGCCTACAAAAATGGGCAAATCGTTTTGGACTAAAGTCAGACCAGGGCCGGACCGTTCACCTACGCAGCGCAGGAGGATCGTCGGGAAGTCGCCTGTTACGCAGCAGCAGGTCCGCCGCGCCAGACCCGCCCGCCCAGTGTCATCACCTCAAGACCAGAGGCATCGCCATGCAGATAGACCACGGGACGGCCATCCGGCAGATCGGCCATCCGGTTCCAAGGCATGCCGATCCCGCGCGCGTGATAGAGGGCGCGTGTCGTCGCTGCCCATGCATCTTCCTGGTTGCGCGGCGCAACCAGCGCCGTGATCTGTTCGCCGGGTGCAAAAAAATGCTGATTGGCTTCCCAGCCATGCGCCGGACTCGCCCGATGCAGGTGCACAATCCGGTGCTGCGTCGCAAGCCAGATGCGGTCCAGCGACGGCCAGTTGGCAAGCATGGACGGGATATCCGCGGCCATATCGGCTACATTGGCCCAAGCGCCGTTCTGGTAGAGCCAGAGATGGATCGCATAGTAGCCCTGCTCGTTGGCCGTCATGGTCAGCGCGATAGCACGCAGATGGCCGCTTTCATCTTGCGCGGGGAGCGCGCGCATCAGCGTCTGCCCCTGCCAAGGCCCGGTAATCTCTTGCCAGGCCGCGCTAGCGTCTGGAGCGACGAATAACCGGCCTTCGTTCGAATAGACCAGCCGCGCCGCGCCATCCGCCGCGAACTCCAGTCCTGCCGGCGCGTCCGCGGGCAGTCCGGCGGCATCTATGACGGACCATACCGCCTCGTCAGGCTCCAGGGAGCATAGACCGGCGCTGGTTGCCGCAACGATGACCCCATCCGGGCGATCCGCGGTGCAAGCCAATGCGTACACTCCATCCACATCGGGTGGCGCAAGCGGCAGCCACGATGCGCCGCCATCTTGTGAAAGCCCCATCGCGCCATCTACATCCAGCCCGACCCAGCGCAAGCCTGCGACCGCCACCAGCGGCGGGACATGCAGCGGCGGAGTTGCCGCCGGTCGCCAGTGCCGCCCACCATCCCGCGTCACCAGCACGCCCGCGCCGTACACGCCGCCCACCCCGATCTCCCCCATCGCCGTGAGCGCCAGCAGTCCGGACTGCGTCCCCTCTGCCGCACGCCAATGTTTGGCTGCATCGCCCGACACATAGATGCCCTGGTCAGTGGCAGCAATCAACGTGCGCCCGTCGTCCAGGCAGACCAAGGCGTTGACGCTGTGACCGGCCAACTCCTCAGCGCAGGATGACCAATTCTCTCCGCCATCGCGCGAGCAGCAAACACCCGCCCCCTCCAGCCCAGCAAAGAGCGTGCGGTTCTCGGCAAAAGCCGGAGAGACCGCTAAGGTCTGCACCGCTGCATCCGGCAGGCCCGCGCCTGCCTCACGCCAGGCGCGGGCCTGGTTGCGTGAGCGATAAAGCCCGCCGCCTGCGCTCCCTGCCCAAAGCAACTGGCTGGTCGCAAAGTCCGGCGCGCAGGCCAGACAGAGCACGTCCAGGTCAGTCAGGCCAAAGGTAGAACTTTCCCAGCTTACGCCGCCGTCCAGGGTACGAAAGACACCCTCGCGCGTACCCACAAACAGGATACCGTCGTCGGCATAGGCGGGCGATGGACACAGGGCTGCGGCCACGCCCAGCCCGGCCCAGGCGACCACCTCCGCCCAGCTTGCCCCGCCGTCTTCACTGCGATAGAGACGGCCGGTCTCGGTGGCGGCAAACAGGGTGGGCCAACCTTGGCGCGCCTCACCCGCTGCAACAACGGCAATCACACTGGGATCGGCAGGCCCGCGCCATACATCCATCCAAGACTGTCCCAGGTCATCGCTGCAGATCAGACCGGCGCGCGTAGCCGCCCAGAATCGCAGCGGCCCATGGGCCGTAGCCGCGGCCGCAACGCCGACTACGCTGCCGCCATGCCATGCGCCTGCGGCATGCCATTGCCATGTTGTGGACGAAGAAAGCTCGTTTGTCATGGACGGAAATCCACTTCCTTACTACGGTTCGAACGCGGTTTATGCACCAGCACAGAGGTGGTAACGGCCATCAGCGCGCCGCTGACGGCGGTCTCCAGCGCCATCTGCAGCACCTTGACCGGGTCAACGATAGTAGCGGCAGCGCCTTCGGCATACTCTCCGGTCATCACATCATAGACAGCGCCATCGCCCCGGCTGCACACCGTTGCCAAGATCGCCTCCGGCTCAATGCCGGAATTCTCCAAAATCGCGGTCATGGGCGCAGAGAGCGCGTGCGCCAGAATCGCAGCGCCGGGCTGTTCCTCTTCAGGCAAGTCGAGCTGTTCCAGAACGGAACGGCACGCCAAAAACGCCGCGCCGCCACCTGGAACAACGCCGTCTTGCAGCCCCAAACGCACCACATGGACCGCTTCGGACACACGTTCCTTCAAAAACTCATGCTCGCTTTCGGTGACGCCGCCTACCTCCAGCAACGCCATCCCGCCCAGCAGCTTTCCTGCCCGCTCCACCAGGCGATTACGCTCACGCCCATAGGCGGCTGTAGGGATTTGGCTGCGTAGCCGGCGGCTGCGCTCGCGCATGGCCGCAGGACGTCCCTTGCCGCCGATCACCGTGAAGCCGGAACGTATTGCCTGCACCTCGCGCGCGCGCCCTAGATCGGCCAAGGTGGCCGCCTCGACGCGGTCGGCTTTTTCAGCCACGATCACGCGCCCGCCGGTCATCACAGCCAGGTCATGCAGCACCTCGGTCTTTTCCGGCCCCAGCCCGGGCGCTTTGATCGCCAATGTAGGCAAGCTACCGCGCACCTTGTTGGTGACCAGCAGATTGAGCGCATCGCCGCGGATCTCCGGCGCAATCACCACCAGCCCCTGCGCGCCCGCGCCGCGTACCGCCTCCAAGATCGGCAACAACTGTCCAGCCTCAGTCAGCGTGTGATCGGTGAAGAGCAGATAGGGGTCTTTGAGGATCGCAGTGCCGCCATCAGTGGTGAAGTAGGACGAGGCCCACCCCTGGTTCCAAGCCACCCCATTGATAAAACGCACCGCATGGCCGCGACCGAAATGGGTGCGCACATCCACCGCGCCATACGGCCCCACCACGTCAAAGACTTCTTCAATTGAACGGCCCAGCGTTTCATCACCCGTAATCGAGGTCGCCAGGGCGCGGATGAGGTCCGGCGAGTCCAACGGGCGCGCCAGACGACCGAGTTCGGCGCTCACCGCGTCCGCGGCGCGCTCTAGACCACGGCGCAAGCGCATGGCGTTGAAACCTGCCGCCAGGTAGCGGTCGGTCTCGTTGACGATGGCGCGCGCCAATACGACAGCGGTCGTCGCGCCGTCGCCCACGGCCTCTTCCATCTGCCATGCGACCTGGCGCGCCAGTAGCGCGCCCATGCTTTCAAAGCGATTGGGTAAACCGATAAAACGTCGCGCAATCGTCGCGCCGTCGGCCAGAAGTTCCGGCGCGCGGCGCGAGTTATCGCGACTCACCGCGACTAGCCGGCCACGCGGCCCCAGCGCCACGGCCATGGCCTTGGCCAACTGGTTAAAGCCCTGGCGCAATGCGTGGCGCGAAACCGGTTCAAATGCGAGGCGGGGATGTGACATGCACGCAGACCTATGATGATGGGCAGCAACGATTTCGACGATGCTCGATACGGCGGCTGTGACAAGACGACGAGACGCCGGTGATGCGTCAGCACAGCCGAACCACGGCCATTATACCGGTGGGTTGCGCTTCAACCAAGTAACAAG
>JADLFO010000019.1 GCA_020845455.1 Caldilineaceae bacterium
AAGGGGCGTTCGGCTGCGCCAAAAAAGGCATCTGCCAAGTGAAGGGTCGTCTGCTGCGCTGTCATGGTCGCTCTCTGCTATCTTCGGTAGATGTTGCGAGAATTGATGTCGCGAGGTGTTGTGGATATGGGAGAATTATACCGCGTTTGCAGATGACCGGGTAAACCCGACGGACGGCCTACCTGACGACCCCAATGGCTGTCTATCTTCTTCTGGCCTTTGCGTTCTTTGCGGCCTTTGCGGTTGATTCGTACCTCGTCACCGTCACCTGCGCGACCATTGCCTGCACCTCCCCCAGCGTGCCCACGTCCACGCCTTCACGCATGGCCGCGGCCGTGCCCGCGGCGACCCCCAGCGCGCCGCGTCGATCAGGGGCACTGCCTGCGCCAGCGCATCGAGCACGCCCGCCAGCAGCGCATCGCCCACGCCGACCAGCGTGCGCACCGCCACCTGCGGCGGCCGCGCATGGATCGTCTCTGCGCGCGTCGCCAGCAGCATCCCCTCCGCACCCAGCGAGAGCGCCACGATCTGGACCCCTTGCGCCAGAAAGTAGGCTGCGGCCTGCTGCGCGGCGGGAAATCCGCCGATCACGATGCCCGTCAGTTCGTGCGCTTCTTCGACGTTGGGTTTGACCAAGAAGGGCGCGGCCGCACAGCCCAGTCGCAGCGCCGCGCCGCCGGCATCCAGACACGCATGGCCGCCCGCACCTTGGATCAGCGTGACCAACTCGGCATAGAAGCCGTAGGGGACGCCCGGCGGCAGGCTGCCGCAGATCGCCCAGTAGCTGCCCGGCGTTGCCAGGCGGCGCACCTGGCCGCGCACCGTCTCCAGCGCGGCAAGCGGCACGGTTGGCCCGGCCTCGTTGACCTTGATATAGCGGCTGCTGTGCGCCTCGGCGATGACCGTGTTGGTGCGCGTCTCGCCGGGGACGGTCACAAAGTCGGTGGCGATGCCCAGATCGTGCAGCCCTTCGGCCAGCATCTGCCCGGTATAGCCGCCCACCAGACCCAGCGCCGTGCTGGGCTGCCCCAGGGCATGCAGCCCGCGCGCTACATTAAAGCCCTTGCCGCCCCAATCCAGCCGCGAAGCCGTGGCGCGCAAGACCTCGTTGTCGCGGATCGCGCCCACCGTCAGCGTGCGGTCCAACCCTGGGTTGAGCGTGATGGTGTAGATCATAGTTGCCTAAATAGCGCGTGGTTGTTGCTGTATGCGGCGCGGAAGAGCGGCAGGCGGGTTTGATAGAAAGCGTGGCGTTCTGCGTCGGGGTCGACCGCGGACGCATAGACGGCCCATGTTCGCGCCTGCGCGGCCAGGTCGAACAACCCTAGACCGGCCCCGGCCAGCAGCGCCGCGCCCAGCGCCGACTGTTCTTGCCGCGCCAAGGGATGTACCGGCGCGCCGAAAATGTCGGCGATGATCTGCTGCCACAGCGGGCTGGATGCGCCGCCGCCTGCCAGCACAATGCGGCTGGGCGCTGCGCCCAACTCGGCCAGCACGGTATAGGCATCATAGGCCGCCAAGCTCACCCCCTCCAGTACAGCGCGCACCAGCGCGGCGCGGCCGTGCTGTAACGTCAGCCCCAGGAACGCGCCGCGCGCCTGCGGGTCCATATGCGGCGTGCGCTCGCCCACCAGATAGGGCAGAAAGAGTAAACCGCGTGCGCCCGGCGGCGCATCCGCGGCCCAAGCGGTCATGCGTGTGTAGGCGTCGGGGCTGTCTAGCCCCAAGACCTGGTCGCGTAGCCAGCGCAGCGCCAGCCCTGCGGCCAGCAGCGCGGCCATCTGATACCAGCCCGCCTGCTGCGGCGTCGGCTCCAGCGCGCTGCAAAAAGTGTGGATGCGCCCGCGCCGGTCCACGGCGACGGTAGGCGTGGGCAGCAGCAGTTGGCCGCCGGTGCTGAGCGTGAGCAGCAGGGTATCGGGCGTGAGTACGCCCGCGCCCAACGCGCTGCACGGCGTATCCGCTGCGCCGGTGATGACCGGGATGCCGGGCCGCAGCCCTAGCTCGACCGCAGCGGCGCGGGTCAGTTCCCCGGCGATGCTCGCCGCGGGCCGGATGGGCGGCAGCCAGGCCGGGTCGAGCGCCAGCCGGTCGAGCAGCGCGGGCGACCAGGCGCGGCGGCGCACGTCGAGCAAGAGTGTGCCCGCGGCGTCGCTGGGGTCGGTGGCAAAGCTGCCCGTCAGCCGCCGGCGCAGATAGTCTTTGGGCAGCAGGATATGGCCGATCTTGGCCCAGAGGTCGGGCCGGTGATGGCGCAGCCAAGCCAGCGTCGTCGCCTGAAAACCGGTCGCCAGCGGGCTGCCGGTCAGGTCGATCAACGCTTCGGCGCCGATCTCCGCGGTGATAGCCTGTACCTCGGCTTGGCTGCGCTGGTCGGGCCAGATAATGGCCGGGGCCAGCAGCTCTCCCTGGTGATCCAGCAGCAGTGTGCCGTGCATCTGGCCCGAAAGCCCGATGGCCGCCACGCGCGGCGCGTGGGCAGGCGTGACCGCGGCGCGCATCGCGCGGATCACAGCCGCCCACCACGCATTGGGGTCTTGCTCCGCCTGCTGCGGCTGGGGATGGTGAATCGCATAATCGCCCGAGCCGCGCCCAATGACCTGGCCGTCGGGTGAGACCAAGATCACCTTGACCGAGGATGTGCCCAGGTCCAGCGCAAGCAGCAGCGGGTCGGCGGGTGTGGACATATCAGAAAAACGGCGTGATCCAGTCTGCCGGGATGTCCAGCCCAAAGCCGGGCGCGTCGCCGGGCGTCAGCCGGCCCTTGTGGGGCAGCGGCTGGCCGGGCAGCCGTGGCGTCTCCTCCAGCGGCACGCCGGGAGCCGACCCGATGAAGCATTCCAGCCAGGGTACAGACGGCATGGCGATGCTGAAGTGTTGCCCAAAGGCGTTGCGCCCGCCGCCGTGCAGCATGACGCTGATGCCCGCGGCCTCGGCGATGGCTGCGATCTTGCGGCAGGTGGTGACGCCGCCGCACCAGTTGATGTCGGGCTGCAAAATGTCCGCCACTTGATGCGCCGCGGCCCACTGAAACGGCACATGCGTATACCAGTGTTCGCCGGTGGAGAGCGTCTGCCAAGGCAGCCGTTGGCGCAGCGCCACATGGCCGTCCAGGTCTTCGGGGATTAGACATTCCTCCATCCATTTGAGCCGATAGGGGCGCAGCGTTTCGGCCAGGCGCACGGTATAGTCCACGTCAAAGGCCATCCAACAGTCGAGCATCAACTCGCACGCGTCGCCGATCAGTTCACGCGTGCGCGCCACTAGCTCCTCGTTTTTGCGGATGCCGTCCAGCCCGTCGGCGGGACCGTAGGGACAGGCCAGCTTGAAGGCTTTGAAGCCCAGTTCCAGATACCAGTCGACATCGTTGCCGGTGGCGTAGCAGAAGAGGCTCTCCTTGTACGGCCCGCCCAGCAGCGCATAGACCGGTTTGTCGAGCAGCTTGCCCAGCGCGTCCCACAGCGCCAGGTCCACGGCGCTAACGGCATAGGCGGCTAGGCCGGTCGAGCCATAGGGCTTGGTCATGCGGAACATCATGTCCGACAGTTTCTCCAGGGCGAAGATGTCCTCGCCGACCAAGTTGGGGGCCAGGTGGTCGTCGATCACGGCGGCGACGGCGCGTCCGTGGCTGGTGCTGCCCAGCCCCTGCGTGCCGTCCTCCAGCGTGACCTGGCACCAGACCTCTTCCCAGCTTTTGGGCAGCCACAGCCCGCGGTGGCGTTTGACCTGGGGGAAGCGCGACATGGGGTTGGCGACCTCGGCCTCTTGCGCCCAGGAGGCGCGGCGCGGCGGGGTCTTGGGCGGCTGGTGGGGCTGCGTCACGCGCACGGCGCGGATGCCGGCGATCTTCATCACAATGCCTTTCGGATAGTTGCTTTGCTTGCGGGTTTGGCTGGCTATAGGGTGGCACGATTCATCTGATCATGCCATGATGCAGGAAATCTGAAAAGTAACCAAAGCTGGGCAAATCACCACTAATAAATAGGCAATAGATAGGCATCGGTAGCTATTGCGTAGCCGGCACAGCCATCCTGGATAGCCAAAGCCGAATCTTGTGAACAGTCCAACGGACAGCGAATTGGTGCAAGCAGCACGCAGCGGCAATAAAGAGGCATTTGGCCTGCTGCTGGAACGGCACTGGCAGAGGGCGCTCGGCCTTGCCATGCACATGGTTCAGCACCAGGAGACCGCACAAGACTTGACGCAAGAGGCTATGGTAGCGGCCTATCTGTCATTGCAAAGCTTGCGTCGACCGGCAAATTTTTCCGGCTGGCTCTACGGCATCGTGCTCAATATATGTCGAAGCTATCTGCGTAACCGCTCGATTGACCCCCTATCACTGGAAGCAATGTCCGGCGGTCTGGTGTTCGACGCGTTGCCCTTTGCCGGTGGGGAACCTGATCCCCATGAAATCGTCGAAATGGACGAGTTGCATGCGCTCGTGTTGAAGGCCGTGAATACCTTGTCGCCAAAGAATCGAGAGGCGACTCTGTTATTTTACTATGAGCAGTTGAGTGTGCGTGAGATTGCAGCGTACCTTGGTATCTCCGTTGTGGCTGCAAAAGGGCGATTACACAAGGCCCGGCGACAACTCAGAGAGCGCCTGACGCCGGTCTATGCAGCGTTTAACAGACTTCCGGTGAGCGAAAAGGAGAAACTCATGGTCAAGGTAACCGTTGCCGATGTCGTCCACCAAACCGGCTCTGGGCATTATGCGGTCATCCTGCTTGGGGAAGAAGGCTGGCGTTTTCTGCCCATCTGGGTTGGCGGTTTTGAAGGGAATGCTATCGCCATGCAGCTTTTGGAGCGGGCGACACCCAGGCCCTTAACCTATACATTTATGGCAAATCTGTTGGACGCGACGGGGATGACTCTGGAGGAAGTACGGGTTGAGTCGCTCCAGGAGATCACATTTTATGCAGTGGCAAAGCTGCGATCTGGGGAGAGTACATGGGAAGTTGACGCCCGACCCAGTGATGCAATTGCCCTGGCGCTGCACAAGCGTAGCCCGATCTATGTAGCCGATGATGTTATGAACAGGGCAGGGGAACCTGTGCCTGAAGCGTACAGAACAGGCGCTTTGGGTAAAGGGATGGAGAAGATTAGCAGTGAACTGGACGAAAAGTGTAGAGAGGAAGAACGCAAGCTGCAGGAGGCCAAGTTGAGCGTTACCAATCGGTTGCCAGAAGAGCAGGCGGAGGCGCGACAGAAGCTGCTCACATCTCTGTTCGGTGAGATTCAGCGATGAACTCCTGGGATGTTCGTTTTGTCCGGACGAAGGTTGCCATTGCGGGTCTCCTAGATGGTTTGCGGGATGGAAGATTGAAGGTGACCGGCGCTTGTTCTCCCCTTGTCCACCGTGTTCTGTAGGGGTCGAGGGAAGCGCAGTGCCGGTCACCTGGGTTTTGTGTAAGGCTGTGCGGTTGGAAAACCGCACAGCCATGGCCTCTGCAGCCCGGTTCACCGGGCGTTGTCCTTTAGCCCGGAGGCTTTAGCTCCGGGCGGGCGAACGGGCGGCACGCGCCGTCGGCTAGTGGGCCGGTTCTTTGGTCATCTTGCCCTTGTCGGCGGCGGCGGCGTTGGCGCGGGCCTCGGCCTTGTTGGCTGCCATCTCTTCGACGCTCTTGACCGCCAGGCGCGCCGCGCCGCGCGTCTGGCGCAGTTTGACGCGCGTGCCGTTGCGCTCGGCTTCGGTCAGGCGCGCCGCGGCCTTGGGCGCTTCGTCGGCATATTGCGGCAGCCATTTGGCCTGGGCCACCAGCATCTCGTCGGTCAATTGCCAGATTTCTTCGGGGTTGCAGACGGCGGCGGTCAGCGGGTCGTGCAGCATCGCCTGCTTGAGCAGCGTGATGTCGCCGTGGACCGCGGCCTCGACGGCCATCTCCTGCACGCGCACGCTGGCCGAACAGGTGGCGGCGCAGGCCAGCGGCAGATCGCCCACCACAGGCATGTTGATGCCGTTCTTATCCACATAGCCGGGGATCTCGATCACGCAGCCGTTGGGCAAGTTGGTGATCTGGTTTTGGTTGACTACGTTGAAATGGCCGCGGTAGATGCGCCCGGTCTCCAGCGCCTCGATGATATAGGAGCCGTGTTCTTCGCTGCGCTTGGCGGCGTCGATCACCGGCGGTTCTTCCTTGAGCCAGTTGGGGAAGTCGGTCTCAAACCAGTTGCGCCCCTCGGTGCAGACGCGCAGATAGCCGCCCGTCTCGCCGTTGATCCAACTGGAGAGGTCGATCCACTGCGGGATCTCGTCGACGCGCTTGCGATACCAGGGCACATACTCGCTGACATGGCCGTTGGACTCGGTGGTGTAATAGCCAAAGCGGCGGATCATGTCGATGCGCACCTTTTCCGTCTGTGGGTAGGCGGGGTGCATCTCAAACAGTTCGAGCATGCGCGGGGTCATGTCCATGCCGCGCCACTGCACCTGGATATACCAGGTCTGGTGGTTGATGCCGGCGCAGATGATGTCCACCTCGCGGCGGTGGATCGTCTCGTCGGGGCCGATCAGCCCCTCTTGCTTGGCCCAATGCTCGATGCAGCGCGTGATCTGCCAGTGGCCGCCTTGCACGCCGTGGCAGAGGCCAATGGTCGGCACGTCGCCATAGGTGTTGCAGGCCCAGACGTTCATCGCCATGGGGTTGGAATAGTTGAGAAAGAGGGCGTCGGGCTTGGCGACCTCGCGGATGTCCCGGCAGATGTCGAGCAGGGCGGGGATGGTGCGCTGACCGTACATGATGCCCCCGGCGCAGAGCGTGTCGCCCACGCATTGGTCGACGCCATACTTGAGCGGGATATCGATATCGGTCTGAAAGGCTTCCAGCCCGCCTTGGCGGATAGTGCAGATGACATAGTCGGCGTCGCGGATCGCCTCGCGCTGGTCGGTGGTCGCGACGATCTGGGCCGGCAGGTTGTTGGCGCGGATATCGCGTTCACACAACTGCTGGACCATGGCAAGGTTACGTTCGGAAATGTCCATAAAGGCGAAGGTCGTGTCGGCCAGCTCGGGCACGGCCAGGATGTCGTGCATAAGCTTGCGTGTGAAGCCGATGGACCCCGCGCCGATCATGGCGATGCGAAGAGACATAGGAGACTCCTGGGGTAACTCTGACTGAAAGGTTAGGCAATCGGCCGCGGTAAAGCGGCACTGACAAAGTGCAAGGCGCAAAGGCGCATGGCAGAGCCTGACATCAGGGCGCGTGCTGTCATTATAGCATATCGACTGGGCGTGTCTACCGGCAGGTTAAAGCGTTTTTTGCCAACCACCCATTGTGCGTCCTTTTCTGCCCGAAACAAGGGGAAGGTGTCCCCCTCTATCATGGACATTTGTCCCTTGCGCCCGCCCGCAGAACGGATTACACTGGGGACAACCAACGAGACAGCCTAATGGGACAGGCGCAGGTAGATTCAAGATGTTGACCGACAACTGGTTCACGGTCGAAAGTTCCCTAGGCGTCTCTCTGTTCACCCAAGCCCTGGCGCATCGGGTCGCCTACCGGCTGCACGAAATTGTGGTCGGGCTGGAGGGTGATGGGGCCGCCGCCAAGGTGTATGACGGCACAGGGTTGGTCTATCAAGCGCATGGCTTCACCGAGGCCGAGGCGCTGGAACGGGCACATGCCTGGATCGACGAACAAGCTACTCTACTACCCGCATTTGATCTGCATGACGGGTGATTAACGGTTCCTCTCCTTGTGTTTCTCCTTTCTGTGTGGCGACCTAGCCCCGCTTCCAAGCGGGGCTAGGGTGTTCTAGGGGGTAGCGCGTTTCTGCGCCCGCCCCCCGCCTATCTGCCATCTCGCCGGCCCTTCAGAACTTCTTCGATTAACACCACACGCTATAGATTGATTACAATCAGACAGCAAGCTGTTGGGAACGTGGGCGCGGTAGTGTTTAGTAACGGGCGGAGGGACATTTGTCCCGGACGCTTGTGCCGGACAGGAGGCTCTCCGCCTCGACCGCTACTTGGTGCATGTTCTGAGGTAAGGCACACTAGCGATCAGCCCGCGCCGCAGGCGCGGGCTGAATAGGCGCTTTAAGGCGTAAAAATCGTGGAGGAAAAGGGCTGGATGCGCACGGTCTTGTGGGACTTGGACGGCACGTTGGCCGACACGGAGGAACTGCATTTTCAAGCTTGGGCGCAGACGATGGCCGCTCAAGGGATCGCCTACGACTACGAGACGTTTATCGCCGGCTTTGGGCGCAACAACCGCTCGGTTCTCACCGAACTGCTGGGGGGCGATAGCTTGAACCCGCTGATCGACGAGGTGGCGCAGCGCAAAGAACAGGCCTTCCGCCGGCTATTGGCCCGCGCCGATCTACAGCTCCTGCCCGGCGTGAAGACATGGCTGGCCCGCTTTGGTCAGACAGGCGTGCGCCAGTTGATCAGTTCGTCCGGCCCGATGGCAAACATCGCCGCAACCGTGACGAAATTGGGTGTGGGCGACTACTTTGTCAGCTTGATGTCGGGCGCGACGCTGCCACGGGGCAAGCCGGACCCGGCGCTCTTTCATTTGTCGGCGGCCGCGGCAGGCGCGCCTCCGGCGGCCTGTCTGGTGATCGAAGACAGCACTCACGGCATTGCCGCCGCGCGCCGGGCAGGCATGCCCAGCATCGCCGCGGGCAAGCTGGCGGGCAGTTCCGCCCTGACCGACCTGTTGGCGGCCCAGCCAGGCCCGCCCTGCGCAGAGGTGGCAAATCTCAACAACCTAACGTGGTCTATCTGCGAACAGCTATGGGAGCAGATCTATGTCTGATGTCGAGGCTATACAACGTTATGCCGGTACGTTGGCGGAAGCGCCGTCTTGGTTTACCACGCGCGATGGCGTGCGCCTGCGCGCGCGCCCTGTCCGGCCCGACGATGCAGGCCGGCTCCTCGAGCTGTTTCACCGGCTTTCCTCCGAGTCGCGGCGGCGGCGTTTTCATTTTAACCCGGACAATCTCAGCGAAGAGGTACAGTGGTCGACCGCCTGCTCCTTGGCCGATGTCGACAACCGGACGCTGGGCGGCGCCGTGGCGGCGGTGGAAGTCGACGCCTCGGGGGCGGAGCAGATCGTGGGCGTAGCGCGGTTGGGCCGCCCGCCCGGCGAGCCGAACAGCCCGGAGGCTGAAGCCGCGGTGGTGATCCGTGACGATTATCAGGGCCGTGGGGTCGGCACGGAACTGTTGCGCCGCATGGTGCTGCTGGCCAAGCAGATGCATGTGCAAACGATCGTGGCGGTGATCGAGGCGGACAATGAAGCCGCGCTGCGCGTCTTTCGTGCCCTGGCGCTGCCGGTCGAGGTGCACACACAGCGCGCCGAAACTGAGATGCGGTTCACAGTGCCGGAATAGGCAGCGAGGGCAGAAAGGGTAACCACAAAGGGCGCAAAGGCCAAAGAGGAGAGACCACAGGCCGTACGGACACGGTATACCGTGTCCGTACGGGTAGTAGGCAGTGGGGACGCTATACCCCCTTACTGCCTAGATGTGCCGGTAGGCGTAGGTGCGGCGGTAGCCGTAGTCGGTGCTGAAGCTGCCGAAGGCCTTTTTGCCGGCCTGACGCAGCGGGTAGCGCCAGAGCGAGCGCAGCCCGCGCCGGACGATCTGGCTGGGGCTGTACGTCTTGCGGCACAGCCAATCATAGGCCGAGCGCAGTTCATCCACCGTAAAGTTCTTGGGGATGAAGGTCACATGCGCCGTGTCGTAATAGTTCCAAGGCATCTCCAGCAGCCGGTTTTCGCGCTCGAGCATATCGCGGAAGGGCGTCTTGGGGAAGGGCGTCAGCATAGTCGTGCTGATGCTGTCCAGTTCGCTGGTGCGGATAAAGTCCCACATGGCCTGGAAGGTGGCCGGGGTATCCTCGTCAAAGCCCATGACAAAGAGGCCGACCACGCCGACCCCGGTGGCGCGGACCGCACGGATAGCTTCGGTGGCGCTGAGCGCAACCCCCTTGGACTTGCCGCCCAGTTCCTTGCGGTTATCGGGGTTAACGCTCTCAAAGCCGATGAAGTGTTTGTCCAGATGCGCCGCCCGGCTCATCTCCAGCAGTTCGGTGTGCTTGGCAATGCTCATCTCCGACTGGCAGGTCCAGCCATGCAGGTCAAGCTTGGCGAGTTCCTCAAAGAGGTAGGCGCAGTAGTCGGGGTCGGTGCTGAAGTTGATGCCAAAGTTGTCGTCGGTGAGGAAGAAGCGTTTGATGCGCCGGCGCTTGATCTCGTCAATCACCTCGTCCACCGGGCGCAGACGTATGCGCCGCCCGCTGACGCGAATGGCGGTGCAGAAGGAACAGTTGCGCGGGCAGCCGCGAGTGATCTCCAGATAGGGAGTCCAGTAGTTATTGTTCTCATCCATCATCTGGATCACTCGGTCGGTGATGGTGGCGATGCCCTCCAGATTGGCCCACTCTTCGTCGCGATAGACAGGCTTCATGCCCTTGATGCCCTCGGCGGCAAAGTCGCGCAGCAATTCCTGCCAGGTAAAATAGCCTTCGCCCACCATGGTGCTGTGGGCAAAGGTCTGCACATGCTCCGGCAGAAGCGTGGAATGGACGCCGCCGACCACGACGCCCGCGCCCTGCGCCATGGAACGCCGGGCGATCACCTCGGCGCGGTCGATGTCCACCGTCATGGCGCTGATGCCGACCAGGTCTCCCTCGCGCACCGTGTCCATTGGCAGGTCACGCACATTTTCATCCCACACTTCCACAGGGGTTTCGTCGGGAACCAGGGATGCCAGCCGCATGAGCGTGTAGGGCGATCCTGGGGCTCTGCCGAGGATTCGACCGTCTCGTCGCGGCCGGATTAAAATTACGCGTCGCATAATGCCTCCGTTGCATCGATAGATACAGAAGCCGGTTCGGTTGCTGGAACAAGGCTGCTGCACAAATGATCCCAAGCGATGAGATGACAAGCAACCAGCCAAGCCGCAACGGCCGCGCGCCCGGGGTGGGCGACCGTCTCGAACCCAGAGTGCCGAGAAACGAATAATAGCCTAGAGCATATCATAAGGCCGGTCTGCCGCCAAATTCTTCTGAAAAATACCATAAAAATTAGGGGGGCGCTACTGGGTAGGGGGCAAGCTGGAGGACAAGCAGCGCATAGACAATGCCTACGATGCCGCCCACCAACACTTCCGTTGAGGTATGGCCGAGGAGTTCTTTCAGTTCGCGCTCGCTGATGGGTTGGCCGCTGAACATCTCGCGCAGGATTTGGTTGAGGATACGTGCGTGCTGCCCGCTCTCTTGGCGCACCCCGCGCGCATCATACATGACGATCAGTGCCAACACGGTGGCGATGGCGAACAGGCCGCTGCTAAAGCCATAGTGGACGCCCACCGTGGTCGCCAAGCTGGTGACCATTGCCGCGTGGCTGCTGGGCATGCCGCCGGTCCCCAGGAGTACACGAATGCTGAACTGTCTCTGCCGATAGGCTTCCCAGATGAACTTAAAGAACTGCACACCCAGCGCGGCGGTGATGGGGATCAGCAGGGTGCGATTCGACAGAACGGCATCCAGAAACTGCATAGGAGGCTAGGCTTCCTGCCATTCCTCGAACAGGGTGGTTTGATCGCCAGGCTGCCATTGGCGCACGCGCAGCTCGGCATCGTCCAACTTGCGGGCGCAATAGGCCGCCAGGCTTGCCCCGCGCTCATAGAGGGTCAGCGCCTGCTCCAACGGCAAGTCGCCGTGTTCCAGTGCCTGGAGCACTTCTTCCAACTGTTCAAAGGCCTCTTCATAGCTCAGATCGATCGGGTCTGGGGCCATACTGTCTCCCTCACTGGCTCCCTCAGCGGATGCTCTGCTGGTTTCGATGCACGCTGCCATCTAAATCTATGATGCATCTATGATGCCGCTGCGGGCAGCTTATGCAGTATACCAGAAGCGCGTCAAAGTCTTGAACCGTAGGGTTCCGGTGGTGTATCTCACCATGGGCGCGCGTGCTTGTCACCCTGAGCCGTCTGCGGCGAAACATCTCTCTGCTCCGGTGCGCCACCCAGAGAGACCCTTCGCCGCGGACTCCGGTGCTACGCACCGCTGCGTGAGCAGCATGACAATCCGCCCCAAACGAAAAATGCACCCGTTTGCGGTTTCTCGGTTGATTCCGGCGCGAGGCTGTGTTAGGGTAGAACCACGCCGCCCATTTGTCCTGTTTTGGTTCCCGGCGAAATCTCTGTCGTGTGGAGTGGCTCTTGTGACTGACCTAACTGCCCAGCCTCCGGCCCCAATGCGCCCTGCGGTCGTGGTGCTGGCCCCCGATCTTTGGGTGGCGACCCGCTTTGCCGATGTGATCGAACGGCAGGGAGGCCGCGCCGTGATGACCGAGACGCCCGACGCCTGGCTCGCCGCCGTCGACCGTGCCTTCCCGGTGCTGGCCTTGGTCGATCTGGACACGCCCGGCGATTGGCAGGGCGCGATCGCACGCTGCAAGCTGCGCCCGCACACGCGCCAGGCGCCGGTCGTGGCCTTTGGCAGCCATGTCGACGTCGACGCGCTGCTCGCTGCGCGCCATGCCGGGGCCGACCACGCCTGGGCGCGCAGCAAGATGATGGCGGAACTGCCCGCGCTGGTGGCGCGCCACATTTCGCCGCCGATCCAATATCTGGAAGGGTGGGACGCGCCGCTCAGCGCCCGCGCACGCGCCGGGGTCGAGGCCTTTAACCGGGGCGAGTATTTCGAGCAGCATGAGCTGTTTGAGACCGCCTGGCTGGAGGAGATCCGCCCGATCCGTGTGCTCTATCAGGGCATCCTGCAGATTGGCGTGGCCTTTTTGCACATTCAACAGGACAACTGGGCGGGGGCGGTCAAGCTTTTCCGCCGCGGGCTGCCGCGGCTGCGCCCGCTGCCGCCCATCTGCCAGGGGATCGACCTGGCCGCGCTGCGCAGCGCCGCCGAGGCCATCCACCAAGAAGTGACCGACCTCGGCCCGGCGCGGCTGCATGAGTTCGATCAGGGGAAGTTCCCCAAGATCATACTTATCCCAACATCTTGAGACCATAGCCGCCGTCGACCTCGATGGTTTGGCCGACGACCATGGCGGCGGCGTCGCTGCACAGCCAGGCGACGACCGCGCCCACGTCTTCGGGGGTGACCAGCCGGCCCGCCGGGGTGTTGCGCTGGGCGTGGTCGAGCATCTCGGCGCGCATGGGGAAAAAGTCCAGCGCGCCGGTGACCACCAGGCCGGGGCTGACGCAGTTGGCAGTGATGCCCTCGGCGGCCAGTTCCACAGCCAGATAGCGGGTCAGCGCCTCTAGCGCGGCTTTGCTGATGCCTATGATGCTGTATTGGGGAAAGACGCGGCGGCTGCCGGGGCTGGTGATGGTGATAATGCGCCCCCAGCCGCCGCGGCGCATGTGGGGCAAAGCGGTCTGGGCCGCGGCCAGAATGCTGCGCACGTTGACGCTGACCGTCCACTCCCAATCTTTGTTCTCCAACTCGGCGGCGGGTTTGAGCACCCCGCTGGCCGCATTGCCGACCAGAATGTCCAGCCCGCCCAACTGCCCAGCGGCTTCTTCGACCATGCGCCGCGCCTCGGCTTCTTGGCGCAGATTGGCGCGCACCAAGGCCGTCTGCACACCCAGGCCGGACGCGGCCTGGGCCGTCTCTTTGGCTTCGGCGCGCTTGCGTGCATAGTGGATGGCGACATGGCAGCCCTGGGCCGCCAGCGCCAGGGTAATGCCGCGCCCGATACCGCGGCCGCCGCCGGTGATCAGGGCGCGCTTGCCTGCTAAACTCATGGGTAGCCCCTTGGCGTGTCTACCAGTCGAGGGCGAGCAGACGCAGCAGTTCGTCTGTGGTGGTGCTGTTGCGGATGCGCACACGCTGCAAGTGGAAGAGATCGTCGCCGCGGTGGGTTGCACCCTGTACCGTGGTCACGCCCGCCCAATAGCCGGCGCTGCGAAAGATGTCAATCGTCAGGTCATCATATTCGCCGGCGGGGTAGGAGACGATCAAGGGCCGCACGCCTAATTCAAACTGGATCGTCTCCGAACTGCCCAGCGCCTGCCAGATCAGATAGTCGCGGTCTTTGTTCTTGAGCGAGACATGGTTGCGCCCGTGCGATTCGATCGACATCCCCGCGGCGTACATCTCGCGCGCCATGTCCCAGGTCAGATATTCGGGGCGTCCTTCGTCGATGAAGTCGGTCACGACAAAGAAAGTGGCGATCATGCCGCGCGCCCGCAAGAGTGGAAGGGCGTTTTCATAGTTATCGCGATAGCCGTCATCGAAGGTGAGGATCACCGGTTTTTCGGGCAGCGGCGCGCCTTGGTTGAGATAGGCCAAGAGCGTGTAGAAGCTGATCGGGGTATAGCCCGCCTGCTGCATGGCGTCGAGATGCGCGGCAAAGGTGTCGGGGGCGACCGACAGGTCGACGCGGTAGCGGTCGGCGCCGGGCGGCGGCACACTCAGGTAATGATACATGAGGATGGGCACACGCGCGCTGCGCGCCGCGCCATCCGGCGTAGGGGCCACAGACGCGGTGGGCGCGGGCGCTGGTTCGACAGGCACAGGGTCTGTAGGGGCCGGATTCACCGGCTGCTGCAGCGCCTCGGTGATAGGCAGGCTGGGCGTGATCGCGCCGGTTTCCCCGCCGATTTCTGCGATCGCTCCCGCCGCGGCCTGCGGGGCCGACGGCACGGGCGTGGCGGTCGGCAGCAGCACCCAGCCGCCGGGCGTGGGCGCAAGCGCATCGCTAGACGGCAGCGTGGCGGCGATCCGCGCGGCCGGCCCGCCGGAAGGCGCAATGCGCGGCCCGAAAGGGCCGGGCGGCAGCGGAACCGGCGTGACCCCCGCCGTGATCTCTGCGGTGATTCCCCGCGGCACTGTGATTTCCCCGGTGACCGTAAGGGCGGCAGCCGTGGGGGCGGCGAGGGGCGATTCCGCCGGCGCGGTCGAGGTCACGGTGGGCAGGATGGTTGCTGTCGGTAGCGATATCGCCGTGGGCAAAGAGGTCGCCGTGGGTGTGGCGGTGGGAAACGGCGTCCAGGTCGCCGTGGCGGGCGGGTGTGTGGGGGTCGCTGTGGCCCGCGGGGTGGCCGATGGCGCTACGCGTGTGGGCGTCGGTTGGGCGATCTCCTGGCTGCCGACAAGCCGTGCCGCGCTTGGGCTGAAGAACACCAGGAGCAGCGGGAGCAAAGCCCAGATGGCCCAGCGAAGGCGGCGATGACGAAGCAGCGACTGAAAATGAGCGTACACAGACCACCCGGTGAGCTAATGACCTCAAACGCTTGACGCGCGTCCCCGCCCTGCGGGCTGCAATGACGGGCCGCAAGAGGAAATCCTATCATGGCCGTTGGGCTTGTGCAATCTGGCCGACCCGTGGGAGCCGATGCCCTGCGCTGCAATTGCAGGAAGCTTCGGCAAAAGAGGTCGAAACATTGCATGGCAGCAAAATATACAATCAGCCTATGCTGAATCTGAGTTGGTTGACAAACCAGAGTGAGTAGCCTATACTGCGTTGACGAACCGGTGGACTTTTTCAGCCTTCTTCCATTTTCAACCAATTTTAACCTCCATATGGTCTCAGCACAGGCCTAAGCCATTCCGGAGACTCAAGGGGCCATGTACAGAGAGAAGATCCGCGAGTATTACGAGCATCTGAGCCGGAGCTATCGTAAGGTTGCCGACTATATTATGAGCAACTATTACGAGGTGTCGTTTATGACCGCGGCGCAACTGGCTTATGCCGTGGGCGTGGACACGACCACCGTCGTGCGTTTTTCGCAGCGGCTTGGCTACAATGGCTACCCAGAGTTGCTGAACGATATCCGCGGCCAAGTCAAATCGGAGATTTACGCCGCCTATGAGCCAAAGGAACTGACGCCGGATGACCCCGCCGGCGCTTTCAAAGACCGTGCCGAGCAAGAGCAACACAATCTGAAACAGATGTTGATCCACAACCCGCCCGAACATGTGCGGCGGGTGGCCGAGGTCTTTGCCGCGGCGTCCCATATCGTGTTGGTGGCGGAAGGCTACGCCGCCACCGCGGCGGAGATGACGGCGGAGCAACTGCGCCACCGCGGCATCTCGGCAGAGGCGATGGCTAACGACGTGGTGCGTATGGCGGGCACGTTGGTGAACTTGGCCCCCACTACCCTGGTGATCGGCATCAGCGCCACCGAATATGGCGAATATGTGGCCAGGTCGCTGGAGTATGCACGCAGCCGTGGCTGCCCGACTTTGGGCGTGGTCGGGTCGCTTGCCAGCCCGGTCAACCTGATGTCCGACCTGGTGGTCTATGCGCCCACCGATGCGGCGGGGCCGCTGCCCAGCATCGTGGCGCTGGTGGCGGCGCTCTCCGCCCTGGTGCAGATCGCAGCCAAGGACAGCGACACCTCGGTCGAAAGACAGCGCGAGGAGTTCCGGCGCACTTTTGAGTTCCTGCGCGCCGCCGAGTCTATGCCCGATCTGGTGGAAGGGGAGGCGTAGCCGGCCGCGCTACGGGTCGCGCCAGGGCGGTGCGCTCGCGTCCGGGTCGCTGCTCAGCAGCCCCAGGACGAGGAAGGCGAGGATATAGCCGAGGTAGTTTTCGTTGAGAAACCGGCTGCCGTAGAAGAAGGCGAACAGAAATACGGCATAGTGCCAGCAGGCCAGGGCCGGCGAGTTGGCCCGCCACTGGCGCAGCACGAACCAGACGAGCAGCGGCAGCGCCAAGGCTGCTTCGACCAGCAGGAAAGGCCACTGATCGAAGCGGTCGGTGACCAGCCCCAGCGCCAGCACAAAGTTGCTGGCTCCCCATCCCCAAATTTGATAGCCGGTCTCGCCCTGGCCGTTGCTCCAGCGCCACACGTCGTCATAAAAGGCAGCGGGGTTCCAGAGCAGATAGGGGCCGGTGACCAGCAAGAACGTGGCCAACGCGGGCCAGCCGCGCGCGAGCAGCGCGCGGCTGGCCCGCAGGCCATTGGCCGCAGCGCTGCGCCAGGTGAGCGCGTGGCTCGCGGTGATGTCGGCTATCAGCAGCAGCCCATAGAAGGGCGCAAAGAACCAGGCGGTCGGTTTGCTGGCGCAGGCCAGACCATAACAGACTGTCGAGAGCGCCAGCAGCCCAGGCCGCGCCGCACCGCGCTGCTGCCCCGCCCGCCACGCATGCCACGCCACCAGGCTGAAGATCACCCAGGACAACACAAAGGCATCGTTTTGCCCAAAGATCAAGTCCAGGGTCATGACCGGGTTGAGGCCCAGCCCGATCACCAGGGCGCGCCGCGCCGCGGGCTGCGCCGCCAGCCGCGGGGCGAGCGCCAGCGCCACGGCCATCAGCAGCAGATAGACGATGCGCTGGTCATAGAAGCCTGCCGCCTGGCCGATCAGATAGAAGGGCGCGCTAAAGAGAAAGGTCCAAGGCAGATAGGGATAGTGATAGAGCGCCGTGCGATAGTCGCCAAAGCCCCATTCGGCCATGGGTGTGTCGACATAATCTTCGACGTAGGGGTTGCGCCCCTCCAGCAGGAAACGGATCGTCGCCTCGGTTTGGATCACGCCGCCGTCGTGGGTATAGCCGGCGGGGCCGCTTTGCTGACGCAGCAGGATCAGTTTGGCCGCGGGGAGATAGAGCGCACAGAGCAGCACGCCCACCAGCGCGACCCACTGTACCGCGCGCCGCAGTTGGCCCGGACGCGCTAGGTCGACGACCAGATAGACGCCCAGCCAGCCCAGCGCCAGCGCATTGAGCAGCAGCCCGATGGGGTCGCCCGGCGCCGGCCCCAGCTTGCCCATGGCGGCGTAGCCTGCGGGCGGGAGCAGTGCGCCTAAGATCGGGTGGCGCAGCACATCGCCGACGCGCTGCGGCAGCGCCGCAGCTTGGGCAAAGCCGTTGATCTGGAGCGCGGCGACCGTGAGCAGCGCCAACAGCAGGCTGTCCCAACCGGGGCGGGTGACCGGCGGGTGGGGCGCTGGGGATGCAGGCGGCAGGGGGGCCATTATTGCGCCGCCCGCAGACCGTAGAGGTTGCCGTCGGTCCCCGGCACATAGATCCACGCTTCGCTGACCGCGCCCGCGCCGCCCACGCTGGAAGGGACGATGGCCCCGCCGAGCGCGCCGCCGCCGGCTGCGTCCATAAAATGCAGCGTGCCGCCTTGGGTCAAGGCCAGGACGTGCTCGTTATCGACCCACGCGCCCCCCATGACCAGCCCGGCGGTGGCGGCACGCCAAGCCTGCTGCACCGTGTCGCGTGTGATGGCTTTGACATAGCCGTTGCCGGAGACAAAGACAAAGCGGTCGTTGACGGCCAGCCCCGACGCCGCCTCCCCGTTGTCATAGTTCCACAGCTCGGCCCCTGTGTTGGCGTCCAGACAAAAGAGGCGGTTGTTGCCGTCCACAATATAGAGTTCGGCCATCCCGCGCACACCGGGCGAACTGTAGACCGGCCCGGCGCTGATGTTGGTCAGGTCGTCGCGCCGCCAGACGATTTCATAGTTCAGCACATCCAAGGCGACGATCACCCCCGCCGCCGCATAGACCAGTTGGTCGCCGACGGCAGGGTAGCGCAGCGGGCTGCCCGTGATCGGAAAGGTGCGCAAGATCGCCCCGTTATCGCGGTCCACGGCCAGCAGTTGATAGCTTCCGTCTTGGCCCACGCCGACAAAGAGCGTGTCGCTGTAGACGCTGAAGCTGGTGACCGCGGGCAGGCCGGCGCCGGTGTTCCAGATCTGCACCGACTCGTTGCCGCGGTCGGCCAGGGCGATCAGGCGACCGGTGTCGTCGGCCACAAAGATCTCGCCGTCCAGCACGGCAGGCGCTTGGCGAATGGGCCGGCCCAGATTGTTGCGCCAGCGCTGGTTGCCGTTGATGCGGTCAAAGCTGTAGAGATGGTGATCGGCGCTGGCGACCACAACGCTGGCCCCGGTCACGATGGCGGGCGAGATCAAGGACTGCGAGGCCTGGGCGGGCGCGGGCCAGGCCAGGCTGACCGACGGCTGGGGAAGCTGGGGCAGCCGCCCCTGGGCATCGCGCGTATAGCGCCACAGTGGGTAATCGCCCGGCGGGATTGGGGTAGGAGTGGGCAGGGGCAGCAGCCCAGTCGTGACCGGCTGTACGCCCAGCCAGCGTACATCGTTGCCGTTGGTCCCTTGCGGCGCGCCAGGGGGCAACCCGTTGTCGCGCGGGCGCGCATAGGCCTGGCGCACCCAGCCAGGGCGGTTGTCGACACAGCAGGCATAGACCCATTCGCCCGACGGCGTGCGGCCCAACAACTGCACTTCGCTGTTGGCGGCCAGCGTGCCGGTGGCGGTGTAGACGACGCTTGGCCCCAGGCGCACGGTGGTATTCTCGTTTCGCACAAAGGCGCGCAGGCTGGTGACCAGGTAAGGCTGCCCGGTTGCCGTAGGGGGGGGCAAAGGCGTTGGCGAAGGCGTTGGCGGCAGCGGGGTGGGCGTGGGCGGCTCCGGCGTAAAAGTCGGCAGCTCTGCTGGGGGCAGCAAGACCGCCGGAGTCTCGGTGGGGATCTCGGCCGGGGTCTCCGTGGGCGGTACAAATACCTCTTCGGCAGGCGTGGGCAGCGCCGAAATGGAAATGCCGATCGGCAGCACCACGATGATCGGCGTGGGCGTTGCTAGGGCCGAGGGCGGCGGCGTCTCGCTCGATTCTGGCGTGGGGCCATAGACGGCGATGCCGGGCAGCATGACGGTGATCGGCGTCGGCGTCAGGGTAGCCGTGGCGGCCAGGTCGGGGGGGAGCAGGTGGCCGGGTGCGCCGGGGGTCGCAAGCGGCGGCGGTGTGGGCGTGCGCGTGCCCAAGAGCGCCGACTGATAGGCGGTCTGGGTTAAAATGTCCTCGGCCAGCCGCGTGGCCCGGAAATCGGGGGTGGCGCTGAGCGGCGGCGCGCTGGTGCGGGTGGGGGTCGGGGTGGGGCCAAAGGCCAGATCGCTGCGCACTGCCCAGAGCATCAGCCCGACGCCGAGCAGCAGCAGCACCGCGATCAGCACGGCGACGGTGATGATCTCCGCCACGCTGCTGCGCCGCACGACATAGATATAGGCCGGCGTGCGCGGCGGCAGTTCGACAGGCGGCGCAGGCCGTGGGCTGGGCGGCGGTAGGCTGGGCGGTGGTAGAGGACGGCGACCGAGACGTTTGGGCATAGCCCCATTGTAGCAACAACCCAATGCTCCCTTCAAACCTGGCGACGGGCAGACTTGCTTGCGTTTTGGGGCGCGCAGCATATAATGAGGCCAGTGATAAGCTTGGGAGTACGCCGCATGAGAGAGTCACCCGCTGCGCCGGACGCAGATGATTTGAGCGTCGATTTGACCATCTATGTCAGCCGTCACTGTGAGGTGTGCCGCTATGCCTATGAGGTCGCCGGCGAGATCCGCAGCCGTTTTCCGCATGTGCGCGTGACGCTGGTCGATCTGGAGACCACGCCCGAGGCCGTGCCGGAGGCCGTCTTTGCCACCCCTACCTATCTGTTGAACGGGCGCGTCTGGTCGCTGGGCAACCCCTCCCCGGAGAAGATTCAAACCACGTTCCAGGCGTTACATCATTGATGTCCAGGTTGATGTCCAGGAGCCAAGCGTGAGCAGCAAACTCGACGAAAAAAACAGCATCTCCCAGCCTGCTGAAAAGCTGCGCTATCTCTCGGAACTGGCCGTCTTTCAAGACCTGTCGCCGCGCGAGATGCAGGAACTGAACCGCATCACGACGATGAGCACGGTGCCGCGCGGCCGCGTCTTCTACCGGCCCGAAGAACCGGGCGAGGTGCTCTTTATCCTCAAAGAAGGCCGGGTGCAGCTCTATCGCATCAGCCCCGAAGGCAAGAAGCTGGTGATTACCACCCTGGGGCCGCACACGCTCTTTGGCGAGATGGCGCTCTTGGGCACAAAGATGCACAACACCTTTGCCGAGGCGATTGACGACTGTCTGATCTGCGTCATGAGCCGCACCGACCTAGAGCGGCTGATCTTGAACAAACCGCAGGTGGCGCTGCGCATCCTGGAGATCACCGGCAAGCGGCTGCGCGAGGCCGAGGAGCGGCTGGAAAACATGGCCTTTAAAGGCATCCCCGCCCGGCTGGCAAGCCTGCTGCTGCGGCTCTCCGCCGAGCAGGCGAGCGACGAGATCATCGGTTTGACCCATCAAGACCTGGCCGAAAGCGTGGGAACCTATCGCGAGACGGCCACCCAAGTCTTGAACGACCTCAAGTCGCAAGGGCTGATCGATATTGGGCGCAAACGGATCAAGATTTTGGATGCCGACGGGCTGGCCGAGGTGGCCGAAAGTTAGCTCGAGAGTTCGTCCAAGCGCCGTCCAAGGCGGACCGCTACAGCGCAGATCGGCGGCGCTGGGCATATGATCCGACTATTCCCAGAGCAGTTGACAATTGCCGGAAACGTGGATACAATCTTCGCGATGTGGCTTTGTGCAAAGTAGAACATACGCTGGCCAGCGCCATTCGCGGGCCTTGGTGGTTCGCGTCCGGCCGGTGTATACAGTCTAATGACTTACGACGTGCCTCCTCGGCAGAGGATCTGTGCACAGACGGTCGTGGCGAAGTTTGCGACATGGCGTGGCTGGATACAGGGGAATGCTGTTTCTGGGGGTGCACGGAAGAGAATTCACCACTGATAACAGCTACGCTTAACAGGAGGTTTTTTCGATGACGCATGTGATCTTTGATCTGTGCATTCGCGACGGCGCATGTGCAGAGGTGTGCCCGGTCGAATGCATCGTACCCGGCTTCCCCGAAGAGGAGTGGCCCTGGTACTATATTGACCCCGACACCTGCATTGACTGCGGCGCGTGTGTGCCCGAATGCCCGGTCGAGGCGATTCTGCCCGAAGAGGATCTGCCCGAAGAACAGGTCTATACGACTGAACTCAACGCCCTCTTCTTCAGCGAAGGCCCCGGCTATTCGGCCATGGAACAGAAGTAAGTTCCACCCCTTGCCCAATAAAACCTCTGCTGCGGCAGAGGTTTTTTGTTGTCTGGGCGTTTTTCGCGCAAACTGGTAGCAATGATCCTTGAATTGCGCGCCCGCGCCCCAGGCGGGCGCGCACCGCAACCATTCGCCAAGGGGGGAAAATGGCACAAGTAACCGAACTGGCCGCGCCCGACTGGTCCAACGTCAAGCGCGCCCTGGTGATCATGGCGCATCCCGACGACCCGGACTTCACCTGCGCTGGGACGGCCATCGCCATGGCGCGCCAGGGGATCGAGGTCACCTATATGATCTTGACCAACGGCGACAAGGGCAACCACAATCCGGAGATCACACGCAACCAGTTGATCGCCATGCGCAAGATCGAACAGCGCGCCGCGGCTGAACTGTGCGGCGTCAAGCAGGTGTTGTTTATGGGCGTGGAGGATGGCTTTTTGCGCCCGACGCGCGCCATCCGCAAGCGCGTGACGCGCGAGATCCGGCGTATCCGGCCCGAACTGATCATCTGTCCTCATCCCGACCGCTATCTGGTGGGCGACGGTTACATCAACCACCCCGACCACCGCAACGCCGGGCTGGTGGCGCTGGAGGCGATCTTCCCCGCCGCCGACAACCCGATGTTCTATCCCGATATGGCGGATGAAGGCTATTTGCCGCACAAGATCAGCCATCTCTATGTCTTTGGGCACGACAACCCAAACGTCGAGCTGGACATCACGGCGGACATTGACCTGAAGATCCAGGCCATCCTCTGCCATGTCACGCAGATCTCCAACCCACAGGAAGCGCCGGAACGCTGGAAGGAGCGCTGGGCGACGATCTACGAAGACGGCGGCCCGCGCTTCTATGAGCGCTTCCGCATGATGAGTTTTTCATAGCATAACGCGTACGGACAGATATATCGTGTCCGTACAGGAGTGCCGTGTCCGTACGAGAGGGCGTATACTGCTGGAGTATTGAGGACCCAAAAAAGCGAGCGCCGGTCGAAACCGGCGCTCGCTCTGTTTAGCGACCGATGGCGTTATTGGATCTCCGCCATCAACTCTTCTTGCGTCTGATTGGCGAACTCGTTCAACTCATCCAGCGTGGACTGAATGTCCGCGCCCTGCATGATGGCGTTGAACTGCTCCTGCATGGAACGGCGCACCTGGTCGTAGGAGATCAACTGCGGCTCATAGGTGGCGTAGGGCAGCATGTCCAGACCCTGCTTCCACTGCGCGCCGCCGGGGATGCTCTCGACATAGGCATCTAACTCGCCGTTGGCCCCCACGCTGGCGCGGGTCGGGAAGTAGCCGCTGGCCTCCACCCACTTGACCATCTGTTCCGGCTCGGTGAACCACTTGACAAAGAGCCACGCCGCCAGTTCTTGTTCGGGGGTGGTGACCGGGATCATGACGTCGCCGCCGTAGACATTCTGCACGGGGTCGGCGGTCGTGTGCGGGATCGCGGCCACGCCCCAGACATCGGGGTCACGGCCTTCTTCGCCGGCGATGGTCTCGATGTCGCCCTGATAGAAGGGGATGCCGGAGGTCGAGCCTTGGGTGAAGATGGCGCGGCGGGCGGCAAACTCGGTGTTGGGGAAGCCCTCGGTGAAGAAGTAGGCGCAGCCGTCGTCATACAGCCCCTTGAGGAAGGTTAGGGCGTCTGCTGTGGCTTGGCTGTTCAGGACATAGCCGGTGCTGTCTTCGTTGAGGATATCGCCGCCATAGGCGTAGGTCCAAGAAGCGAGGGCCGAGGCGTCGTCGCGCAGGATATAGCCGCCCGTGCCGTCGCCGTTAGCTTCTGCTGCGGCGCAGGCCATTTCGCGGAATTCCTCCGGCGTGGCGGGCGGGCCGGAGAAGCCCAGCTCCTCTAGCCAAGTCTGGTTGTAGTAGAGGACTTCCATCGAGCGGTTGGGCGGGAAGCCGAGCCGTTGGCTATCAAAGGCCGCGTGAACCCCTTGCTCGAGAAAGACGGGGTAGAAATCGACCTTATCCTCTTCGCTCAGACCCCAGGTCGGGTCGTTGACAAAGATGTTCATATCGACCAAGGCGCTGTTGAGTTGATAGAAAGCCTGGTCGTTCTGATAGCCGACGATCAGCGCGGCCGGGGCCTCGCCCGCGGCCAAGCTGGCGTTCATCTTGTCGCGGATCTCATCATAGCCGCCCTGATTTTGGGCTTCGACGGTGATGCCGCATTCGTTGCTGCTGTTGAACTCGGCGATGATGGCGTTGAGCTTTTCCTCGCGCGAGCCGCTGTGGTTTGTCCACCACACAATGGACTGGCCGCTCGGGTCCACGCCCGCCAGTTCGCCTTCGGTAGCCGGGGCGCAGGCCTCGCCGGCAGCCTCTTCGGCTGGGGCCGCGGCTTCTTCGGCGGGCGCTTCGGTCGCAGCTGCTTCAGGGGCAGCCGCCTCTTCTTGGGCTGGGGCGGCTTCGGGGGCCGGGGCCGCCGGTGCGGGGCACGCAGCCAGCAGCATGGCGACGACCAATAGCGCGCCCAGCAACCAGAGTTGCTTGCGTTGCATCATGTGATCTCCTTATCTTTGTCGTGATCGTTGTCGTGCATGGAACATTGTGTTAGGTGTGTTAGGTAACCGTTGATACTCGCTGCAAACAGGATAAACTGCGTAGTTCTGTCATGCTGCTCACGCAGTGAGGGCACAGCCCCAACGGAGTGAAGCATCTTTCTGCCGTGACCTTGATCCGGAGAGATTCCTCGCTACGCAGTGCTTCGCGCCACTGCGTGAACGGAATGACAAAGCTGCTTCTTGCAGCTACGCAGTCGCCCTGATGTTGCCTGATCAGAAATTCTACCCCTTTAGCCCGGATGTGGCGATGCCCTCGATAAAGGTGCGCTGGGTGAAGAAATAGAGCAGTAGGATCGGCGCCATGGTGATGACCGACCCGGCCATTTGTAGATGAAAGAATGATCCCGCTTCGTCCAAAAAAGCCAGCAGGCCATAGGAGATGGGCCGCCAGTCGGGCGTGGTCGTGACCAGCATGGGCCAGGCCAGCGAGTTCCACGCGCCGATAAAGCCAAACAGCGCCAGTGTCATGACCGCGGCCTTGGAGAGCGGCAGAATAATCCGCACCAAAAAGCGCAGATGGCCCGCGCCGTCGATCTGCGCCGAATCCCACAGTTCATTAGGGATCTGCTGGAAGAACTGGCGCAGCAGGAAGATGCCAAAGGCCCCGGCCATAAACGGGATGGTGAGCGCCGGCCAGTTGTTGATCCACGGGATCGGCCCCACACGGCCCAACCAAGAGACGGTAATAAAGTTCGGCACCCAGGTCACCGCTTCGGGCAGCATGAGGGTAGAGAGCAACGTAGCGAACATAAAGCCCTTGCCGGGGAACGCCATGCGCGCAAAGGCGTAGGCGGCCAGCGTGCAAAAGACCAGTTCGCCCGCCACGGTAATCAGCGTAATGCGCACGCTGTTCCAAAAGTAGAGTGAGAAGTTCGCCTCGTTCCAGGCCTGGGTATAGTTGCCCCACTGCGGCGTGGCCGGCAGCCAGCGGCCCGCGGTCGCCTCGGTCAAGTTCATGAGTGAGACGCTGACCGTATAGAAGAAGGGTACCAGCGCCAGCACCGCACCCACCAGCAGAACGCCATAGGCCAAGACACGCCCGAGAGGGAAGGGCGCGCGCGTGGGCTTCCGCACCGCAGCGGGGTGGACCTGGGCCATTGAGCGGGGCGTGGCGGGGGCTTGGCTAGCCATAGAAGACTCGTTTACTCGCAATGCGGTTGTTCACCAATGTCAGCACCAGGATGATCAGCAGCAGCAAGATCGCCAGCGCCGAGGCATAGCCATAGCGCACGTTTTCGTGGATCACTTGGAAGATGACGACGCTGGCCGTGTCGGTCGTGCCCAAGGCGGCGGCGGTGCGCAGCACATAGATATGGTTAAACGCCTTGAAGGTGCCGATCACCGAATAGAGCGTGAGGAAGTACATGGTGGGCGAGAGCATGGGCAGCGTGATGTGGCGGAAAAGCGCCCAGCGCCCCCCGCCGTCGATCTGCGCCGCTTCGTACAATTCGCGCGGGATGTTGCCCAGCCCGGCCATAAAGATGACCGTATTAAAGCCCACAAACGTCCAAGTGCCGTAGATGATGATCACGATCAGCGCCAGGCTGGGGCCTGCGGCCCAGGTGGGCAGCGTGACGCTGTTGCCCAGCAGCAGTTGAAACAGCCCAGCCGGTTCGTTGAGCCATTTCAGCGGGTCGCCGCCCAACCCGCTCAGGATGCGGTTGATCGAGCCGGTGGGCCGGCTGGAAAAGATGATGCGAAAGACGGCGGCTGTGCCCACGAAGGGCGCGATGTAGGGGATAAAATAGATCACGCGGAAGAGCGCTTTGCCCTTGATGTCTTGGAAGAGCAGCACGGCAAAGAGCAGCGCCACGCCGAGCTGGACGGGGATGGTGCCCAACGAGTACCAAAAGGTGTTGATCACGCCCAGCCACCAGCGGCTGTCTCCGCCAGCAAAGGCGCGCGGCAGCTCGCCGATCAGCATCCACGCGCCGACCAAGAGCATGGCCGCTGCGCCCAGCCGCCACGCCATGCCCAGATTCGAATCGCGTTCGCCCGCGCTGTCCCACAGCCACCAGGCCAGCCAGAGCAGCAGGAACCCGGCGCTGATGGTGAGGATATGCGCCCAAAGCGTCAGCCCTTCGCCCGATTCGGCGGCCTTGGCATAGACAGTCTGAATCTCAGTCCAGGTCAGCCAAGTCAATACGCCCGCTAGGGCGACCATGACGGTGGCCCCGATAAAGACGCCTGCATAGCCCCGGATATGCACGTTGCGCGGGATGCGGCGTTGGATTAAATAAAGCAGAACAAGCCCCAGCGCCAACACAAGCAGCGCCACCCACAACGCCTGTTGAATCTCAGGTAAGCGGAACGCCTCCCCTACCAACTGGCGAAAGCGTTCGGGGGTGTTGTTGCGCCCGCGCAGTTGGTCGGAGATACCCAGCAGCTTCGGCAGCAGCCGGAAGACAAAGGCGACCAGCAGCGCCAGCCCAGCGCCGATCAGGATGCCTGCCGGACTCCAGCGCCAAAAAGGTTCAGCCCGCTCGCGCGCCGTCCGTCTGGCTTCCATCATGCTGCGCCCGGCCATAAAGACCAAGATAGCCGACAGCCAGAAGAAAAGCACATAGGCCAGGTCGCCGATGGCCTGGACATAGTTGCCCAGCCCCGTATAGGTCCCGACGATCTTGTTTAGACCGCGCAGTGTGCTTTCATAGGCGGCAAAGAGGATGGGGAAAAGGCCAAACAGCCCGACGATCACGATCGCCGGCAGGAGGAAGGTATAGGCCAAGAGGGCTTCACGCAGACGCCGGCCCTGGTGACCGGTGAACCAGCGCGTGCGCCCGCGCGCGGCAGCGCCGGTGGAGGGTCGAGCTTTGCCGGAAGAAAACGTGCTGTCCACTGGATGATCCCGTCTTCTGGCGAACTTCGTACAACGTGGCCGTGCGTCACATGAGCATGCATCAAACGGCCCTGATAGGGCGCAGCGCCTGCCCGGATCGCGACGCCCGAACCGCCGCCACTGCCTACGACCCTTGGATTATACACGGTGGCTCGGCGTGGATATGGAGCCATCCTCACATGCGTGATGCCCGCAGTATACCGTAGCCGACAGTTAGCGTCAATCGCACAGCCCTTCCG
>JADLFO010000020.1 GCA_020845455.1 Caldilineaceae bacterium
CGAGCTTGGCATCGCTGAGATAGCCGTAGCGGTTGATCCAGACGCCGTCCGCTGGGCTGTCGGCGACCAGTTGCAGCCGCCGCCGAAAGTCGTCGAGCGGGCCGTAGCCATGGACGAGCGCATAGAGTTTGGCCTTGCCGCCGGTGGCGTCGAGCGCCTGCTGAATCTTGCGGACTTGCGGCGCGTTGGGGATGGGGTGGGGCTGGTCCGGTTCGGGATAGCCGAAGTCGGCGATGCGGCTGCCGCCTGTGCCGTCGTCGAGGTCGAGCAGATGCACCAGGGCGCGCACCAAGAGCTGTTCGTCCAGGCCTGGGTTGGCGGCAAGCAGGACATCACCCCAGAACTTGACGATCAACGACCAGTGCATGGTGTAGAGCTTGGGCGCAATCGAGGCGCAGTGGGCCGCGGCCGCGGCAAAGTCCAGCCCCGTGATGTAGGTGAAGGGGGGCATAAAGGCGTTGGCGGACAACTCCTTGTCCGGCCCGCCGTACTCGGCAATGGCGGCGCGCCAGTCGGCCAGCAGATCGGTGGAGAGCGCAGCCTTGAGCCGGAACCATTCGGCGATGCCGGGGAACTGGCTGTAGAGGCGCAGGATCGTGAACTTGCCGCGGTCGGGCGAGACAAAGTCGGCCAGGTCGCGGTTGGTCAGCCCGCCGTGCAGGTGGCGGTAGAACTGCCCCACCTCGGCGCGGATGCGCGTAAAGTCAAAGCCATGTTGATTGGCCCAGGCGGCGACGTAGTCGCCGAAGTCTTGAAAGGCCTCGTCCAGCTTATAGCAGGGGTATTCGGGCCAGTCGGGGCGGATGCCGTCAATGTCGGGGTATTGGGCAAAGATGTCGCGCGTCCAGGCGCGGTTATAGGCGCGGATGGCCGGGCTGGCAAGGCTGCCGGTAGCGGCCATACGATCCTCTGGCAGACGGCCATCGGGCAGGCGCGGCAGGTCTTCGTCGCGCAGGCCGGGCGGCTGGACGGCGCCGGTCTGGATATAGACTTGGAGACCGGCGCGCTTGGCGGCGGTGATAAACCGGCCGACGATGGGGCCTGCCTCGGCGGTGAGCGCGGTCGCGGGCCGCGGTTGATAGGGCGTGGCGGCGAAGAACTTTGCGCGGGCCTGGTGACCGGGCGCGCTGCGCATCCACAGTGAATGCTGTCCCCACAGGGGCCGGTCAAAGAGGCGCACGCTGGCCCCGGCGTCGACCGGCGGCTGGAAGGAACCTTCGCCCTCCGTGCCCGGCGCGGTGACCGAGGTATTGGTGGCGACGGCGGTGGCCCCGGCGCGGCCGATAATGTTGGCAAGGATGCCGTCAATGCCTTCGTTCTGGACGTAGGGTGACATCACGGTGATGCCCAAAAAGCGTTTGGCGGCCATGGCTGCTCCTTCTTGGCAATGGGGCGTGAGTTGATGGGCCGTGGGTTTATGCGCCGAGCGGGTCCGGGTGGAGGCGCGCCCACACCTGGAGATAGGGCGGCGCGACGCGCGTCCAGTGATACCAGCCGCCGGGGGAGTGATCCGGGTTTTCCGACATCCATTCTTCGAGGTGCAGGATCACAAAGCCGTTGCCCGCCAGCGTATTGACCATGCGGCTGAGGGTATGCACATATTCGCGTGGGGAGGGCAGCGCGGCGCTGCCGCCTTCGTCGTCCTCCACCGTCCATTCAGGGAAGAGGTCGCCCAGGAAACGCCCGTCTTCGTAGGTGTGTTTTAGAATCCAGCCTTCGCCGGTAAACTTTTCCTCGTCGACGGTCTGGGTAAAGGGGTTGTGCCAGGCGACGCGGTAGAGGCCGCCGGGCCGCAGCACGCGGCTTACTTCGTGGATGACGGGGCGCACGTCGGGCACGAAGTTGATCGAGTAGGGCTGGTAGACGATGTCGAAGCTGTCTTCGGCAAAGGCGGAGAGGTCGCGCATGTCGCCGTGGACGATGCGGATCGTCAGCCCCAACTGGGCCGCGGCCTGCCGGTCTTGTTCCAGTTGGGCGTCGGAGAGGTCGTAGACGGTGACCGCTGCGCCGAGCAGCGCGAAGGCGATCGACTGTTGGCCGCCGCCGCCCGCCAACACCAGCGCTTGCTTGCCGGCTACCTCGCCCAGCGTGCCGGTCGCGTCCAGCACATCGCGCGCCGATTCTGCGGTCAGGTTGAGCATGGGCCGTGAATACATTACGCGGGCTTGCACCAGGGCATTCCAGCGTTCGCGGTTGATGCGGCTGATTTCATCGTGCATCATGGTCGATCTCCTGCAGAGAGATGTCGAGGCGAATTATCTGTTCAATTCGGTCGATCTGCGCACGGATGGGCGCGTGGATCGCGTTGGGGAGTTCTGCGCCGGCTGCGGCGATGGCCGGTTCCATCGTTTGCATGGCTGCGCTGATGTGGCGCAGGGCTGCGATCTGATGGAAAGCCGGCTCCGTTGCATTTTTGTCGGTGATGGGCGCTGCCGGTTCATAGGGTGGGGTGTCCAGCAGCGCGGCGATTGTATTGATGATGGGGACCAGCCTGTCGAGCATCGAATAGGCGACATCGAGTTCGCGCCGCGCGATTTTTTTGGCGACAATGGGAACCATCGACCAAAAGAAAACGGTGTTGAAGGACAGACGGACGTGTTTTTCGTCGGGGCGGCGCTCGCCGTGGGCCTGAGACCCGCGCGCAAAGTCTACGGTGACCAGTTTGGGCGCGGAGGCTAGACCCATCCGATCAAAGATGACCCGGCCATCGCGGGGTAGGCGCGCCTGGTGTGCCGCTTGCCAATACCAATCCACTTGATATAGCCCGCCCTCCATCAGATAGTTTGCCATCAGGTATGCGCCCGGATCGGGTGCATTGCCCCACGCCTCCAATACCATGAACGGCCGGCCTAGTTGTGCGATGTAGCGGTGACGCTCGGCGACAAGCGGGTCGAGATGCCGGTCGTCCACTACCAGCCAAAGGTCGAGATCGCTGAGCGCATCCGGCTTGCCGCGGGCATATGAGCCAAACCACCAGGCCGCCAGCAACCGCGGATCCTGACGCACAAGGCCCTCCGCCTGGCTGCGGAGTCGGGCTTGCTCTTGGATGCGCTGTCGGAGCCACGCGATGATCTCAGTGCGCGAGGTCATGGCAGCGCAAAGCGTGCGACCGTGCCGGTATTTGCGTCACAGTACCAGAAATAGCCGTCCCCGATCGTCATGCCGTGCGGTTCGGGCGCGGCGGTGGGCAGCTCGATCTTGGCGAGCGTGGCTCCGGTCTTGGCGTCCAGGCGGTAAAAGGCGCGGTGGTTGGTCTCGACACACCAGAGGTCGCCATCCTGCCAGGCGAGACCATGCGGGCGGCCGCCCGGCGCGGGGAAGGAATGCACGACTCGGAAGCCGCCGGCGACGTCGACTTGATAGATCGTGGCGGCGGGCGGGGTGGCGATCCAGAGCAGGCCGCCGCGCCATTCCAGCCCATGCGCGCCGGTCTTGGCCGCGCCGGGCGTCTCATAGGCGGCGAGGGTGGCGCCGGTCTGGGCGTCGACGCGCAGAATCTTGCAGTTATAGGTAGACGCGATCCAGAGGGCAGCGCCGTCGAAGGTGACGCCGCTGCCGCGGTCCGACTCGGTAGCCAGCGTGCGTAGTACCTCACCCGTGTGGCTGACAAGCTGAAGCAGATGGGTGTGCTGGTCGAGAATCCAGAATCCCTCGGCGGTGGCCTGCATGCCGTTGGGGTGGGGGCCTGGAGTCGAGAAGACGGTCTCAACGCTGGACGTGCTGGACATGGGAGCGCTGTCCTTGGGGCGTGGCGCGGCGGCAGGTTGTAGGTGGGCAGGCGGCAGCGCCCCCGCGCGGGGCTGCCGCCTGCCAAGGTCTGCTCTGGTCGAACTTGTACGGCCGGTCTAGCCGTGGCCGACGTAGATGGTCTTGATGCGCGTGTAGAACTCGATGGCCGCTTGACCTTGTTCCTTGAAGGTGTTGGCGCTGGAATGTTTGAAACCGCCAAAGGGCGCTTGCAGCGCCAGGCCGGTGGTCGGTTCGTTGATCTTGACCACGCCGGCGTCGATGCGGTTGGCAAACTGGAAGGCACGCTGCAGGTTGTTGGTGACCACGCCGGCAGAAAGGCCAAAGCCGATGGCGTTGGCTTTTTCAACGGCGTCGTCGAAGCTCTTGGCGCGCAGGATGCCGATCACCGGCCCGAAGATTTCCTCTTGGGCAATGCGCATCTTGGGTTCGACAAAGTCGAAGACGGTGGGCTGGACAAAGTGACCGCCGTCGTGGGCCTGGTCGCCGCCGGCCAGCAGTCGGGCGCCCTCGTCCTTGCCGATGCCGATATATTCCAGATCGGTGCGGAGCTGATCTTCGCTGACCGCAGGCCCCATCTGAACGCCTGACTGCAAACCGTCGCCCACGACCAGGTTGCGCGCCGCCTCGGTCAGCGCGGCGGCGAAGCGGTCGGCGATCTGCTCTTCGACGATCACGCGGCTGGTGGCAGTGCAGGCTTGGCCGGTGAGTCCGAAGCCGCCGGTCACGGCGAGCTTGACGGCCAGGTCCAGGTCGGCATCGTTGAGCACAAGCATGGGGTTCTTGCCGCCCATCTCCAACTGGACACGGGTCATATTCTTGATGGCCTTTTCATAGATGCCCGTGCCGACGCTGTAGGAGCCGGTGAAGCTGATGCCCTGCACATGCGGGTTGGAGACAAGTTCGTCGCCCACGTTGCGCCCGGAGCCGGTGATGTAGTTGAGCACGCCTTTGGGCAGCCCGGCTTCGACTAGCGCCTCGACCAGGATCAGCCCCGACTGGGGCGCAAGCGAGGCGGGTTTGAAGACCACGGTGTTGCCATAGACGAGCGCGGGGGCCATCTTCCAGGCGGGGATGGCGATCGGGAAGTTCCAGGGGGTGATCAGCGCGATCGCGCCCAACGGTTCGCGGCGGCTGTAGAGCAGCGAGCCGCTGGTGTTGCTGGGCAGCACGTCGCCGCCCATGCGCCAGCCTTCGCCGGCATAGAAACGCAGGATGTCGCGAGCGCGCGTCACTTCGCCGGTGGCTTCGGCGCGCGTCTTGCCTTCTTCGCGCGTGAGAATGGCGGCGTATTCGTCCAGGCGCGCTTCGACGATGCGGCCGGCTTTATCTAGAATTGCACCGCGCGCCGGGGGCGGCATACTGGCCCACCCGGCCGCGGCGGCGCGCGCGGCCTCGATGGCGCGGCGCGTGTCTTCCTTGGTGGACGACGGGAAGCTGCCGATCATGTCGCCCTTTTGGGCCGGGTTCTCTGTGGTAAAGGTGGCCCCGTTGGAGGCATCCACCCATTCGCCGTCGATCAGGTTCTTAAACGCTTGCATGTCGCTCCTTTCTGGTCCGCTGGCCTGTTATTCGCACAGGCCATCATCATACACCGCGCCGGTGCGCTGCTTGCGGTGTTCTGCTTACGGTCATCCCCTCCGGCACAAGGTGGTTAAGCGACCTGGTTTTCTAGCGAGTAGCCGCCGATCGAGATGCGCACAATGTCGCCCTGGGCCAGGGTGAAGTGGTCGGGCGGCACGATACCCGTGCCGGTCATGAGAAAGGTTCCATGCGGGAAGTCGAGTTCGCGATAGAGATAGTCGGCCAGTTCCTGCAAGGGCCGTTTCATCTTGCTGGTGCTGGTGTCGCCGCTAAAGACGATCTGGGCGGCGCGTTCGATCTGCAGTTGGATGGCCAGGTCGGCCATATCGGTCCCCGCGCACAGCCGGATGCCGGGACCCACGGCGCAGGAGCCGGTGTAGGTCTTGGCCTGGGGCAGATAGAGCGGGTTTTCGCCTTCGATGTCGCGCGACGACATGTCGTTGCCGATGGTGTAGCCGACGATCTCGCCAAAGGCGTTGATCACCAGCGTCAGTTCCGGTTCGGGGACATTCCAGGTGGTGTCTTTGCGGATGCGCACGGGCTGGCCGCTGCCGGAGACGCGCCAGCCGTTCGACTTGAAAAAGAGTTCGGGGCGAGCGGCGTCGTAGACTTTTTGATAGACATCGGCAGTGGCCGACTCGGCTTCACGCGCTTGGCGGCTGCGCAGATAGGTGACGCCGCTGCCCCAGACCTCGAGCGACGGCTCGACCGGCGTAACCGGTGCGCCCTCCGCCGCCGCCATCTGGGGCATGGCAGCCAAGGCGGCGTTCATGATATCGCTCGGCAGCGTCAGCAGCCCGGCGAGGGTGACGCCCGCCGGCAGCCAATTGCCGTCGGCAGCCCAGCGTGAACCCTGGGCGGTGATATAACGGGTGAGATACATAGTACGCTCCGTCTAGCTGTGCGTGTGCGTGTTCGGCTGCATCGGGAATGGGCGGTTTGGCTGCTCGTGGCCAAGCCAGGCCGTCGTGATCATGCCGGCTGCGGCGCGTTTAACCTCGCTGGCGCCGCCATTCGGCGTATTCCGCTTTGGTCTGTTCGTTGGGCGGATAGACGCCGAGAATGCTGGCGCCGCCCGCGATCTTTTGTTGGATAAACTCCTCCATCCGTTCCTGCTCATAGGCGTCATGCGCCACCGCTTCGGCCATGGCCGCGGGGATGGCGACTACGCCTTCGCCGTCGCCGACCATCACGTCGCCGGGCATGACCAGCACGCCTGCGCAGCCGATCGGCACGTTCATTTCGATGGGGTGATGGACGGCGAACGAGGTGGTGGCGTGGGGGGCGCGGATATAGGCGGGCAGGTTGATCAGCTTGAAGCCGGGCGTGTCGCGCAGCGCGCCGTCGGTGACCAGCCCGGCTGCGCCGCGCGCTTTGAGGCGGGTCGCCAGGATGTTACCCAAAGTGGCGGCGCGGATGTCGCCGCGCGCATCGATGACCAAGACATCCTCCGGCCCAACCGCCTCAACCGCTAGGCGCTGGACGTTGGTCGTGTTGTCGTAGAGCGTGTCCACCAGGTCTTCGCGCATGGGCACATAGCGTAAAGTAAAGGCATAGCCCACCAGACGCAGATCGGGCAGCAGCGGGAACAACCCTTGGAGGAAGGTGTTTTTCAGCCCGCGCTTCATCAACTGGCTGGTCAAGGTGGCGGTGGAGACGGTGTGCAATTTGGCGAATGCGTCGGCGGAGAGTGTGAACGGTCGCTGCGTGTCGGCCATGTGGCGTCGGTTCCTCTTTGTGGCTGGCGCCCAGGTGCAGCGGGCCGCGCCTGGGCAGTGGGCGGGCAGAGCCAGGCATCATTGTACCACAGGCCGCGGGGGCTCCGGTGAAATGCCCGCGGCCTGTGGTCAATGCGTCTGTATGATGCCTCTACCCGATGCGTTAGCTGTACTCGACAAAACCGGTCTTGTTGCGCTCTACCCAGTCCCAGTTGATCGGCACGCCCAGGCCTGGGTCTTGGGGGATGGGCACATGGCCCTGGCTGTCGATGGCGTCGAGCGCATCGCGGTAGTCGCCGGCGTAGAGGTGTTCGGGGTGGCTGGCCGGCGCTTTGGGGTGCAGCAGCCCCATTTCATAGTAGTTGGTGTTGCGGATGGCGGCCATACACTGGCGCTGGGCCGGGCCGGGGCCATGAAACTCGATGTCGATGCCCAATGCTTCGCAGGCATGGGCCAGTTTCATCACGCCGGTGATGCCGTCGTAGCCCACATCGCCGCGTACATAGTCGGTGGCGTCGGCGATGGCGAAGTCGATATGCGGTTCCAGCGAGCGGACGTGTTCGGTTTGCAGCAGCGGGGTGCGGATCAGCTGGCGCAGCTTGCGGTGGGCAAATTGTGAAATGCCGCCGTCGCGGTAGGGGTCTTCATACCAGAAGAAGCGGTTCTCGTCGCAGGCCCAGCCGACTTTGACGGCGTCGCCAAAGGTGGTGTATTCGCAGGCAGGGTCGAGCATGAGGTCCATCTTGCCGCCGACGCGCTTGCCCACGGCATGCACGTTGGCGATCTCTTGCAGGATAGGGGCGCGTCCCCAGCCGTGAATTTTGAAGGCGGGATAGCCCATCCCCAGACATTGCTCGGCAAAATCGGCGAAGGCTTCAGGCGTGGAGAGGCCGTCGGGCTGGTGGTCGCCGTGATAGGTGCTGGCGTAGCAGGGAACGCTTTCCTTATAGCCGCCCAGGAGCTTGTAGAGGGGGGCGTTGTAGTATTTGCCGGCGATGTCCCAGAGGGCGATGTCGATCGGCGCGATGCCGATGCGCGCCACTTGGCGCAGGGCACGGCGCACATCGCTGTAGATGCGCTCGCGCTCCAGGGCGCTGCGGCCGATCAGGTAATGTAGGAACTGGGGGAGCGTGGAATATTCGGCGTTGCTGCCGCCGGCATATTCGCCCACGATGCCGGCATCGGTGAAGATGCGCAGGATCTTGCCGCGCGCGCTGATCTTGCCGCCGGGTTCATAGACCAGGTTGAAGCCGTTGTAGTCGCGGCCCATGTTGTCCAGCGTGTATTCGTATTCGTGGATCTCAAATTTGGTGATGATGGGGTCGGACATGGTTTCTCCTTACGTTCCTTGGATGGTACTTGTGGTTGGGTGATGTGTGTGATTGGAATGGGGAGAGTTAGGAATTGAGTGCAGGCGCGCCCGCGTCGAGCCGGGCGGAGAGTGTCTGGACCTGGTCTTCGAGCTTGCGCAGTTTGTCGCGCAGCTCTTCGACCTCTTTTTTGACGGCGGAGCCATCGAGCTTGTCCTCTTGGCGCAGCGCGGCGACTAGGCGCTCGACTTCGGCGCGCTCTTGGGTCGAGAGGCTGCGGCCAAAGGCATCAAGGGCGTCGGCGGCGGCAGGCGCGGCCAGTGTGGTCAGCCCGCGGGCCGCGGCCCAGGCAACGGGCGGCCAGGGGTCGCGCAGCAGGTCGATCAGTTGTTCGGCGACTACGTCGCGCGTCGCGCGTTCTTGGCTTTTGCCTAGGGCTGCCAGTGCGGTGACGGCGGCGGGCCGTGTGCGGTTGGGGCTGCCGCCATAGGCGGCCTTGGGCTGCAAGATGGGTAGCATTTCGAGTTGGCGGCTTTCGCCTAGCGCCTGAAAAGCACCGGCCTGGACACGCCCATCCGGGGTGGGTTGGTCGGCGGCGGCGGTGAGCAGTGCCATAGGGGCCTGCCGGCGCTGCGCGCCAAGCGCGATATAGGCGGCCTGGTGGGCCAGCGGGCGCAATCCCGTTTGCAGCCGTTCTTCGACGGCGCGCTGCAGCCCGGCATCGCGATAGGCGGCGGCGGCGCGCAGCAGCGCCACCAGGACGCGCGGCTCCTGTTCGACCTGAATCAGGCGCGCCAGCCCGTCGATGGCGCTTTGGTGGCCGGCGTCGCCCAAGGCGGCAGCGAACTCGCAGCGCGCCCCCCAGAGGGGTTCCTGTTCAAAGGCCTCGACCACGCTTTCGATGTTGGCGCGTGTGGAGGTCTTGACGAGCGCCTGGGCGGCGAGGATGCGCCCGACGACATCGGGGTCGTTGAGCAGTTGGCTGCGCAACATGCCTGCGCCGGGGTTGAACTCCAGGCGGTGCAGCACGCGGCAGCCCGGGTCAAAACGGACGCGGTCGGGTTTGGCGGGCATGGGAAACGCGAAAAGCTGGCGCGGTTCGCTCAGGCGGATCCGGCGGCGTGTGGTCTCGTCGCCCACGCTCCATTCGACCTCGGTGGTCAGTTCAAAGGCGGGAATGCCTTTTTCCCGATCTACCTGTTTTTGCTCGACGGTAAAGAGGCCTTCGCGGCGCTGATCGTCGTATTCGAAGCTGACCTTGAGATCGGGGAAGCCGGGGGTGCGGAACCATTGGTCAAAGAACTTGCCCAACGAACGGCCGGAGTGTTCTTCCATGACGGCGCGGAAGTCGTCGGTCTCCACGACCTGGCCGTAATAGCGTTTGAGATAGTCGCGCGTGGCGGCCCAGAAGATGTCGTCGCCTAGCTCGCAGCGTAAGGTATGCAGCCGGCACGCGCCCCCTTCGTAGAGATGCGCGTCGTAGAGATCCCAAGAGGACTGGTAGCGGCGGGTGATGATGGGGCGTTGGTAACGCTCTGTCTCGCGAAAGTAGTGCTGCGCCTGGAGATAGAAGAGATAGGCGGCGGCATCGCGGCCCCCGGTGTGATCGCCCCAGCACTGCTCGATATAGGTCGCCCACGATTCTTTGAGCCAGGCGTGGGCGAAATCGCGGCAGACGATGGCGTCGCCAAAATAGCTGTGCGCCATTTCATGCACGTTGACCAGATCGATCCACCATTCGAGTTCGGGGCGCATTTCTTCGTTTTGCACCACGCTGTCGGACCAACTGACCAATGAGATGTTTTCCATGGCCCCGCTGATGCCTGGCAGTGCGAACTGATAATATTTGGGGTAGGGGAAGGGCAGGTCGAGCAGCCGCGTCATCCAGGCCAACATGGGCCGGGTGCGGCCAAAGGTGCGGAGGAGGTCTTGGGGCGCATGGTCACGGCTGGAGAAGTAGGCGACTGGGACGCCGGTCTGGCCGTTGTCAAAGACGCCGTCGTCGGCGCGCACGAAGTCGCCGATGGCGATGCAGGCTAAGTAGCTGGGGCAGGGCTGGTCCAGCCGCCAGTGGGCGGTCTTGGTGCCGTCGCCGTGCTCCTGCTCGGATTCCAGGAAGCCGTTGGCGAGGATGGTAAAGCGTGCGTCGGCGCGCAGGTGATAGGTCAAGGTTGTGCGGACGTTGGGCAGGTCGATGCAGGGCAGCCAGTGGCGGGCGCGCTCGGTTTCGTGGTCGCTGGCGGCATACCAGGGCTGGGTCGGGTAGTGGTCGTCGGGCCGGCAGAAATAGAGGCCGGAGGCCGGTTCGGAGATGCGGTAGGCGATTTCGACCTGGCGCAGTTCGGCTGCGCCAAAGGGCTGATCCCAGCGGATGGCGATCTGCTTGCCGTCGTAGTGCCAGGTCAGCGCGGCGCCGTCAGTCGCTTGCACAAAGAGGTCCTCGAAGTCGACGGCGTCGAGCTGCAGCAGGGTGGGGCCGGCGCGGCGCGCCTGCACCGTGGTGGTGACCCGCCCGCCGACGGCGCGTGCGTTGAGGCTGATGTAGAGATCGATGTCGAGGTGGGTTGGCTCTAGTTCGAGGTCGGGCGGGTAATGTTCGGGCAAGCTGTCGTCGGCAAAGCGCGGCGGGGGGATGGACGCCGCGCTTGCACCCGAGCCGAGCAGATGCGAAAACCAACGGCCATCATGTTTCATGGTGTATCCCCCTCGGTTGTAGTTGAACGCGCGCCGCTGTCGAACGCACTTTTCTCACGCATCGTTGGTGATTGTGCGGCCGGTTGGCGCACTGCCGGCGAGCCGGGACATAGAGCAGGGTGGCGGGTCCATGCATTGCATGCAAGGTTGCCTAGGCCGGTGTGACAGGCGGTGTGATGAAGGACGCCGCCGGGTGATGTGTCGCGGCATATGGCCGACGGGCCAACATCCAGGCGGCGATGGATTCGATGGTCACATTGGGGGAGGCGCATACACTGAAACTGGCCTGGCGATCCGGTCCAGCCGGGCAGTGAAAGGTCGGGCGTACTCGGATGGTTGGTGTCTGGATGTATGGTATACTGTGGCTCAGTGGACAGCCGATCAAAGAGCCATGACAATGGGTTGCCAGCAGGCACATTCTATCATTGAGTCGAGCGCGTGGCAATCGCAGATACACTGGATTAAGCGCAGTTCATCCTCAGGTGGACAATTCCTATGAATAGGCGAATCTTCATCATTGCTAACCCGGCGGCGGGCCAGGATAGTTTTGATGTCAAGGGGTTGAATGCTTTGTTTGGTCAGGCCGGCGTAGATTGGGACGTCAAATTCACCAAGCAGTGGGGGGATGGGCTGCAGCTTGCCAAGGAGGCTCGCGACGCGGGCGTCGACGTGGTGGCCGCGTACGGGGGAGACGGGACGGTCGCCGAGGTGGCCAGCGGTCTGGTCGGCAGCGATGTGCCGTTGGCGATCCTGCCCGGCGGCACGGCCAATGTAATGTCGGTGGAGCTGGGGATTCCGAACCGGTTTGTCGACGCGTGTGCGCTGATAGCCGGCGATCATATAGCGACGCGCGCGGTGGATGTGGGCTTGGTGGACGACCGCTATTTTATTCTGCGCGTCAGCGTTGGGCTGGAAGCCAAGATGGTCGAAGGCGCAGACCGCACGCTGAAGGACCGGCTGGGCAATCTGGCCTATGGGCTTTCGGCGCTGCGCGCCCTGCGCGCGCAGGAAGTCGTGCGCTATGAGTTTGACCTCGACGGCAAAACGGTGATCGAGGAAGGTATCGCCTGCGTCGTCGCTAATTCCGGGAATTTGGGGCTGCCGGGGCTGCGCATGGCCCCGGACATCGACGTCGGCGATGGCCTGCTGGATGTGGTTGTCGTCAACAACACCAACCTGGCGACGGTGCGCGGCTTGGTAGCCAGCATCCTTGGCCAAGAAGGGATCGCGGTGTCGCCCGAAGAGGAACTGCCTGCGAATCAAGTGCGGAGCTTTGTGCATTGGCAGGCGCGGGAGGTCGGGCTGCGGTCGACTCCAGCGGGAGTTGTCCAGTGTGACGGCGAGATGATTGGCGAGACGCCGAAGCGGATCCGCGTGATCCCAGGGGCCGTGAAGATCGTTGTGCCTGTGCCCACGCTCACAGCGTCTGGGTAGGCGCGCGGCATGAACGGTGAACAGGCCCCTTTGGAACAGGTTGCAGAACGCAATTTGGCGCTGCGCACTCTGGCGGATCTGCCGGAGGCGCTGCGCCGTTTGTGGCAAGAGTATCGCCGCCAAGGGGCGCGGGCGGCGGCACAGTATGCGTTTGACCATGTCACACGGCTGGTGACCGGTGCGCCGCCGCGCTTCTTCAGCCGGGTCACGCCGCAACTGTATGTGGGGGGGCAGTATTCGGCGCGCGGCTGGTCGCGGCTGCGGGCGCGTGGGATCACCGCGGTGGTCAACCTGCGCGATGAGTTTGACGATGCCGAGGCAGGGATCGCGCCCGCTGCCTATCTGTATCTGCCGACGGTAGACAATACACCGCCGCGCATCGACGACCTATGCCGAGGCATTCGCTTTATGCAGCAGGAGATCGCAGGCGGCGGGCGGGTCTATGTCCATTGTATGCTGGGGGTGGGCCGCTCGGCGACTATGGTAGCCGCGTATTTGGTCCATCAAGGGATGTCTCCTGTCGAGGCATGGCGAACGATCCGGCGGGCGCGTCCGTTTATCCAGCCGACGGCGGGACAGATGGCGCTGATCGAAGATTTTGCCCAGACCCGGCCCGACTGTTCCCCGCCCTTTATCCCGATCTAATCGCCGGTCGTTGACCGGCATTCCATCCATTTCCAGACGCAGCAGAAGGTAGATGCCATGGGAAAAATCTATTCACAGATCGACGGAGCGCTGGCCGAGTGGATCCAGCGCCAGCATCTCTTTTTCGTCGCCACGGCCCCGCTCAGCGGTGAGGGGCTGCCGGGCGTCGGCCTGGCGGCCCAGAACGGCCGGCCGACCGCCTAGGCCGGCGCTTACAGACAATACCATAGAGACCAAAACCAATCCCATTAGACCACACGCGCCCAAGGAGCTTGTATGGCAACGCGTCACTTTCAGCCTACTCACTATTTCACGACGATTGGATCGCATGAGCCGGTGCTGCGCATTGCAGATGGCGACACGGTGGTCACCACGACGGTCGATGCGCGCGGGGCCGACAGCAGCGGCAGCGTCATCACCGCGCGCGGCAACCCCATGACCGGGCCGTTTTATGTGGAGGGCGCGGAACCCGGCGATACCTTGGCGGTGACGCTGGACAAACTGCGCCCCAACCGGCTCCGCGGCTGGACGCGCAAGATGGTGGCGTCGAATGTGGTGGACCCGGAGTATGTGCGCCATCTGCCCTGGCCCGTCGATGACAGCCAGGCGCTTGCCACATGGGAGGTGGACAACGCGGCGGGCACGGCGACGCTGGTCGAGCCGTCGGATACAAAGGTGGGCCGCCTGACGCTGCCGCTTGCGCCGATGGTCGGCTGTTTTGGGGTGGCGCCCGCGGGTGGCGAGGCGATCTCGACGGCGACTTCAGGGCCGCACGGCGGCAATATGGATTACCGTGGTTTCCGTGAGGGGGTAACGGTCTATTTCCCTGTCGCCATGCCGGGCGCGCTCTTTCACATCGGCGACGGTCACGCGCTGCAAGGGGACGGCGAGATCGTGGGGACGGGGATCGAGATCTCGTTTGAGGTGCAGTTTACGGTGCGCGTGCGCAAGGGCAAGGCCATCGGCTGGCCGCGCGGTGAAGATGCGGACTATATCTTCACCTGCGGCAATGCGCGGCCCTTGGATCAATGTGTACAGCACGCCACGACCGAGATGATCCGCTGGCTGGAAAGTGACTATGGGCTGGACCCGGTGGGCGCGCAGATTTTGATGGGGCAGACGGTGGAATATGACCTGGGCAACATCTATGACCCGGCCTATACCATGGTCTGTAAGATGCCCAAGCGCGTGCTGCGCTAGATCGCTCCCCAACCTGCTGCACAAGGAAATCACTGCATGTTACAGCGCAAGAAGATCGCGGCGATCCTGACCGTCTACCGCCCCAATTCGCACGCCGATGTGATCGTCACTAAGTTCCTGAAGGGGATTCCAAGTGACGAGGGCCGGCTGCGCCCGCGCGTCGAGATCGCATCTCTCTATGTTGATCAGTTTCCGGACTCTGATATAAGCCGGCGGCTGGCCGCCGAGCATGGCGTGCCGATCTATGACAGCATCGTGGGGGCGTTAACGTTGGGCGGCAAGGAGCTGGCCGTCGACGGCGTGCTGCTGATCGGCGAGCATGGCGACTATGCGTGGAACGAAAAGGAGCAGCAGCTCTATCCGCGCAAGTATTTTATGCAGCAAATTTGCGCGGTGATGGCGACCGGCGGCCGCGGCGCGCCGATCTTCAACGATAAACACTTGTCATCTAACTGGCACGACGCCAAATGGATGTTTGACCGGACGGCGCAGGTGGGCGCGCCTTTGATGGCCGGGTCGTCGCTGGTGAGTTGTTGGCGCGACCCGTGGCTGGAGCATCCGCTGGGTACGCCGCTGCGCGAGGCGCTGGCGATCGGCTATGCGGGGCTGGATTCTTATGGGTTCCACGCGCTGGAAACGCTGCAGTGTATGGTGGAACGGCGACAGGGCGGCGAGACCGGCGTGGCGGCGGTGACTTGTCTGGAGGGGCCGGCAGTCTGGGAAGCGGCGCGACAAGGGGCTTGGCCGCGCGACCTGGCCGATGCGGCACTGGCGCGTATTCCCGATCAGCCTGCCGCCCCACCGGAGGAAGGATGCCCTACGCCGCAGTTGATCGCGGTCGAGTATCGGGACGGCTTCAAGGGCTATGTCCTGATGCTGACCGAGTATGTGCGGCAGTTTGGCTATGCGGCGCGCCTGGCCGATGAGACAGTGGCCTCGGCGCTCTTCTATCTGGCCTCGGCGCAGCCCTATGCCCATTTCAGCTATTTGTGCCTCAATATCGAAGAGATGTTTGTGACCGGCAAGCCCTCCTATCCGGCGGAGCGCACGCTGCTGACTACCGGGGTGCTGGAGGCGGCGATCAACTCGCGCTATCAAGGTGCAGCGCGGGTCGATACTCCCCATTTGGGGATTGCGTATCATGCGCCGGAGGCGATCCCCTGGCGGCCGCGGGGCGCGCGTCCGGCCCCGCCGTCGCTGGAGCCGCTGCTGTCCGAACCTGCATTTGAGCCGGGGCGTCGCTAGGCGATGGGCGAGTCCATGTCGTCTTCACCGGTCGCGCCCGCGGCGCGCCTGCGCCCGCTGCCCTCGACCTATGCCTATTTTGCGGCGTTTATTGGCTTGGGGTTGATCTCGGCGTCGTTGGGGCCGACGCTGCCCGGGTTGGCCGAACAGACCGGGGCCGAACTGCGCGAGATTTCACGGCTCTTTTTGGCGCGCTCGACGGGCTATATGCTGGGGTCGTATTTTGGCGGTAGGCTCTATGACCGCATACCCGGCAACCCGGTGATGGCGGCTGCCCTGCTGATCATGGCGTTGGGCATGGCGACGGCCCCTCTGCTGCCCACGCTCTGGATTTTGGCGGCGGTCTTGCTCGTGATCGGCCTGGCCGAGGGTACGCTCGATGTGGGCGGCAACACGCTGTTGGTGTGGATCCACCGCTCGCGCGTGGGGCCGTATATGAACGCGCTGCACTTTATGTTTGGGCTGGGCGCGTTTTTGTCGCCGCTGGTCATCGCGCAGGCCGTGGCCTGGTCGGGCGGGATCCGGCTGGGGTATTGGCTGCTGGCGGTCTATGTGCTGCCGGTGCTGGTCTGGCTGGGGCGGGAGGCCAGCCCGATTCCCGAAGTCGAGCAGGATCGCGACGAGGCGATCCACGTCAACTGGCGGCTGGTGGGGCTGATTGCGCTCTTTATGTTTCTCTATGTCGGGGCGGAGGTAGGTTTTGGCGGCTGGATCTACACCTATGCGGTGAGCATGGGGCTGGTCGACGAGACGGCGGCATTTTACCTGACATCGCTGTTTTGGGGGGCGCTGACGCTGGGGCGGCTGGCCGCGATCCCGATCGCCACGCGCGTGCGCCCGCGCACGATTTTGCTGTGGGATATTGTGGGGGCCGTGGTCAGCGTGGCGTTGATACTGGTCTTGCCGCAGAGTGTCTGGGCGATGTGGGTGGGCATCTTCGGCGCCGGCTTTGCGCTGGCCTCGATCTTCCCCACCCTGATCACCTGGGCAGAACGGCGCATCACCGTAAGCGGTCTCGTCACCAGTATTTTCCTGGTGGGGGCGAGCCTGGGCGGGATGCTCCTCCCGTGGTTGATCGGCCAGTTGTTTGAGGGCCGCGGCCCCCAAATTACGATGATTTTGATTATGGGCAATATGCTGGTGGCGGCGGTCGTCTATGCGGTGTTGATGATCTACGGCGGCCGGCCCAAACGCGTGGAGAAGTAGCGGCGCTGTGAAGTATCTTGCTTTGGACCTGGGCACTTCGTTTATCAAGGGTGCGGTGCTGGATCTGGAGCGGCTTGCCATCACGGATGTGGTGCGCCGCCCATTTCCGGCGGCGCTGCCGGGGCTGCCGCCGCTGTTGGTCGAGGTGGACCCGCAGGCGGTGGTCGTCGCCACGCGCGCTCTGCTCGACGAACTGGATGCGTATGCGCCCGATGCAGTGGGCGTGGTGGTGTGCGGCCAGATGCATGGGCTGGTGCTGATGGATGCCGCGGGGCGGCCGCTCTCCAATGCGGTCACCTGGCAGGATCAACGCATCTTGCAGCCGAACCCGCGCGGGGCGGGCAGCTATTTTGACTTGGTCACGGCGCGTCTGCCCCTGGTGCAGCAGCAGGCGTTGGGCAACGGTCTGAAACCAAGCCTGCCGTTGTGTACACTGGCCTGGTGGTCGGGTCGCGGTGAACTGTCCGGCGGGGCGATTCCGGCCTCGCTGGCGGACTATGTGCTGGCGGCGCTGGGCGGCCAGGCGCCGGTGGTGGAGCCGACCATGGCGGCCTCGATGGGCGCGCTGGATTTGCCCACGGGCCGCTGGCACGCCGTGGCGCTGGGCAATCTGGGGCTGGGCGGGCTGGCCTGGCCGCCGATCGTGGATGCGACCACGCCCGCCTACGCCATTCCGGTAGGTGACCGGCATTTGCCCTGCTGCCCGCCGGTGGGCGACCACCAGGCCGCGGTGCTGGGCGCGCTGCTGCAGCCCGGCGAGCTGTCGCTGAATATCTCTACCGGGTCGCAGGTGAGCGTGTTGGCCCCGCGCTTTCGCACCGGCGACTATGAGGTGCGGCCCTATTTTGACGGCGGCTTTTTGCAGACGATCACGCGCATCCCGGCGGGCCGCGCTCTCAACGCGCTGGTCGACCTGCTGCTGGAACTGTCGCGCGCCGAGGGGTTTGCGGTGCAGAATCCGTGGGCCACGATCGGGGCGGCGGTGGAGGCGACGCCGGAGACGGATCTCCAGGTCGATCTGGCCTTCTTTGCCGGCCCGGTGGGCGACCGCGGCGCGATCACGAATATCCGGGAAGAGGCGCTCCAGGCCGGCCATCTGTTTCGGGCGGCATTTCAGGCGATGGCGGCCAACTATCGGCTGTGCGCCGGGCGGCTGGATCCAAGCCAGCCTTGGTCGCGGCTGGTCTTTTCAGGCGGATTGGCGCAGCGTTTTGCGCCGCTGCGCGCCGAGATCGAGCGCGCCTTTGGCGTGACGGCCCGGCTGTGCCCGGCAACGGAGGATACGCTGCTGGGCTTGCTGGCATTGGCACTGGCCGCGTCGGGCCGCTCGGCCGGCGTGGCCGAGGCGACCGCGCACTTGCGGCCCGTCTATACGGTGGAGGACACTGCGCCCGGCGCGGCGGTCTAGCCGCCGCGGAACACACTGTCTACAGCGCCGCGCCGGTCTGTTCCGGCGCGTTGTTTGACCCAACCTTCTTTATCATACGCACACTTCTAACTGAGGAGATTCCTATGCCGCTGTCGTTTGACATGCCCTACGACCAACTCTTGGTCTATCAAGGCACGAACCCGCGCCCGGCGGATTTTGACGAGTATTGGGACAACAGCCTGGCCGAACTGCAGGCCACCGACCCACAGCCGGAACTGGTCCCTGCCGAGTTTCGGACCGAGTTTGCCGACTGTTTTGACCTCTATTACACCGGGTTGGGCGGGGCGCGCATCCATGCCAAACTGCTGCGTCCCAAGCGGGCGGACGAGCCGCATCCGGCGCTGTTGATGTTCCACGGCTATTCGGGCAGCGCCGGCGACTGGTCCGACAAGCTGGGCTATGTGGCGCAGGGCTACACCGTGGCGGCGATGGACTGTCGCGGCCAAGGCGGGCTGTCGGAGGACAAGGGGGGCGTGTTTGGGTGGACGCTGCGCGGGCATATCGTGCGCGGGTTGAGCGATACGCCCGACAAGCTGCTCTATCGCTATATCTACTTGGATACGGCGCAACTGGCGCGTGTGGTGATGGGGATGCCCGACGTGGACGCGACGCGCGTGGGCGCGACCGGCGGCAGCCAGGGCGGCGGGCTGACGCTGGCCTGTGTCGCCTTGGAGCCGCGCATCAAGCTGGCCGCGCCGGTCTTTCCGTTCCTCTCAGACTATCGCCGCGTCTGGCAGAAGGAACTCGCCAAGAACGCCTATTTGGAACTGGACGAGTATTTCCGCCGCTTCGACCCATTGCACGAGTGTGAGGAGGAGATCTTTACCAAGCTGGGCTATATCGACGTGCAGCATCTGGCCCCGCGCATCCGCGCCGAGGTGTTGATGGCGGTGGGGCTGATGGACCAGGTCTGCCCGCCGTCTACGCAGTTTGCGGCCTATAACAAGATCACCAGCAAGAAGTCGCTGCGCGTCTATCCCGATTTTCAGCATGAGAACCTGCCGGGGAACAGCGACGCTATCTTTCAGTTTTTGCGCGGGCTATAATCGTTATCGGGCGGCGCGGCCCCTATGGGTCGCGCCTATCGCTAGGGGAGAGCTTGCATGGAGTATCGTCAGCTTGGAAAGAGCGGGCTGCGCGTGTCGGCGATTGGCCTGGGCACAAATCAGTTTGGCGGCAAGGTCGACCAGGCCGGGGTGAACAGCATCGTCGACGGCGCGCTGGACTTGGGGATCAATTTGATCGATACGGCGGATACCTATACCAAGGGGCAGTCGGAAGAGACCTTGGGTGTGGCGCTGCACGGCAAATGGGATCGCGTGGTGCTGGCGACCAAGGTGCATGGCAAGACGGGTGAGGGGCCGAACGACTGGGGCACGTCGCGCTATCATATCATGAATGGGCTAGAGGCGAGCCTGCGCCGTCTGCAGACCGACCATATCGATCTCTATCAGATGCACCGGTTTGACGCCACCACGCCGATGGAGGAGACACTGCGCACGCTGGACGACCTGGTACGCGCCGGCAAGGTGCGCTATGTGGGCGCGTCGAACTATGCGGCCTGGCAGCTTGCCCAGGCCAACATGCTGGCCGAGCTGCGCGGCTATGCGCCGTTTGTAAGCGTTCAGAACCACTATCATATGCTGGAGCGCGACCTAGAGCGGGAGATGATCCCCTACTGCAACGCGGCCAATGTGGGCATTCTGCCCTTTTTCCCGCTGGCGGGCGGATTCCTCACGGGCAAGTACAAGCGCGGGGAGGCTGCGCCCGCAGGGTCGCGCGGCGAGCAAAGCCCCTATGTGCAGAAGTATATGGTGGATGCCAACTATGGCAAGCTGGAGAAGCTGGGGGCTTGGTCCAAGGCGCGCGGCCACAGCATGGCCGAGCTGGCCCATGCCTGGCTGTTGGCGCAGCCGCAGGTCAGTTCAGTGATCTCCGGCGCGACTCGGCTGGAGCAGGTGCAGAGCAACGCGGCGGCTGCCGGTTGGCAGTTGACGCCGGACGAGTACAACGAAGTCAATGCAGTGCTGAACGCATAATTCCGACGGATCATCCTGACGCTCTCCGCCATCCCGTTCATAATTTAAGCCTGTTCACGATCTGAGGAGGAACTCATGCCGGCGCGTATCAACAAGGCGATTGAACTGCTGGAGCAGGGCCAGCCTATCTATTACACCGGTGTGCATGATGTGAGCCATGCCGGTGGACGGGCGGCGGCCCAGACCTGGGCCGATTATCTGATGGTCGAGCTGGAGCACGGCGTATTTGATATGGCCGCGCTCGATGCGTTTATGGCCGGGTTGGTGGAGGGCGGGCCAACGCCCAGCGGGCATCGCACGCCGGCTGTGATCGTGACGCTGCCCACCGACGGTACCGACGAGAACGTGATGCGCGCCAATGCCTGGATGATCAAGCAGGTGCTGGCGCGTGGGGTGCACGGCGTGCTGCTCTGCCATTCCGAAACGCCCGGCGCGGTGCGCGTCTTTGTGGAGTCGACGCGCTATCCGTTCCAGACCGTAGGGGTCGGCAGCGGTCTGGAGGTAGGGCGGCGTGGGTCGGGCGGACAGGGCTACGCCGCCGCGGTCTGGGGTATCACGCCGGATGAGTATTTGCAGCGCGCCGATGTCTGGCCGCTGAACCCGCGCGGCGAGATCTTGCTGGGGCTGAAGATCGAAAACCGGCGCGCGCTGGAGGCGTGCGAAGCGTCGACGCGGGTGCCGGGGGTCGCATTTGCCGAATGGGGGCCGGGGGACATGGGCATGTCGTTCGGCCATCGCGACGCACACGATCCGCCCTACTCGCCGGAGATGGAGGCGGCGCGGGCGCGCGTCAAGGCGGCGTGTGATGCGGCGGGACTCTACTTTTTGAATATGGTGCGGCCCGGCGATGTCGTCGCACAGATCGACGCCGGGGTGCGCATCGGTTCGGGCGCCGCCGAGGCGGCAGCCATCGGGCGCAAGCATACCGGGCGGACGATGGCCGTCTAGTCCCCGGCGCGCCAGGAGCGAGCATGAGCGAATCTCGACCCAACATTCTTTGGATCTGCACCGACCAGCAGCGCTATGACACGATTGGCGCGCTGGGCTATCCTGCTGTCTCCACGCCGAACATCGACCGGCTGGTGCGCGAGGGGGCGGCTTTTACGCATGCCTATTGTCAAAGCCCGATCTGCACGCCCAGCCGCGCCGGTTTTCTGACCGGCATGTATCCGAGCACGGTACATGTCAACGGCAACGGCAATGACTACTTCCCGCCGCAGCCGAAGCTGGTCACACGGCGGCTGGCGGATGGAGGCTATGACTGCGGGCTGATCGGCAAACTGCACCTAGCCAGCCCCTTTCACCGCGAGGAGCCGCGCGTAGATGATGGCTACCGGTATTGGCAGTACAGCCATGCGCCGCGCGACGACTGGCCCACAGGCCATGATTACGCCGAGTGGGTGCGCAGCCGCGGTCATTCGCTGGACGAACTGACAAAGTCGATCGAGGGCGTGCCCGCCGAACTGCACCAGACGACCTGGTGCGCCGAAAAGACGATCGACTTTATGCGCGCCGCGCATGAAGGGCCATGGCTGGCGAGCGTCAATATCTATGACCCGCATCCGCCCTTTAACCCGCCACAGGCCTATCGGGACTTGTTCGACCCAGCCCAGATGCCGCCGCCGCTCTTCCGGCTCAGCGACATCGTGCAGCAGCAGCGGTTGGCCGCAGTGGATTTCCAGTCGCGCGTGCGCACGCCGGACGATCTCGATATCAAGTACCCGATCCTGCCCAAGTCGCCGGTCAGTGGCATGGAGGAGGCCGCCAACGCCGGGGGGCGCGATGCAGGGACGCTCAAAGCGGCCTACTACGCCATGATCAAGCTGATCGACGACCAGGTGGGGCGCATGTTGGATGCGCTGGAGGAGACGGGGCAGCGCGACAACACCGTGGTGATCTTCATGAGCGACCACGGCGAGATGTTGGGCGACCACG
>JADLFO010000021.1 GCA_020845455.1 Caldilineaceae bacterium
GCGCCATGCATCGGGCTGGTGGCACGGGTTGGTCTGTCTGCCGCCGGGCTGCCACGCCTACCGCTTTTGGGTCGAAGGCGGGCCATTTGGCACGGGCGACTGGCTGCCCGACCCCGAACAGCCGGAGCGCAGCGAAAGCGGCTATGCCCTGGATCACAGCCTGCTTTGTCTGCCGGAGCCTGCGCCATGACGCGCCGTCTTGGGACGCGCCATTGGCTGCATCTCGGCATGTTGGGGCTGCTGATCCTGGTGGGCGCGCTGATCTATACGCAACTGCTGCCCCACCGCGGGCCGCTGCGCTGGGATGAAGCCGTACATGCCTTCAAAGGCGTGGTGATCGCCCACGACCTGGCGACCCTGGACGGGCCGGCTTTTCTCTTCGACAGCTACCGCCAGGTGCTCTATCCGCCGCTGCATTCCTGGCTGGTGGCGGCGGCCTATCTCGCAGCCGGGCCGAGCGTGACCACGGCCATCACAGTCACCCTGGCGCTCTTTTTGATCGGCGGCGGCGTGCTCTATTTGGCGGGCGGGCAGGTGCGCCCCCAGGCGATCAACTGGGCCGGCGCGGCGGCGGCGCTGCTCTGGCTCACGTCGCCCGCACTGGTCGAATACTCGGTACAGACGATGCTCGAAGTGCCGGGACTAGCGGCGCTGGCCGTCGCCATGCTGGTCTTTCTCAAGCTCCTGTCCGAGCCGGACGCGCCGCCGCGCGAGTATATGCTGCTGGCCGCGGCCATCGCCCTGACCTACTTCATGCGCACCCCCTACGGCATCATCCTCATCCTGGCCGTGGGCATCACGCTCTTGGTCGAGACGCGCGGGCGTATCGACCGGCTGTGGCGCGCCCGCACCTTCTATCTGCTGCTGCCGCTGGCGCTGGTCTTTGCCATCTGGTTCGCCTACCCGGCCAAGCTTGGCTCAACCTGGTCATGGCTGGTCAACTACCCCGACGGCGTTGACGACCCCTACAGCGCCGAAGGCTGGCTCTATTACCCTCTGGCGCTGGTGCGGATCGCCGGGTCGCCCTGGCTCTTTGCGCTCTATGTGGCCGGGATGGTCTATGCGCTGGCGGAACGCCGCCCGGGGCCGCGCTTTTTAGTGATCTTGGCGCTGGTCCAGGTCATCATCGGCGAGTTTCACCAGAACAAGCAAGCGCGCTATCTCTTCCCGGTTCTGCCTGCCTGGTATCTGCTGGCGGGCAACCTGCTGGCGGGCGCAGGCGCATGGCTGGCGGCGCGGCGACCCAACACGGCGCGCTGGGCGGGAAGCCTCCTGGCGCTGCTGTTGATCGGCCAGTCGGCGCTGCTTCTCAACGGCGCGCTGCACAAGACACGCCCTCCCCGCCCCGACCCGCTGGGCGATTATGTGATTCAGACGCTCCAGACGCAAGGCCCCGCTGCCCGCACGCTGGTGGTCGGCAGCATGGAGATGAGCCACCCCACCCCCCCCTTTCTCGACTGGCGCTTGGTGGCCGAGCAGCCGCTCATGGCCGCGCCCGCGGCCGGTTCCGCCGCCCAGATCGACGAAGGGCGCAAACTGGCCGGGCTGCTGGCGCGCCTGTCGCTGCCCGAACGCTTGACCGCGGCGCTGCGGCGCGTCCTGACCGGCTATGACCAGCCGCAGCGCGTGCGCACACTCTACTTGGGGCTGCCCCGCCGCGCCTCCTATTCGCAGGGCGCCCGGCCCGCAGCCGCCTTTGTGCAGGAGTTGATCCGCACCCAGCAGATCGACCAGGTCATCCTCATCACGGCCACGCGGCCCCAGGCCCGCTACCCGCGCGATCTGCTGGCCCCCGGCCTGGAAACAGCGGGCTGGCAGCGTGTGGCCGGCGCAAGTTTTGACGCGCTCGCCATGCAGGTAGAGGTCTTTCGCAGCGCACCCTAGCGCGCCCCCAAAATTACGCTTGGCAAGCGCCGCGCCCCATGATACCATTGCCCCCAACAGGCGGAATCCGATCCATCGCACCGGCCCAGGTCCCAGCCTGGGCGGGGGCGGCCTAGTTCCAAGGTATCCAGCTATGCATCGCGAATATCATCGCTGGTATAGCCCCCGTTTGCAGCGCGATATGGAGCTTTTGATCCACGGGCACGCCGGCGCGCGCGTCCTGGTCTTTCCCACCAGCCAGGGCCGCTTTCACGAGTATGAAGACCGCGGCATGGTGGACAACCTGGCCGACCCGATCGAGAACGGCCGGCTGCAGCTCTACTGTGTGGACAGCGTGGATGCCGAGAGCTTCTACTGCCGCTGGGCGCACCCGTCGGGCCGCATCCAGCGCCATCTGCAATACGAGGCGTATATCGTCGACGAAGTGCTGCCCTTGAGCCGCGCCAAGAACGACAACCCGTTTATGATCGCGCACGGCTGCAGCTTCGGCGCATATCATGCGCTCAACATCGCGCTGCGCTACCCGCATCTCTTTGGCCGCGTGCTGGCGCTCAGCGGCAAATTCGACATGAGCAGCTTCTTCGACGGCTATCATGACCAGGCTGTCTACTTCTGCACGCCCAGCCAATATGTGCCCAACCTGCACGATCCGCAGCAGATCGACGCGCTGCGCCACCTGGAGATCATCCTGGCGCTGGGCAATGCCGACCCCAACATCGAAAACAACCGGGCGTTGAGCGGCGCGCTGTGGAGCAAAGGCATCGGCAACGCGCTGCGCGAATGGGAGGGCTGGTGTCACGACTGGCCCTATTGGCAGGCGATGGTGCGCGCCTACATCGGCGGGGCATAACAGATTTCACCGCAGAGGGCGCAAAGGGCGCAAAGGTCAGAGAAGAAGTAGCCAGTTATCAGTAGCCCGCAGCCAGTTCCAGAAGCAGAACGCGCTGACAAACGCTCATTCGTCTCTACCTCTGCTCTCCTCTGCTCCCCTCTGCACTGACTGCTGTCTACTACCACCAACTTGACAGGAGCGGGCAATGGCTGAGGCAAAAAGCAACCAGAAAAAAGTGGGGTTGATCGTGGGCCGCGAGTGGAGCTTTCCCCCGGCCTTTCTCGAAGAAGTCAACAGCCGCGACGCCGGCGTCGTGGCCGAATATGTCAAGCTGGGCGGCACGCGCATGAACGAGCCATGTCCCTATGCGGTGCTGGTGGACCGCATCAGCCATGAGATCCCCTACTATCGCACCTATCTCAAAAACGCCATGCTCCAGGGCGCGTATGTCATCAACAACCCCTTCTGGTGGAGCGCCGACGACAAGTTCTTCGAGGCCGGCCTGGCCACGCGCCTGGGCGTGACATCGCCCAAGACGCTGGCGCTGCCCATGAAGTCCTATCCCGAAGGCGTGGTCACCGAGAGCCTGCGCAACCTGGAGTATCCGCTCGACTGGCAGGCGATCACCGGCTATGTGGGGCTGCCCGCCATCCTCAAGGATGCTTGGGGCGGCGGCTGGCGGCATGTCTACCGTGTCGACACGATCGACGAACTGGTCCACGCCTATGACCAGACCGGCACGCTCTGCATGATCCTGCAGGAGTTTATCGAGTGGGATCAATATGTGCGCTGCATCTGCGTCGGCCAAGACAACATTATGCCGATCAAATATGACCCGCGCGAGCGGCGCTATCTAGTGGAGCATGATCACCTTGCGCCCGACCTGGGCGAACGCATCGTGCGCGACGCCCAGACGCTCAACCGCGCCCTTGGCTATGACATGAACAGCGTGGAGTTCGCCGTGCGCGATGGCGTACCCTATGCGATTGACTTTATGAACCCCGCGCCCGACATGGATATCAACAGCATCATGCCTCACTATTTTGAATGGGCCGTCAAGGCCATGGCCGACCTCTGCATCGAGATGGCGCACAACCCCAAGCCGCAGCGCGAGGAGCTGCGCTGGTCGCGCTTTGTGGACTGAGCCGCCGCCCGCTGCGCTGCCGATCATGAATTTCGCTACCGCCGACCTGCTGACGCCCACGGTGCGTACGGGCGATGCCACCAGCAACCATACCTTTGAGCTTGTGCGCCTACTGGCCGACCAGGGTATACGCCCGCGCATTTGGTGCAGCCGGCCTCCTGGCAGTTCACTGCCGCAGGATATCCGCGACCTGGTACGGGTGACCCACTATGCCGACTATCCGCTGGACGCCGACCTGACGATCCTGCAATACCCCTCTTGGTTTCCGCTGGCCGAGCGTTTCCGCCAAGTGCGGCGTGCGGCTGTTTTTTGGTATCACGGGGTGACCCCGCCCGAATTTATGGGCACTGCAGCCGCGCGCGATCAGATGGTCAATGCCCAGTTTCGGACAGAACTGGCCTGGTTCGCACAGTTGGCCGTCGCCGCCAGCCCCTTTACCGCCGGCGAACTGCATCGACATACGGGCTATCCCCAAGAACGCATCCGCGTCGTACCCTTAAGCGTTAATGCTGACCAATTCAGCCGGACGCCCGCAGCGTCCAGCCTGTCCCAGTTGCGCCGCCGCTGGCAACTGGAGGGCAAACAGGTGTTGCTCTATATCGGGCGTCTCGCCGGCAACAAACGTATTGACCTTTTGATCGACGCGCTGGCCCAATTGGCCCCACGGCATACCAATCTCCATCTACTGCTGGTGGGCAGCACCGTGGGAGATTCCACCACCAGCCATGTACATGCCCAGTTGCTTCGGCACGCCGCGGCGCGCGGGGTAGCCGAGCGAGTCACCTTCACCGGCAAGGTAGCGCGAGTAGACGACTACCTGCATCTAGCTGATATGCTGCTGTTGGCAAGCCTGCATGAAGGCTTTGGCGTGCCGGTGGTGGAAGCGATGGCGGCAGGCGTGCCGGTGGTCGCCGGCGCCGGCGGCGCACTCCCTTGGGTGCTGGATGCAGGCAACGGAGAATATGCAGGGCTGCTGTTTGCCCCTGGCGATGCAGACGCGCTCGCCAACGCCATTGAACGGCTTCTCACCCAGCCGGCGCTGGCCGCGACCCTAGTCGCCAGAGGCCGCAGGCTGGCCGAGCGTTACAGCCCAACGCACTTTCGCGAGCGAGTGCTGGCCGTCTTAGAGGAAGCCGGCGATTTGGCGTGTCGGGGTGACACGCCGGTCGAGCGGCGGCCTGTGCCGGCGCTGTACGAACAGGCCGACATCGCGCTGCGCTCCTACCAGGTGCGGTCGAACCTGCCGCTCATTGGGCGGCTGATCGACTGGATACGGGTCAACGCCACAAGCCACTTCAAAGAGGCCTACCTCGACGGGATCGTCGAGCGGCAGGTCAACTATAATCGGCTGGCCGCGCAGGAGCTTGCCGCGCTGCGGCGCGAGATCACCCGGCTGCAGGCCCAGGCGGCAGCGTTGGCTCCGGCGCTAATGGGGAATTCAGAAAATAAGCGACAGATGCGATAGCCTGACCGTAGCGGCGGTATTGTACCGCCGATGCGTGCCGCGCCGGCTCACATCGAGCCCCGAGCGCCAATGACCTCCTCATAAAGCGTATGCACCCGCTGGGCCACAATCGCCCATGTATAGTTTTCCAGCACCTTCTGCCGGCCCCGCAGCCCCATGCGCCGCGCTTGCTCCGGGTCGTCGAGCAGCGTCAGGATGGCGCGCGCCAGGCTCTCCGCCTGTGGAAAATCAAACAACAGCCCGTCTTCGCCCGCGGCAATGACCGACGGGATGGCGGCAGCGCGTGCGCCGATCACGGGTTTGCCGCCCGCCCACGCCTCGACCAAGGCGATCCCAAAGGATTCTTGGGTCGCCGTGTGAACGCAGACATCGGCGGCTGCCACCAGATAGGGCTTTTCGACTTCGTCAAAGCTGTCGACCATCGCGACTTGGCGGCGCTGCTGCGCCGGCAGCGCCGCTATCGCTCGTTCCACCTCGGCTGTATGCGAGGTGCGCGCCCCGGCAAGCAGCAGACAGGCATCGGGCCGCTGTCGCCAGACCTGCTGCATCGCCGCCAGGAGCAGATCAAAGCGCTTGCGCGGCACAAAGCGCGCCAGCATGATCACCACGGGCTGCGCTTGCCAGCCAAGCGCCTGCCGGACGCGCCGACCATCTGCCTGCATAAACGGCTGGGCATCGACCCCCGCACCGATCACGCGCACCTTGGCGGCGTCCACGCCGCGCGCCACCACATAGTCGCGTTCAAAATCCGTATGCGCGATATAGGCATCTGCCTGCCGGATGGCGCGATAGATCATCGGGCGATCAAAGCCCCACACATCCGCCGTATGCAGCGCGCCCAGCAAGACCACAGGGATGCCCGCCCGGCGCGCGCCATAGAGCGCATCATAGACATGGCGCAGGGGGAAGGCTGTGGCAAAGACCACGTCGGCCCCGCTGCCGGCAACGGCCCGGCGCAAACCCGGCACAATCGGGCCGCTCTCCAAGGTACGAAACCAGTCATTATAGGGAAAACGCAGCCGGTAGGTAAGGCCGGCTGCGGCTTTGCGGATCAAGCGGCCGCGGTTGAAAACAGGAAAACGGCGCACCGTGACGCCGTTGATCGTCTCGACCCCAACCGGCAACGCCGGACAATCGCGCCGGTGAAAGAGGTCCAGGCTGTCAGCCACTGTGGTAAAGACGGTGACCTGGTCGGAGTAGCGCGCCACAAAAATCTCCGAAAGCTGCTGGGTAAGCCATTGAGACCCACCGCGCGAGGGCACATAGCCGTGGACAACATGCAGAATCTTCATGGCGTCCGCTTCCGATCCGGGCCGAAGATGGGCGACCAGAGCACAAGCAGGACAAGGATCACTCCGGCTGCGCTGCTGGCAATTGCCCCCAGATAAAAGCTTCGGGGACGGTAGGCAAAGGTAATCGTATGTGCGCCGCTGGGCACGACGACCGCGCGAAAGGCATGGTTCGCCACCCAGATGGGCGCCGGCCGGCCGTCCACCCAGGCTTGCCAGCCGCGCAGATAGGTATCGGTCAGCACCAGCAGGCTGCTTGTCGGGGTCTCTACCTGCAGCCGGATATCGTCTGGCGTATGGGCAATCACGGTTACCGGGGGAGCCGTCGCGGGGGCCTCTGCCGGTTCGACCCAGTTCGGCGGCGCGCTTTCGAGCACCACTTGACGCCGGAAATCAAAGCTCGGATCATGCAGCCGCGCCAGCGATTCATCCGCCGAATGGACAATGATGGCCCGATAGACCAGAAAGGCGCGCGGCCAGACGTTGCGATTGCGATACAACTGGACGGAGCCTTCTTGGTCCAGCGCCTCCCAGCGGAGTTCGTCCTGGGGCTGCTCGCTCAACAGATATTTAACATTCAGCAGATCAAACAACGGCGACTCTGCTGAGGTAAAGAAGAGATGCGAATGGATGGGATAGTAGCCGGGCAGTGTCGCCAGCACTTCGGTATAGCGGCGCAGCGCCATCGGGTCATAGCCGCGCACATCTTCTAGACCATAGCGCATGGCGCTGTTTGGGTTTAGGATCGTGCCGGTCGCGACCACGCGGAACAGATCGGGGTCGGCCTCCAGCCGTGTCAGCAGCGCCGGTTTGCGCTCCAGAAATTCCGGATCCACCGCCGGGTTAAAGCCAAAACCGATCCAGAACAGGTCTACCACGACCAAAGCCAGCGCGGCATAGACCGCACGCTGCGCAGGGAGACGCCGGACGATGATCCACGCCAGCGCGACAAGGACGGGCAGAAACATCGCCGGGGTGTGCAGCGGGTTGTACAAGCTGAGTTTGGCGGCTTGGCGCTGGATGACAAGCTCGTAGTAGGTTTCCAGCGGCTGCATGAAATGAGGGGCGCCCCAATGGGCTTGCATATAGGCCCGGCCCGACTCTAACAGTTGTTCCTCGAAGACGGCAAAGCCGGTGTACGCCGCCGCCGCCAACACTACTGTGACCAGCGCAAAGAGCAAAAGCAGCCGATCAACCGATTGCCGGATGCGACCGCTGCCTGCCAGCCACTGATCCAAGCCCGCGCCGGCCAGCACGGCCACCGCCAGGACAAAGACAACCCTCAGCCGGCCTGGCGCAGCCACGTTGAACAGGGGCAGGAAATTCATCCCGTTGGCGAGCGGCAGACGCAGCCCCACAGCCAGACTGCCCGCGCCGAGCAGGACCCACAGTTGGAGCAGACGGCGGTTGGGCGCATCGCGCACGCGCAGCGTATAGAGCGCCGTCGCCAGCGCCAAGGTTAACGGCAGAACCCCGGCATAGGCAGCCTGTTCCACGGTGTTGAGATTGGGATACCAGTAGCTGTTGTCGGCCTCGCGGCCAAAAAAGAGCGGCAGCAGGGCTGTGATCAGCGTCGGCCACTCGTGATAGTCAAAAAACAGACGGCGCAGCCGGCCCATCTCGGCCAAGCCGGTCTCCTCCAACCGTCCGGCCAGCGCCAGGCTGTGCGGCAGCGCCTCTACAAAAGGCAGCAGATGCACGCCGGCAAGCAGCAGCCCCAACGCCGCGGCCGGCAGCACAGGCACAAACCGGCGTAGGCCGTGGCGGCCCGGAAAGAGCATGGCGACGCGCAGCGCCAGATAGAGCAGCCAGACGGCCGTCACCTGAAACGACAGTTCGGGGTGTCCCCCCAAAAGCTGTAGACCGACGACCAACGCCGATGCGGCCAGCCAAGCGCGCGAGGGTGTGGCGAGCAGCCGTTCGCCCGTATAGAGCATCGCCGGCAGCCACACCATGACATTGGCGTGAGGATGTCCCAGCCAGACCACTACCGGCCCGCTCAGCGTAAAGGTGATCATGCTCAGCGTCATGCCTGCCGGCTGCAGGCCGATGGCGCGCGTATAGAGCGCCGTAAAGACCCCGGCCAGCGCCAGATGCAGCAAGGCGACCCAAGCATAGGACGTAGGCAGCGGGAAGAGCAGCCGCACCAGGTCAAACGGGCCAAAGACCCCCGCCTGACCGTTGCCCAGATGCGGCTGCCCCCCATTGGCAAACGGGTTCCAAAGCGGGATAGTCCCCGCTTGCAACATCTGCCGGGTAAAGAGGCTCCACGGGTAGAACTCATTGATCTGGTCGGCCAGAATAGGGTTGGCGGGGTTGACAAACCCTTCCGGGGCCAGCGTGCGCCAGAGCGGGTCCACGGCAAACGGGATATCTGCCGGCAGCAGAATGCGCCCGCCAAAGAGGGCAGGCCAGAGAAAGAGCAGCAGTACAACGATCAACAGCGCAAAGGGCAGTAGCGCAAAGGGCAGCAGGTGGGGCCGGAGGTTCATTGGATGAGCCTGCCGGGCGCGGCGGTTGCCTGGGCAGTTTGATAGATCGCCGCGGCAGCGTCCAACGCCACGGCCTGAGAAAAGTCGCGGCGGCCCACCGTCTCGGCAACGCGACGATACCCATCATAGCCGGCCCGCAGCGCGGCCAGCCCAGCGCATATGGCATCCGGCGTCACATTCTCCACCGCCACGCCGCAGCCGGTCTCGGCGACATAGTCGGCCATCGGGATCGCCCGGCTGGTCAAGACGGGTTTGCCCGCAGCCAGCGCGTCGAGCAGAGAATGGGGGTAGGATTTGACAAGGCCGGGGCGGGCGGCGAACAGCGCCGCCGCATGGGCGCGGGCCAGCGCCGCGTTCACATCCACCGGCCCGTCGATCACCTGCACCTGTGCGCCCAGCCCTGCCGCTTCGACGCGCGCCCGGATCTCGTCCACCAGCACGCCGCGCCAAAGCAGAGTCAGATGCAAATCCGGCATTTGCTGTGCCGCAGCCAGCAGCGCGTCGAACCCTTTGGTCGCAAACTGGGCACGCGTCCACGGCGCAGACGCCACAACCACGCGGCAGGGGTCGCCGGCGGCCAACGCCATGGGATGGTGGGCGAAGCGGGCCGTGTCGATGCCCGGTCGCTGCAAGGCCACATTGTCTAGGCCCCACGCTTGCAGGCGCGCCAGGCTGCGCGCGTCGGGCACGGCGACCACAGCCATACGCCGCAAAAAGCCCAGGTTGGGCCGCTGCGTCTCCACGCCGCCGGCGACGGTATAGACCACCGGGCGGCGCAGCCCCAACAGAAAAGGAAACGCAAAAGGGTCGGGGTTGAAAAAATGGTAGATCGTCTCCCCCGTCTCGGCGCGGCGCAGGCTGGGCAGTTGGGCCAGCCCAAAGGCCAGCCGGGGCGCCGGCACCGGCAGATGACGATTGGGGTTGACAAAGACCACATGGCCGCCAAAGCGGCTTTGCAGCAGCGCGATCTCCTGAGAATACGCCTCACACTCCGGGTGACGCGGGGGCAAGATGGGCAGCAGATAGACCAGCTTCATGGCAGACCCGGCTTCATGGCCCATCTTGTCCTGCGGGCGCGGCTTGTACGCCGCTTGCCGCCAGGACGCGTGCATTTTGCCCACCCCATCGCCCGCCCAGCCCATCCATCAATGCCATGATCACGGCGCGGCTCGCAGGCGCATTGCCCTGCACCGCCAGTTTGGCAGCCAATAGCAGCACATAGACCGCCCAGAGCGCGCCGATCAACCAGCCAGTCCATCCGTAGAACTTGCGGATATAGATAAAGCGGTTGCGTATCAGGTAATAGATATAGAGCGTGCCGCGCAGCGGCGCGGAGCGCGCTAAGTCATGGTAGGCGCGCGCTTGCGCATCCACGACACAGCGCCAGCCCAACCGCCGCGCCCGGCGGCAGAAGTCCGCGACTTCGGTGTGAAAGAAATAATCCTCATCCAACCACCCGGCGCGGTTGAGCGCTTCGGCTCGGATCAGCGCCACGGAGCCGGAGATATAGTCTACATCATAGACAGGCGCGCCCGGCGGCGCATGGGTGATCAGCGTGTTCAGGAGCAGCGCAGGGCTGCGGTTGCCTGCTGAAATAACGGCATGAGGCGGCGCAGCATGATACACCACCGGCCCGACAATGCCGACAGACGGTTCATCGTGCAGCAGGGTCAGCAAGCGTTGTAGATCGGCTTCCGCAATGGCAGCATCGTTGTTGAGCAGAAGCAGCGGCGCGTCGCTTTCGGTCAGGGCGGCACGGATGCCGCTGTTAACCCCGCCGGCAAAGCCCAGATTCGTGGCATTGGCAATGAGGCAGATTGAGGGAGGCAGTTCGGCGCGCAGCCGTGCCAGGCTGTCATCCTGTGAAGCGTTGTCCACCACATAGAGGCGCACCCGTAGCCGCTGCCACCCGCTCAGGCTGCGGGCGCAGCGCAGCGTGTCCTCGGCAGCGTTCCAGTTCAGGACGACGACCGACACGTCAATCTCGTCATTCATCGTTCATTTTCGTCGTGTTTTCCTGCAATTGATGGTTGGCGTTTTCCCGACCATTTGACGCGCCTGCAAGACTGCCCTAGTATAGCATAGGGGCTGGATCAGGAGAATCCAGGTCGAGGTGCGACCCCATAGCGGTCTAGGGTGGAGTATTCGCCGCCGATGCGCGTGCTACATGTAGTCCATCAATATCCGCCGCAATATGTGGGCGGGACTGAGCTTTATACGGTAGCGGCGGCGCAGGGCATGGCCGGCCGCGGGCATGAGGTGGCCGTCTATACACGCAGCCGCGGGCAAGGGACAGGGCTGGCCTCAACGCGCGAGGGCGCAGTGACGGTCTATCGAGCGTGGGAAGGGGATCCTAGCCCGGCGGCGCGCTATGCGGCCAGCTTCGGGGGTAGACACCTGTTGGCGGCCTTTGACCAAGTCATGGAGGAGTTCCGGCCCGATGTCGTGCATGTACAGCATCTGATGGGGCTGCCGCTGGCGATCCTGGCGCGGCTGCGCCGGGCGCGGCGGCCCTATGTGGTGACACTGCACGACTATTGGTGGATGTGCGCCAACGCCCAATTGGTGACAAATTACAGCGGGGTGGTCTGCGCGGGGCCGCGCGGCTATGTGAATTGTACACGCTGTGCGGTGGCACGCAGCGGAGGACGAGGTGCGCTGTTGGCGCCGGCGCTGTGGGGCAGTTTGGCATGGCGCGGGGCGCTCCTGCACAGAGGACTGGGCGATGCGGCCGCGCTGCTGGCTTCGACACGTTTTGTGGCGGGTTGGTATGCGGCGCATGGCGCACCGGTCGAACGGCTGCGGGTGCTGCCGTTTGGCGTGGACCGGCCTGCGGATTTTGGCAACAAACCGCGTACCCCTGGCCTCCCGTTGCGGCTGGTCTATATCGGGAGCCTTTTCCGGCTGAAGGGCGTGCATGTGGCGCTGGAGGCCATTGCAGGTATGGAGGACGCTCTCGAGTTGTGGGTCGCGGGCGACCCGCCCGCGGACCCGGCCTATGCCGAACGGCTAGCCACGTTGGCAGGAGCCAATGTCCATTGGATGGGGCGTCTGAATCGGGCAGAGGTCTGGCGGCTGTTGGAGAATGCAGATGTGATGCTGGCGCCCTCGCTCTCCTATGAGACCTACTGCTACTCTGTCCACGAAGCGTTGGCCGCGGGCGTGCCGGTGATCGCGTCGAATTTGGGGGTTCTGGCCGAAGCAGTGCAGAATGGGGTCAATGGGCTGCTGGCGCAGCCGGGTGATGCGTCAGCATGGCGTATGGCGATCAGACGGGTGATCGACGATCCCGGGCTGGCGGAGCGACTGGCCGCAGGCGCCGTGCCGCCGCCGGATGTGGCGACGCACCTGGCGCAGTTGGAAGACCTATATCACGCAGTGACAGAAAGCTAACCGCAACGATTCACCACATGGACACGACTGCGCAGGCTACGGAGTATGCGGCGCATCCCAGATATAAAGCGCTGGCGGGGGTGTGCGCGGCCATGGCCGCGCTCTTTGGCTGGCAGTTGCGCCAAGGGATCGACGTGGGCGCGCTGCTGTTTCTAGGGGCCGCGCTGGCGCTGATGCTCTGGTACGTCCGCAGTTGGGGCAGCCGCGTCACACTGGAGCCGCGCCGGCTGCGGCTGCAGCGCCCGCTGGACGCCGATACCGTAGTCGAGTTTCGCCAGTTGGCCGGCGTGAGCGAAGAAGGACGCTTCGGCCAGTCGATCTTGCTGCACTATCACCCGCTGGCCGCCGATGGGCGGGTCGAGTTGGAGGAGATCCGCAGCCTGGCGCTGCCCGCGCTGCAAGGGCAAGCGGCGTTGTTGGAAATTCTGACCCAGCAGACGCCGCCATGATCCCGCTCGCGCCGGCGTTGACCATCCAACCGTTGCAGATCGAACAGAGCGCGGCGCTGGTGCGGCTGCTCGGCCCGCTGATCGCCGCCACGCCCTACAGCCTGCCGCTAGACGAGGAGACGGCACGCCGAGAGATCTTGGCGGATGCGCCGCCCACGGTCTACCCGGTGCGCTGGCAGCGCCATCTGCGGCTGGGCGCGTGGCGCGGCGGGGCGCTGGTCGGCTTTCTCGACGCGGCGGCGGGCCATGACAGCGAGAGCTTGGACTTGCCGGACTATCAGCCGCTGGGGTTGATCCGCTTTTTGGCGCTGCCCGAACACGGCGAGAGGGCGGGCGAACCGGCAAACGAGGTAGGCGCTGCGCTGCTGGAAGCCGCGCAGCGCTTCTGGGAGCAAACCGGGGTGGGCTTTGTCAAGGCCTTTCATCTCAGCACAGGCTACCCCTCTTTCCAAGCGGGCGCAGGGCTGCTGCCCGGCGACTGGGGACAGCAGGTACGGGTACTGACCGCGGCGGGATTTCATCTGCGCGAGCGTTACTACTGCCTCTATCGGCCTCTGGGTGAGCCGCAGGAGGAGACAACGCCTGCGGCGGACCTAAGCCTGGTCTATCGCGGCACACGCCACGACCGGCGCTATGAGATCTACTATCGTCGTGTAGAATGGGTAGCGCGGGCGCGGCTGGTGCGTGCGCCGCTGGTGATGGGCGAGGCCGCGCGCCAGGCGCAGATCGCGCCGGTGGCCTATCTGTCCGACATCTTTGTCGACCCCAAATGGCGGCGGCAGGATGTGGGGAAGTGGCTGCTGCGCCGCTTGATCAACGACGCCGCCATGCAGGATTACGGGCAGATGGCGCTGCACTTGGCCCATCACCACCACGCCGCCATGAACCTCTTTGTCCAACAGGGATTCCAGGAGTTGAGCTATCGAGGCTATTCGCTGGACAAGGTCTTGACCCGCTGAAGATGCGTTCCTCAAGTGTTACACCCCTTGACCCGCCAGTGAATTCACCCGTGGCGGCGCCGGTCGGTTCCCCGCATATCCTCTTTGTGACCGGTGAATACCCGCCCTTGCAAGGCGGCGTCGGCGACTATACGGCAGAGCTGGCCGCAGCGCTGGCCGCGCAGGGGCGGCGCGTCAGCGTGCTGACGGGCATGGCCGGGCAGACGCGCCGCGTCGACGCCGGGCCGGTGGCGGTCTACCCGGTGATCCGGCGCTGGGGCTGGGGCGCAGGGCGCACCATAGCCGCCTGTGCCCAGGCGCACGGGATCGACTGGGTGCATGTGCAGTTCCAGACAGCGGCCTTTGGCATGCATCCGGCGCTGCATTTTGCGCCCAGGGGTTGGCAGCGCCGCGGGCTGCGCGTGGCCTGGACCTATCACGACGTGCTGGTCCCCTATCTGTTCCCCAAGGCGGGGGGGCGGCTGCGCCGCTGGGTCACCGACTGGCCGGCGCACGTCTGCGACCTCACCATCGCCACCAACGAGGGGGACCGGCTGCACCTGGCGGGCAAAGCGCGGCGGCTGGCGCGCATCCCCATCGGCAGCAACATCGCAGCGCACACCTTTACGCCGCAGGAGCGGGCAGCGAGGCGCGCCCGGCGCGGCTTCGGGCCGGACACCCTGGTGGTGGGCTATTTTGGCTTTTTGAACCGCAGCAAAGGCGGGCTGGTCTTGGTGGAGACGCTGCGCCGGCTGGTGGAGGCCGGGCAGCCGGCGCACCTGCTGATGATCGGCGAGCGCGTGGGCGCCAGCGACCCCACTAACTACGCCTATTTGCAGGAGGTGGAGACGGCGATCGCGGCGCATGGGTTGCAAGACCGCTTGGTCTGGACGGGCCGCCAGGATGACGGCGAGGTCAGCGCAGACCTGGACGCGTGCGACGTGCTGCTGATGCCCTACGCCGACGGAGCCAGCCTGCGCCGCGGGACGTTGATGGCGGGGCTGGCGCACGGCTGCGCGCTGGTGACGACGACGCCGCAAGCGCCGCTGCCCGAACTAGCGGCAGACCGCGACCTGCTCTATGTGCCGCCGGACGATGCGCAGGCCGCAGCGGATGCGGTGCTGCGCCTGGCGCGCGATCCGGCGCTGGCCGCGCGGCTGCGCGCCGGGGCGCGCGCCGCCGGCGCAGCCTTTACCTGGGAGCAGATCGCCGCCGAGCATGCGCGGCTGTATGATGAAATTGGAGAGGGAGAGTAGTTCACCGCAAAGGGCGCAAAGGGCGCAGAGGACGCACAGAAGAGAAAGCAGAGAAGAAAGAGCAGAACGTTGTTCGATCTCTATCAGAATTGGGGGCATGTCGGGCCGGCGCTGGGCGATGGCCGGGTGATCCACCTCTCTGTTGACGCTGTCCGGAGAGATTCCTCGCCGCAGACCGGCGCCGCTTGCAGCGCGGAACGACAGTTACCGCGTTCAATTGTCAACTTCTATGATCCCCCGGCGAGGTGAGGCTTGGGCTATCGCGGCGCTGTTGGCGGGCTTTGTGCTGATGGCGGCGATCTATTTCCAAGCCGTGCCGCCGTTGGAGGGCTTTGACGCCACAGCGCACTACCGCGCCGTGGTGTATCTGCGCGCTACCGCGCGCCTACCGCTGCTGGATAAGGTCACGGCGCGCGCATCCTATGAGTTGATTACCCAGCCGCCACTCTATCACAGCCTGGCAGCGCTGGCGGCTGCCCCTTGGCCTGCGCAACCAACCCTGGCGATGGTGCAGGCGTCGAGCCCCAATCCCTATTTTGAGAAGGGGCTGAGCGAGCGCCAGACCTTGACGCTGCCCAATATGCCGTGGGCAGCGCGCGCGCCGGTGCAGGCAGCACGGGGGGTGTCGCTGCTGGGTGCGCTCCTGGCCGTGGCCTCAACCTGGTGGCTGGCGCGCACGCTGCTGCCAGGGCAACGGACATTTGCACTGGCGGTCGCCGGGGTCGTGGCCTTTAACCCGGTCTTTCTCTTTTTGGCCGTGACGGTGACCAACGATGGCTGGGCGGCAGGGACGGTGGCGCTGACGGTAGCAGTGGCGGCGCGCGCCACCATCCAAGACAAGCCGCCGCGCGCCTGGGTCTGGGCCGGGGCCGCGGGCGGGCTGGCGCTGTTGACGAAATACAGCGGCTTCCTGGCGGGCGTACCGAGCCTGGTGCTGCTGGCCTACTATGCGCGGCGCACGGGAATGCGGGTCGCGCTGGCCGCGGCGGGCTGGGCGCTGCTGGGCGGGGTGCTGGTGGCAGGCGGCATCTATGGCCGCAACCTGTGGCTCTACGGCGAGCTTGCGCCGCTGCAGCGCATGGCAGCAGTGATCCCGGCGCTCAACCGGACCGAACCTTGGCCTTGGCATGAGGTATGGGACTATGCGCCCTGGCTGGTCTGGTCCTATTGGGGGACCTTTGTGGCGACTATTGCGCCGCCTGCCTTTCTGGAGACGGTGCGCGCCGTCATGCTGGTTGGCCTGGCCGGTCTGCCGTTGGCGCTGCTGCGCAGGGACGCGGCGGGCGCGGCAGCCCAGGGCTGGACGGTGGCAATGGCGATGGCGTGGGCGCTGGCAGTGGTGGCGGCGGTGCTCTATTGGACGCGCACAGTCTCATTTGGCGAGCAGGGGAGGCTGGCGCATGTGGCCGCGCCGGCCTTGGCGCTGCTCTGGGTGATGGGCTGGCAGGCCTGGCTGCCTGTGCGCTGGCAGCCGGCGCTGCACGGTGGCATGGTGGCGGGGATGGTGGGGCTGGCGCTGTGGGGCGCGGCCATCCTCGAAGATGCCTTTCATCTGCCGCCGGCGCCGGCAAACGTGACGCCGGATCGGATGATCGACGCCCACTTTGCCGGCGGGCCGGTGCTGCTGGGCGTCGACATACCCAACGGTGCGGCGCTCACTCCCGGCGCGCCGCTGGTGCTGACGCTCTACTGGACAACGCCCCAGGTGATTGGCGAGAACTACACACTCTTTTTGCACCTGGCCGACCGGGACAACCGGCTGCTCTACCAGTTCGACGGCGTACCCGCAGCGGGGCGGCATCCGACACGGCAGTGGCGGCCCGGCGAGGTCTTCGCCGATGCGCATGTCATCACGCTTGAGGACACTCCCCGCGACGGGCTGGCGACGCTGAGTGTGGGCCTCTATCCGGTGACAGACCCGTCGCAGCGGATGGCGGCGCGCGATGCGCAGGGCGCGGCGCTGGGGGACCGCGTGATCCTGGGGCCGGTGCGGCTGCACGCCCAACCACAGGTCGACGCGTCCCCGCCGCACTTGGCGGCGCGCTGGCAGGGCGGGATCGGGTTGACCGCCGCCGCCGTGCAGCAAGATGGCGCGGGGCAGCCGGTTGCTGTGGCGTTAACCTGGTGGAGCGAGACGGTGCAGCAGCGGGAGTTGACCCGCTTTGTGCAGGTGTTGGACGCGCAAAATCGGGTGCTGGCGCAGGCCGATGGCACGCCCCAGGGCGGCGCGTGGCCGGTATCGACCTGGCGCGCCGGCGATCAGATCGACGAAACCGTGACGCTGCTGACGCAGCCGGGCGCGGATCTGGCGGCCTGGCAGCGCGTGGTCGTGGGCTGGTATGATCGCCAGGGGGTGCGGCGCGTGCTGGCCGCGCCTACAGCGGGCCAGGACTCTTTGACGGTGATGACCCGTGGCGAATAGGCTTGTAATGGAGAAGGGAATGGCGCGGCCTGTGGCCTGGGCAGGGCCGCTGTGCAGCCTGGTCGTGCTGGCCGCGTTTGCGCTGCGCGCCTATCATCTGGACGGCCAAAGCCTGTGGAGCGACGAGGGGATCAGCCTGGTGCGCAGCTTGCGGCCGCTGGGCGAGATGTTGGCGCAGATGCCGGTGGAGCATGTGCCGGGCTATTTTGTGGCGCTGCACGCCTGGATCGCGCTGGTCGGGGAGACAGATTTTGCGCTGCGCTACTTTTCGCTGCTGCCCAGCGTGTGGGCCGTGGCCTTGATCTACCGGCTGGGCACGGATTTGGGCAGCCGCGGCGCGGGGCTGGCCGCGGCGCTGCTGCTGGCAAGCAACGGCTTCCAGGTCTGGTATGCGCAGGAAGCGCGCATGTATAGCTGGCTGCTGGCGCTGGGGCTGTTGGCGACAATCGCCTATTGGCGGCTGCTGCATCGCCCCGGCTGGGGGGTATGGGCGCTCTATGTGCCGGCCGTGACCGCGACGGTCTACCTGCATTATTTTGGCTTTCTGGCGCCGTTGAGCCATGCGGCCTTTGCGCCTATCTGGTGGCTGAGGGGGCGCGACCGCCGCGGGCTGGTCTGGTGGGCGGGGGCGGGCGCAGCCGCCGCGCTCTTGTTTACGCCGTGGGCGCTGCGCGCCTGGGCGCTGCTGGGCTTCGAAGGCTGGCGCGCGCCGCTGGACCCAATCCAGGCGCCCTGGCTGCTGCTGCGCGCCTATACCGTGGGCGAGACGATGCCCGCGCCCTGGGATGCGCGCTTGCCGTGGCTCTATTTGGCGCTGGTCGGTCTGGGGCTGTACTTTTGGATACGGCGGCGCGGGCCGGCGGGGCTGTTTCTGGGCACGCTGATGGTCGCGGCGCTGGCCGTGGTCTGGCTGCTGGTGGTGCGCCAGCCCGATTTCCATGTGCGCTATCCGATCTGGATCAGCGCGCCGCTGCTGCTGCTGGCCGCGGGGGGTCTCTTCCCGCCACAGAGGATGGCTAACCGCAAAGGACGCAAAGAGGGAGCAGAGGAGGGAGGCGAGAAGGGGGAGCGAGAAGGGCGAACAGGGCGGGGCGCAGTGCTAGGGACGGTGATCGGCGCGGGGGTGCTGGCAGGGTTGGTGGCGGCGAACGGGATGGCGCTGCAGCGGTTATACTTTGACAGCGCGCTGCATAAGCCGGATTTCCGCGGGGCGGCGCAGACGATCACGGCAGGAGTGGGGCCGGATGATGTGGTGCTGGTGGATGGACCAAACCCGGAATTGGTCTTTGCCCATTACTATACGGGGGCTGCGCCCGTCCACGACCTGCGTGCGCTGGAGGGGGCCGCCGCCGAGGAGGTGGCGGCGACGCTGGCCGCGGCGACCGCGGGCAAGTCCACCGCCTGGGAGTTGCTCTATTTTCACGCGCCGGGGCCGGTACAGGTCTGGCTGGCGACGCACGGCTGGCCGTCCGCACCCAGCGACCACAACGGCATCCGCGTGCTGGCCTACGCGCTCGACCGCGCGCCGCTGACGCTGCGGCCCGTGGGGGTGGCCTTCGGCCCGGCGCTGGTCTTGGCCGAGGCCGGAGTAGAGGGGCCGCAAGCTGCGCCCGGCGCGCTGCTGCGCGTGACGACACATTGGGAGGTAACCGCGCCGCCGCTTGACTATAAGTTCAGCCTGCGGCTGCTGGGGTCCGAGGGGCAGGTATTGGCCGCCGACGACTATGTGCCGCAAAGCTGGTTTGCGCCGACTTCGACCTGGGCGGTGGGCAGCCCGGCGACGGATCAACACGCGCTGCGGCTGCCGGACGATTTGGCCCCCGGTCGCTATGCCGTTACGCTACGGCTGTATGACCCGGCGACCGGCGCCGCGCTGGAGACAGCGGCGGGGCAGGATGTGCCTCTGGGTGAGGTCGAGATCGCGCCGTGAGCAGGACAGATGAGCCGTGAGGAGTGGCGGTTGAGGGATAGTGATAGCATGGCCGAGGCGCGCGGCGTGCAGCCCACTTGGGTGCGGCTGGCGCTGCTGGCCTTGATCCTGGTGGCGATGGGCCGCGTCTTTTGGGAACTGGGCGCAAAAAACCTGTGGTGGGATGAAAGCCTCAGCTTGCAGCGCGCCGAATCACCCTGGGCGGGACTGCTGGCGGGCCGGCTGATCCTCTATGATGGGCAGGGCGGCACGCTGACGACGCATGACCAGCACCCGTTCTTTTTCTTTGTGCTGCAAGGGCTGTTGGTGCGTCTGGCGGGGAACAGCGAGTTTGTGCTGCGCATGGTCTCGGCCATGGCGGCGACGCTGCTCGTGCCCGCGGTCTGGGTGTGGGGGCGGTTGATGGCGCGGCGTGGGGTCTTTGCAGATGGGGCCGCGCTTTGGGCCGCGCTGCTGGCCAGCCTGCACCCCTTCTTTTTGTGGTATGGGCAGGAGGCGCGGCCCTATGCGCTTTGGGCGCTGCTGGCGCTGGTCAGCACCTACTGTCTGCTGCGTGCGACGGAAGAGGGAAGACGCTGGTGGGCCGGCTATGCCCTGGCGCTGGCGCTGTTTTTGACGAGCCACTATTATGCAGTCTTTCTGCTGCCGGTGCATGGGCTGGTGGTCGCGGCGTGGCTGTGGGGGCGCAGCCGCCGCTGGGCGCTGGCCGCGATGGGGGCCGCGCTGGCGATGGGCGCGGCGGTGAGCAGCTTTGCCTATTGGGCGATTGTGACCCGCGACCGGGGCGGCGCCAATTTCGACAAAGTGACATGGGGCATCCTCTTCCCCGACCTGCTCAACGCCTTTAGCCTGGGTCTGAGCGTGGATATCACCCAAGTCTGGCTGCTCGACCTGCTCTTTGGCGCGGTGGCGCTGGCCGGCGCGCTGTGGAGCGTGCGCAGCCGGCGCACGCTGGCCGCGGGCGGTTGGGTCGCACCGGCGCTGGTGGTGGGGCCGGTCGCCGTGCTGCTGGTGGCGATGCGCATCTTTCCGGCTTATATGAACGCGCGCCACATGAGCCTGATCGGCGGCGGGATGATCCTGCTCGCCGGCGCGGGGCTGGCGCTGTTGGGCCGCGGCCGGCGCTGGGCCGCGGCCCTGGTGGCGCTGGCGATGGTCGCGGGGATGGGCTACAGCACATTCCGCTATTTCACCGTAGAGGAGTATGAGAAGGACGATTTCGCCGGGGTGGGCCGCTATCTGGATGGGCGTATCGCTGCCGGGGACCTGCTGCTGCTCAAGTCGCCCTTTGCCTGGCGCGTGTTTGAGTATTATCTGCCGCTGGACACGGTAGACGCGGCGCGCGCCGCGGGCGCGCCGCTGGCGCGCTATGGTGTGCCGCTGCTGCGCGGGGATTGGCCGGATCAGGAGGCGCAGATGGCGCAGTGGGCCGGGCAGGCGCGGCGCATCTGGTATGTACGCTCCAACACGCACCCCTATGCGGACTTGGAGGGCCGCGTGGAGACCTGGCTGGAGCAGCATCTCTTCCGGGTGCAGGAGTTGAGCTTCTTCAGCCATTCGTCATTGCAGGCCAGCCTCTTTTTGCCGGAAGTTCCGGTCTACGAGGATGTGACGCCGCAGATCGACGCGGCCTTTGGCGACCTGATCCTGCTGGCGGATGCGCAGGTAGGCACGCCCTATACCGATGACCTGGCGCTGCCGGTGACGCTCTACTGGCAGGCGGCGCAGGCCATCCCCGACCACTACAAATATGTGCTCAAACTGGTGGAGGTCGTAGATAGCGCGCCGGTCGCCGACATCTCCATCACCGAGCGCGAGCCATACGACGGCGCGATCCCGACGATCTACTGGGGGCCGGGCCAGACGATTGTGGAATACACCGAATTACCGCCTGCGCATTGGCCCAAGACCGGCGCAGACGCAGCGCGTTACCGGATTGCGCTGCAGGTCTATCGCGCCGACACGCTGGAAAAGCTGCCGGTGACGCGCGCCGGCGGCGGGGCGAGCGTTGCGCCCGACGGCCAAACGCTGCTGCTGCCCTATGCGCCGGGAGGCGGGGGGCGATAGGGATATGATGGCATTGGATGTATCTGCGATGGGCAGCACGACCCAACCGCGCGATGCGGTGCAAGTTCGCCGCGCCGGCTGGGTGGAACGCTTTGGGTTGGCGCTGATCCTGGCGGGCTTCTTGGCGGCCGGGGTCTGGTACAGCCTCGCCATCCCGCCCTTCGAGACGCCCGACGAAATCTATCATTATGCGTTTGCACGCCACTTGGCACAGGGCAACCCGCTGCCGGTGCAGGATGCGCAGGCCACCGGGCCATGGCAGCAGGAAGGCAGCCAAGCGCCGCTCTATTACTGGCTGGTGGGGCGGCTGACCGCGGGGATCGACCAGAGCGATTTTGACCAGGTAGCCGTCTTCAACCCGCGCTCCAACATGGGCGACCCGCTCTATCCGGGCAACAAGAACCGGATGCTCTACAGCGCGGCGCCGCGCCCGCTGGCGGGGACCAATCTGGCGCTGCATGTGGCGCGCTGGTTTTCACTGGCGCTGGGCGCGTTGACGCTCTGGTGTACGGCGCAGACGGCGCGCTGGGTCTTTGGGCGTGACTCGCGGCGGGCGCTGCTGCCGGTGCTGCTGCTGGCGACGCTCCCGCAGTTTGTCTTTATCAGCGCGTCTTGCTCTAACGATGCGCTGGTGATCGCGCTGAGCGCGGCGGGCGTGGCCTGGCTGGCGCGGCTGCTTGGCCACGACGCTACACTGAAGCCTGTCTGGTGGGAATGGGGTGTGCTAGGGGTGATCCTGGGGCTGGCGGCGCTGAGCAAGCTGCAGGGCTTGGGGCTGTGGCCGCTGGCCGCAGGCGTCGGGCCGGCGATGGCCTGGCAGCGCCGCGATTGGCGGCTGCCGCTGCGGGCGCTGCTGCCGGTGGCGCTGCCCGCGCTGGCAATTGCGGGCTGGTGGTATTGGCGCAACTTCACGCTCTACGGCGACTGGACCGGGCTGGAACATCTGGTCAGCATCAACGGCCGGCGCACCGAGCCGCTGGAGTGGGACGAGTTTTGGCTGGAATTCCGCGGGCTGCGCTATTCGTTTTGGGGGTTATTTGGCTGGTTTAGCCTGCTGCTGCCTGCCTGGGTCTACACCGTGTTGGACGGGGTGACTCTCCTCGCGCTGGCCGGGCTGATCCCGGCGCTGAGGCAGGCGCGCGGCCATACGGTGCGTTTCCGCGTGCTGCTGCTGCTGATCGGCTGGGCGCTGCTCTCGGCGGGGTTGGTGGTCTATTGGATCCTGGTGGCGACAGGCAGCCAGGGGCGGCTCTTTTTCCCGGCGATCAGCGCGGTGGTGATCCTGCTGGTGGCGGGGCTGGAGTGGTGGTGGAGTTGGCTTCCGCAGCGGGCCGCGGGCGTGATGCGGCTGGCGCTGCCGGGGCTGCTCTTGGGCTGCACGCTCTATGCCGGGGCCGTGATCTTCCCGCGCAGCTATGGCGCGCCACAGCCGATCGCGGCGCTGCCCGCGGCGGCCCAGCCGGTGCACATCCTCTATGGCGACGCCGAACGGATCGAACTGGTGGCGATTGAGCCGCCCACAGGGCGCTATTACCCCGGCGACTGGGTTCCGGTGACGCTCTATCTGCGTGCGCCACAGCGCTTGACGCATGATTATGAGCTATTTATCCAACTGCTCGACGAGCAGGGGGGCGTGCTGGGCAACGTGACCACGCATCCCGGCTGGGGGCGGAATCCGACGCGGCTGTGGGAGCCAGGCGCGATCTACGCCGACCGCTATGCCGTGCAGGTGCGGCGCAAGATCGACCCGCGCTCGCCGCTCCTAGCGCGCATCTATACGGGGTTTGTCAACCCGGCGGCCGCCGACCTGTCGCCGCTGCCTGCACGCACGGCAGCAGGTGACGCGGTGACGCCCTTCCCCGCTGCGGTGGTGCTGCTGCCCTTTGCGCCGGTAGAGCCGGGGGAGATCGGCGTCGAACCGGCGGCGGTGCGCTTTGGCGAGGGGCTGGCGCTGACCGGCGTGCATCTGCCCGCGGCGGTGACGGCAGGCCAACCCCTGACGGTAACGCTGCTCTGGGAGGCAAACGCGCCGCCGGCGGCAGACCTGACGGCGTTTGTGCATCTGCTGGGGCCGGACGGTGCGCAGGTGGCCGGGTTCGACCAAGGGCCGGGCGGTGAGCGCTTTCCGACGCGCTACTGGCAGCCAGGGGATCGCGTGGCGCAGACGCTGGCGCTCACCCCTCCGGCTTCGACGCCCGAGGGTGTCTATCCATTGTGGGTAGGCGTCTATGTGGCCGGCAGCGGCGGGGCCGACCGGCTGCCGGTGCAGGAAACCGGCGGATTGGAGAGCGCCCACGCCATGGTGCGGATTGGCGATGTCAAGATCAGAAATAAGTGATTTCACCGCAGAGCCGCAAAGAACGCAAAGAAAAAGGGAGTAGGCAGTAGGGCGCAGAAGCAGAGCGGCGCACTCTTACCTCTGCCTCCCGTACGGACACGATATCTCCCGTACGGACACGATAGTTCGTGTCCGTACTGAGCGCTTCCTTCCTCTGTCCTTTGCGCCCTCTGCAACTTTGCGGTGAATTTCCGGTGAATACGACATGTGGAATTGGCGGCAAAACTGGAATCTACGCCGCGCGGGGCTGGCGCTGCTGGTGGTCATAGTCCTGGCCGCGACCGCGATCGGCATTGCGCGGCGGCGCAGCAATTGGGTTCCGCTCGGCCCCCAGCAGCAGGTCACGACCACCAACCCCAAGCTGGGCATCCACACGCGCCTGACCGACGAGGTCGAGGCGTGGAAGATCAAACGCACGCTGGAGATGGTGCGCGAGATGGGCGCGCCCTGGGTCGTGGAATATTTTCCCTGGGCTTATGTACAAGACAACCCAAGCCGGTCGGTGTGGGTGCATACGGATATGGTAATCGACCACGCCGAACGCCAGGGGCTGCAGGTGGTGGCGCGGCTGGGGTTTGTACCCGAATGGGCGCGGCCCAAAGACTCCAGCCCACTCTATCTGGACGAGGCGCACTTCGCGGATTTTGGCCGCTATGCCGCCGACTTTGCCGCGCGCTATGCCGGACGGGTGCATTACATCATTCTCTGGAACGAGCCGAATCTGGCGCTGGAATGGGGCTATGCCGCGGTGGACCCGGCCAAATATGTGGCGCTGCTCAAGGTCGTCTACCCGATGGTCAAGGCCGCCAACCCCGATATGCAAATCTTAGCGGGCGCGCTGGCCCCCACGCTGGCTCCGCCCGGCAGCCCCGACGGCATGAACGACTTGGACTATCTACAGGCGATGTATGGCCTGGGCGCCGCGCCCTATTTTGATCTGCTGGCGATCCATGCCTACGGCTGGTATTCAGACCCGGACGAACCCGCCGACCCGGCGGTGGTCAACTACCGCCGGGCGGAACTGCTGCGCGCCATCATGGTCGCCAACGGCGACGCGGCCAAACAGACAATGATCACCGAGGGCGGCTGGAACGATCATCCCCGCTGGACGCGCGCCGTGCGCCCCGGACAGCGCATCGACTACACGATCCGCGCCTACGAGATCGCGCAGCAGGAATGGCCCTGGATGCAGGCCGTCTGTCTGTGGGCCTTTCGCTATCCGTGGGACGCCAAGAGCTATCAGGACTATTTCACCTTTGTGCGCACCGATTTTGAGCCAAAGCCGATCTATTGGGAGGTGCAGCGCTATGCCCAGGGCGAGATGGCGCGCCAGGAGACGCCATGACACGGCGGGCGCGCATCTGGACGGCTGCCGCCGTCGCCGCAGGCGTTGTGCTGCTGCTGGGCTGGTTCGTGTCGATACAGGGAGCCGGCCGGCCAGGCGGGCTGCTGGCGCGCCTGCTGCTGCGCCAAGACCAGACCTGGGAAGCGATGGCGGCCCGTGGAAGCTGGCGCGTAGGGCTGGACCCCAGCTTCCCGCCCTTTGAGCTGTTGGACGGGAACGGCCAACCGGCAGGCTATGATGTGGATTTGGCGCGGCGCATGGCCGCGGCCTGGGGGCTGGAGGCCGAGATCGTGCCCATCGGATTTGACAGCCTGTTGGATGCGCTGAGGGCCGGGCGCATCGACGGCGTGGTGAGCGCGCTGCCCTATGACCCGCGCGCCACGCGCGACTATGCCTATTCCCCGCCCTATTTTGAGGCGGGCGTGCGCCTGGCGGTACGCGCCGGGTCGCCGCTCACCTCGACACAATCCTTGGCGGGACAGCGCGTGGCCGTCGAGTGGGGCAGCATGGGCGATATGGTGGGGCGGCGGCTGCAGCGCGCCGGGGTCGCGCTGGAGTTGGTTCCCTTTGAGACGCCCGCCGAGGCCACAGCCGCGCTGGAGGCAGACCCGACGCTGGCCGCGCTGTTGATCGACCAGGTGAGCTTGCGCGAGGCGCAGGGCCGGGGCGCGGCGCTGGTCGCGGCCGGCCCGGTCTTGGAAAGCAACGCCTATGTGATCGCGATGCCGCGGCAAGCGGCGACGCTGCATGAACGGGTCGCCGCGGCGCTGGCACAGTTCCAAGCCGACGGGACGCTGGCCGAACTGGAAGCGCGCTGGTTCGGGCCGCTGTCCGAAGAATGACTACAATCTGTGCGGAGGTTGTGGCCTATAATACGCATAGAGACATCATTTTCATTTTTTGCCGCGGCCTGCTGGGGCGCTTTGGCAGCCCCGGCAGCGCATACCGAAAGGATCGCACTGTGGCCTCCGTCCAACCGCTGCCGCCTGAGGCGCTCTATACACGCTGTACGCTCAGCCATATGGATTTCGAGACAACCGCCGATCTGGGCAATGACATCGAGTTTATCGGCCAGGATCGCGCCATTGCCGCCATCGAACTGGGCATCACCATCGACCGCCAAGGCTACAACATCTTTGCCCTTGGCCCCAGCGGTACAGGCAAATATACGGTCATTCAGCATTTTGTAGAACAACGGGCCGCGCAGGAGCCGCCGCCGGGCGACTGGTGTTATGTCAATAATTTCGACCAGCCCTATATGCCTGTCGCCCTGCGGCTGCCCACAGGCATGGGCAAGCAGTTGGAACGTGACATGGGCCGCTTGGTCGAAGACCTGCGTACCGGCCTGTCGTCGGCGTTTGAGAGCGAAGAGTACACCACGCGGCGGCGCACGCTGGAGGAGGAATTCCAGGAGCGGCAGCAAGGCAGCCTCAAAGAGTTGCAGGACACGGCGCGCGAGCGCAGCTTGGCGCTGCTGCGCACCCCTGCCGGGCTGGCGTTCGCTCCCCTGCGCGACGGCGAGGTCATCCCGCCGGAAGAGTTTCAGAAGTTGCCGGAAGAAGAGCAGAAACGTGTGCAGGGTGAGGTAGAGGCATTGCAGGGACAGTTGCAGAAGGTGCTGCTGCAAGTGCCGCGCTGGGAACGCGAATATCGCACACGGCTGCGCGAACTGAACAACGAGGTCACGGCGCTGGTCGTCAACGACCTGCTGGACGATCTGCTGAACAAATACAAAGAGTTGCCGGATGTGCTGCACTATCTGCAGGCGGTGCAGCAGGATATCAGCGACCACCTTGACGACTTCTTGGACACCGGCGAGGAGAAGCCCGCCCAGGAGGAAGCGGCGAACCTGCCCATCCCAGAGACCTTTAAAAAATCGCCGGCGCTGCGCCGCTATCAGGTCAATGTCTTGGTCGATTCTAGCGACGCCCAGGGCGCGCCGGTGATCTATGAGAGCAACCCCTCCTATCTCAACATGGTGGGCCGCGTGGAGCAGATGGCGATGATGGGCGCGCTGATCACCGACTTCACGCTGATCAAACCGGGGGTGTTGCACCGCGCCAACGGCGGCTATCTGATCCTAGACGCGCTCAAGGTCTTGTCCAGCCCCTATGCCTGGGAGGGTCTCAAGCGCGCCCTCCAGTTCCGCCAGATTCGCATCGAATCGCCCGTGCAGATGTTGAGCCTGACCAGCACGGTATCGCTGGAACCGGAGCCGATCCCGCTCGGCATCAAGGTGATCATGATGGGCGACCGCCAGCTTTATTATATGCTGGCGCAGGCCGACCCCGACTTCAACGAGCTGTTCAAGGTCGCCGCCGACTTCGACGACGAGTTTGTGCGCGACGACGAGACCACACACCAATACGCGCGCCTGATCGCCGCCATTGTGCGCCGCAACGAACTGCTGCCCTTTGACCACTCGGCGGTCTGCCGTGTGATCGAGCAGGCGGCCCGCTTGGTCGAGGATTCGGAGCGCGTGACGGCGCAGATGCAGGCGATTGTCGACCTGTTGGAGGAATCGGACCACTGGGCGCGGCGCGAGCAGGCAACGCTGGCGACCGCCGCCCATGTGCAGCAGGCCATCGACGCCCAGATCTATCGCTCGGACCGCGTCCGCGAGCGCATGCAGGAGCAGATGCTGCGCGAGACCGTGTTGATCGACACCGAAGGGGCCAAAGTCGGTCAGATCAACGGGCTGTCCGTGCTCTTTCTGGGCACGTTCAGCTTTGGCCGGCCCAGCCGCATCACCGCCACCGTCTACATGGGGCAGGGCGAGGTGGTCGACATCGAGCGCGAAGTGGAGATGAGCGGGCCGCTGCATTCCAAGGGAGTATTGATCTTGGCGGGCTTTTTACGCAGCCGCTATGCCCAGCAGCGCCCGCTGTCGTTGAGCGCCAGCCTGGTCTTTGAGCAGTCGTACGGCGGCGTGGACGGCGACAGCGCCTCGTCGACCGAGTTGTATGCCCTGCTGTCGGCTATCGCCGAAGTGCCCATCCGCCAACCGTTTGCCGTGACCGGCTCGGTCAACCAGTTCGGTCAGGTGCAGGCGATCGGCGGGGTGAACGAGAAAGTCGAAGGCTTCTTTGACCTGTGCAAGGCGCGCGGGTTGACAGGCGATCAAGGGGTCTTGATCCCAGAGGCCAACGTGAAACATTTGATGCTGCGCCAAGATGTGGTGGAGGCGGTCGCGGCCAAACAGTTCTCGATCTATCCGATCCGCACGATCGATGAGGGGATCGAGGTCTTGACCGGCATGAAGGCGGGAACGCCCAACGCCAAAGGGCAATACCCCGCCGGCACATTCAACCGCAAGGTGGCGGATGCACTGGCCGTGTTTGCCGAAAAGAGCAAGGAATATGCCCAGCAGGAAAAGGCAGCCTCACGGCGCACGCAGCACAAGACGCACACAGATGCAGGCAGTGACGAGGATGCAAGAGAGCGCCGGATCAACCGGCGGGGGGCGAAGAAAGGCGGGGCACAATGAATGAGGCGGCCATGCCGGAACCTGTAGAACGGATTGTCGTTGCCTTGGATGCCTCGCCCCAAAGTGTGGCCGCACTGAAGGCCGCCGCAGAGCTTGCCGCCTTGATGCAGGCGGAGCTAGAGGGGCTGTTTATCGAAGATATCAACCTGCTCTATCTGTGCGGGCTGCCCTTTGGACACGAGATCGGCTCCTATACCGCCAAGCTGCGCCGGCTCGACAATGCCGGCATGGAACGCCAACTGCGCGTGTTGGCGGCGACGATCCAGCAGGTGATGGAGCGCGTGGCTGCGCAGACGCCGGTGCGCTGGAGCTTTCAGGTGCGCCGCGGGCCGGTAGTTCAGGAACTCTTAGCCGCAGCGCAGAGCGCGGCGCTGATGAGTATGGGCCGCGCCGGACGCGTCCGGCGCAGGGGGATCGGCTCAACCGCGCAATCGCTGGTCAGCCAGACGCAGCGTCCGCTCTTGATCTTGGGCGAAGGCAGCGGGCTAGAATATCCGCTGACCGTAGTCTATACCGGGACGGCGGCGGCGCAGCGTGCGCTGGAGTTGGCGCTGCGCCTGGTGCGGCACGAACCGTCGCGGCTGCGCGTGGTGGTCTGGGATGGCGGCGATACGACATTGGATACCGCACAGGTGGAACAGACCGCGCAGCGCCTAATAGGAGGCGAGCCGGAGCGCGCCGCACAGGTAACCTTTGTGCGCGCCGGCCGCACTGCGGACCTGCTGGCCGCGCTGCGTGCGCTGGACGGCGGCACGCTGGTGCTGCCGCATGAACAGGCCGCGCTGGTGGCGCAACACGCGGGGCCGACCTTATTAGTGCCCTAGCAAGATGGGCCGCTGAGAGCGCAAAGCTCGCAAAGAAGAGAGAAACCAACCAACGTAGGTGCAGTTTTCGGCGCCGCTTGCGGCGCGCACATGCTTGTAGCATAAGTCATCCCGGACTTTGGGCAAGACAGGGGTAGCCCCCTGCCTCTATCCACCGCCGCGTACGGACACGAACTATCGTGTCCGTATTGCACAAAATATATCCTTTTGCGTGCCCGGCGCGCATATCGCGGCGGCTGGCGGCTTCGCGGCCGCATGTCATAGTAGGCGTGGTAGGCGATTCTTATTTGTCCCCAACGCACTCCCGCCGACGATGAATGGCTACCCAACGGCTCAGGAGGGCAACCGGGGAGGACGTGAGTCCGAAAGGAATGGACATGACTGACGTACGAGAGGGCACGCGTACAACTACGGATACGCAGGCTACGCCGGAAGACGGCAAGCCGCAAGTGGAAGTCTTTGACACCGGCGCAGCCAGCGCTGCTAACGCTACCGGTGTCAGTGCGGACAATGTCACGACGACCCCTGCCTATGACGCCAATGCCCGCCGCGATGCCGTCCGGAGCGAAACCAGCCCGAACTGGGGCGGGATCATCCTGGGGCTTTTGGTCGTCCTGGCGTTGATCATTCTGCTTATTTGGCTGCTCTAGACCGGCGATGCTCCGGTCAAGCAGCCGGTCAACGCCCCCGCTAAAGCGAGCAGA
>JADLFO010000022.1 GCA_020845455.1 Caldilineaceae bacterium
CAAGATTGAACTGCGCGAACGGGTCGGCAGGGTTTTGCGCGATCTCGCTTTGCGCGGTGGCCAACGCCTGCTGCCACATGACGCCTGGGTCAAAGGCATCGCCCAAGATGGCGCGCACCACCGGCTCTTGCTCGACTGTATAGATCAGGACATAGGTACGGTGAAAGACTTGCCACCACGCGTCGGTCTGGGCATAGGGCATGGTGATGCCCTGGTAGACAGCCGGGTCTGCGCTGACCAAGTTTGTGCTGACATAGCTGTCATAGGCAACCCAGTGCGCGGCCGCGTCGTCATAGCCGGTGAGCAGCCGGTAATGGCCCATGCCGTCGTTGGGCTGCTCCTCCAGCCAGGTCTCGATCAAGAGGGGGATGCCATTGCTCAACAGCCGGCGCGCCAGATCGGCGCTGCCGTTCACGCGCACTTGCGCCGCATAGCCCTGGCTGCGGGCATAGGCGGCCAGCTCTTCGGGCGTGACGTTCTTGTCGTCGGCATAAGGACGCAGCACCGCGCCGATCTCGGCTTGGTCGAGCGGGCTGCCATAGTAGCTGAGGTTCATGGCCAGCGTGGCCGGGCCGCAGTTGTTCCAGGTCTGCCACATATGGCGCAGCCCGCTCAACTGCACGGCCGCTTGGACCGGCTGGAGCGCAGGGCCGGGTGTCTCAACTTGGAGCGCGACCGTGGGTGGGGCCAGGGGCAGGATTGTGGGAGTGAGTGTGGGCAAAGGCTGCGGGCTTGGCGTGGCGCTGGGCTGCGGTGTGGCCGAGGGCGCAACCGTGGCCGTGGGCGGCGCGACGGGGCCTGGCGGCGCAGGTTGCGATTCGGGCGCAGGCGCAGAAGCGCCTGCCGGGGCCAAGTCCGGCCCGGCAAAGGGTAAGGGAGGCGGCAAGTAGTTGGCGAGCAGCGCCGCATCCGCCGGACGCAGCAGGCCGATCACAAGGATGGCAACCGCGGCCACGAAGACCAGGCCCAAGGCCCAGAACAGCGTGCCGGGGGTGCGCCGCGGGCCTTGCCGATGCCGTTTTTGATTGCGCTCTTCTCGATGGTAAGGAATGTCCATGATCTGCATATGGTTGATAACGGTGTACGCGCCCGTGGCGGTTCCGTCTGTAGCGTTCTGTGCATTCTCATTTATGAGATTTTCGCTGGGCTATAGTACTATATTTTCTATAGTAGGTTTCTATAGTAGACCAGTCCGTTGGGGCGTCGGAGCCGGCGCAAGTCTAGCGCGTTTTGCGATGCTGCGCGGCGCGTCCGCAGGATGGGCCAAATTCATGGTTGATCGAGGAAATGTTGTGGCAATGAGATCGAATCAAGCGCGGATCGTGATGTATACCACCCGATGGTGTGGAGACTGCCACCGGGCCAAGCAGGTCATGCAGTCCATGCAAGTCCCCTACACGGAAATTGATATCTCCCACGACCCGGAGGCCGCCGACCTCGTTGTCCGCCTCAATCGTGGCTACCGCAGCGTCCCGACCATCGTCTTTCCGGATGGCAGCGTGCTGACCGAACCCAAGACCGTCACGCTGGTGGAAAAGCTGCAACAGCTTTGAGGGTAGTCAGTAGCCGGCAGTCAGTAGTCAGTTCCAGAAGCAGAATTGACAACTGACTACTTACCCTGCCAGGCAAGCTGCGCGGCCAGCCCGTCCACGATGGTCGTTTGGGGCGCATAGCCGAGCAGCCGGCGCGCCTTGCCGATGTCGGCCACGGTGCGCCGCTGGTCCCCGGCCCGCGCCGGGCCATGCGCAATCTGGGCCTGTTTGCCCGTCAACTCCTGGAGAATCTCCAAGACCTGGTTGACGTTGACCTCCTCCCCTCCGCCGATATTGAACACCTGCCCCATGCTTTGTTCGGGCTGTTCAAAGGCGCGGATCAATCCCTCGGCGCAGTCTTTCACAAAAGTGTTGCTGCGGCTGTCGCTCCCGTCTCCGTCCACGGTGATCGTTCGTCCTTCGAGCAACGAGCGGATGAAGATGTGATAGCCCATGTCGGGCCGCTGGCGCGGGCCATAGACTGAGAAGAGGCGCAGGATCGTGGTGGGCAGACCGTGGTTCGCGCCATAGGCCTGCACCAAATGCTCGGCGGCCAGTTTGGTGATGCCGTAGGGCGAGATGGGGGCCAAGGGCGTGGTCTCGTCGCCGGTCGCGAAGCGGCCATAGACCGACGACGTGGAGATATGCAGGAAATGGCCCACCGGTGATTTCACCGTCGCGTCCAGCAGCCGTTGGGTCACCTGGATGTTACAGGTCATATAGGAGTCGAATTCACTCCAACTGCGTACCAGCCCGGCCTGGGCCGCCAAGTGAAAGACCACCTCCACATCGGCGAGTAGGGGGGGCAGGTCGTCACGGCGCAGGTCTGCTTCCACAAAGCGGAAGCGATCCGACCGGCGCAGCCCGGCCAGGTTTTGCTCCTTGAGGGCGCGCGGGTAATAGGGAATAAAGGCGTCCACACCGACGACGCGATGGCCGCGTGCGATCAGTTGTTCGCTGAGATGGGAGCCGACGAACCCGGCCGCGCCGGTGACAAGACAAGTTCGCATAGATCTCCTTGTGGAGCCGGTTTTCGCGCTGTGCGTTGATTAGCGCACAGCCGGTTTGCTGAGATAGTGATGCCAGAGCAGCCGAGCCGCCACGGCGCGCCATGGCCGCCAGCCTTCTGCCAGCGCGTGCAGCGCGGCCGCGTCGGGACGTCGCTCCAACCCTTTGACTTCCTGCGCGGCCACGGCCAGGGCCAGGTCGCCCACAGGCCAGGCATCGGCGCGGCCCAAGGCCATGAGCAGATAGATCTCTGCCGTCCACGGGCCGATGCCCTTAACGGCCTGGAGTTGGCCGCGTACTGCGTCGTCGTCCAGTGTGGGCAGCGCGGCGAGATCGAGTGTACCCGTAAGCACGGCTTCGGCCAAATGGCGGGCATAGGCGCTCTTTTGACGGCTGAAGCCGACGGCGCGCAGGGTGGCGTCGTCCAACTCTAGCAGGCGGGCCGGGGTCAATGGATCGGCTGCGGCCTGCAGCCGGTCGTAGGCGGCGCGCGCCGAGGCCAGCGAGACCTGCTGCTCCAGAATGATGTGGAGCAGCGTGCCAAACCCGGGCGGCCGCGCCCAAAGCGGTGGCGGTCCCAGCCGCTGCAGCAGCCCTGCCAGCTCTGAATCGCGTTGGGCCAGGTCCGTCAGCCCGTGGTGCAGCGTGGCCTCGGTCAGCGGCGCGAGGCCGGGATGCGCGGGGGGCGTCATACGTCGCACCGCGTGACCAGGATCAGCCCGCTGGCCCAGGCAAGTTTGGTGACATATAGGTCGGGACGGGTTTCCAGATGAGCGATCAAGGCCGCGACCTTGGGTGGATGATCGACGGGCCAGTTGGCTTGGGGCAGCATGTCGTCAATCACATATAGCCCGCCGGGGGCCAACAACGCCAGGGTTTCATTCAACAAATGGTACTTGCCGGGCCAAGTGTCGGCAAAGATCAGATCATAGCGGTCGGGCTGGTCGCCTGCCGCGGCCAGGAAGGCGTCGCCATCCTGGCAAACAAAGCGCACGCGTGGATCGCTGCCCAAATATGCCTGGGCCACAGTCTGCACGATGGGATCATTGTCCAGCGAGAGCAGCCGCGCCGCGGCGTCCATGCCGTCCAGCAGCCAA